>JAKZYH010000707.1:0-7704 GCA_047514575.1 Acidobacteriota bacterium | reverse complement strand
CAGCGGCTCGCTTCGTTTCTGTCGGCTCAGCGGGCGGCACTGGTAGCTCTTGGTCTCGAACGTCGCGCTAAGCCTGTCCAAGACCTCGGTACTTACCTCGCAGAGAAGTACAGCTAGATACGAAGCCGGGACTGCTCACGTTGATTGAGGCCAATCGGGCTGTTAGATGTTGTTAGAACGCACTCCCGATCTCATTGAAAAATAGCAAGTTGCTGACCCGGATTTGGTTGCTTAGATTTGGAACTTGTTTGTATCTTGTATCTTGGAATTTTCTTTCTGTCAGATCTGAGCGCTAGAATTAAAGCACAATGCGAATAGCTGTCGGCAGTACCCGAGAACCGGAGATCGCCGCCGCCAAAGAGGTCTGGGAGCTACTGTCCGGCAGGCTTCAACCCGATTCGGACGAGACAGCGGAATTCCTATGTTACGACGTTTCGAGGGAGGAAACCGGCACACCCTTCTCCGCCGCCGAGCTGATGATGTCGGCTCAGACCCGTGTGGAAAACCTGACCCTGCAGCTCAAGCGAGAACGAGGTGAAGCCGACTTTTACATCGGGCTGGTAGGGGGATTCAACGTCGTCGGTTCGGCAGGTCCACGGAGGCAGGTCTTTCTCGAGAGTTGGGCCTATGTCTCGGACGGGCACAAGGGACACTTTGGGCATGGCGGGGGAATGTCCATTCCCCCCCGAATTGCTGATCCTGTGATCGATCGGGGAATAGAGCTCGAAATCGTGATTGATCGTTTCACTCACAGCAAGGGAATCGAACGCAGGCATGATCTCCGAGAAATCCTTACCGACGATATCCTGACCGGCAAACAGTCCTTCGTCACCGCTTTGATCCTCGCCTTCGCCCCATTCTATAATCCTCTGTCCTACGGATCTTGACTGCATTCCGTACGAAACGGAAGGAAGCCGATCTTGTCTCTGCCACTGCGGGAGTTGTCTGTTCACGGTGGCGGGCCCAGCTCACCGGAATCCGGTGCTCGGCAAGGAGAGGAAAGAAGGAGGAATATGGAGAATCATCTACGGGTTGGAATCATCGGGGCGGGCGGGGTAGCGACCAGTCGTCATCTTCCGGCCCTCAGGAAGATCCCCGGCGTAGAAACGTCGGTTATCTGGTCGCGGGACCCGGACAAGGCCCTTGCGGTGGCTGCGCAATTCGGCATTCCAGCAACGGCGAGCTCTTGGCAGGAGATCGCGGACTCACCCGAGTTGGACGCCGTTATCATCGCGACGCCTCCGGTGCTGCATCTTCCGGCTACCCTCAGGGCCCTTGATAAGAGAAAGCATGTCCTCTGTCAGGCTCGGATGGCCAGGAACCTCGGGGAGGCGCAGCAGATGCTCGCCGCTGCCCGGAAGTCAGACAAGGTCACGGCCCTCTACCCGCCCCGTCCCGGCCTCAAAGGGGATCGGGTGATGCAACGGATGCTTCATGAAGAGCAGTTCGTGGGTAGGATCCACGAGGTACGCGTCAACGGGATGGCTTGGTTTGGCGAAGGCTGGGAGGCCTTTGTCTGGGACTCCGATGTGGTCGGCGTGAACATGCTCACTTTGGGGATGTGGAACGAGGTGGTCAACCGCTGGCTAGGCCCGTCCGTCGAGGTGACAGCCCTGACCTCTATCCGCCAGCCGAAGCGACAGTCGGGGGCAGGAGACTGGGTCGAGGCGGGTGTCCCGGATTCGGTCGTCGTCGCCGCTCGGTTAGAGTGTGGTGCCAACGCCAGCTACCATTTTTCGGGTCATGTCGCCTGTCCACCGGCGCAGGCGATCGAGATCTACGGCTCGAGCGGGACTCTAGTCTATGAACTCTTCGCCGATGAGATTCGAGGTGCTTCCCTGAGCAATCCCGAACTCGCTCTGGTACCCATTCCCCCCGAAGAAGAGCGCTTCCAGGATACCGATGCCCTCTTCATTCGTGCGATTCGGGAGGGGACGCCTGTCTTTCCGGACTTTGAGGAGGGAATCCGCTACATGGAGTTCTGCGAAGCGGTTGCCCTCTCCGCGAAGACCGGAAGTGCCGTTTCCCTGCCGCCGCAACCGCGGATGGACTCCTGGAATCACTTCTCGTAGCTTTTCTTCCCTTGAGCCGGGACGAATTCTTCTTTAGCATGAGCGGGTCCTGGTTCGATTACGGAGGGTTGACCCGATGAAAGTGAGCTCAGAAGCGCAAGATCTGCACCGGAGGTCGATGGTCATCGACGGTTTGAATGTCAGCCGCTGGGGTGATGAAGACGTTTATCGTCACCTATGGGAAGGCGGATTCACAGCGATCAATGCCACCGTTGCTGTCTGGGAGGGGGCTCGTGGGACGCTGCGAAATATCAGCTCCTTCTACCGCGACTTCGAGACGCACAGTAGCTACATACGACCCGTCACCTCAATTGCCGACATCCACACCGCCAAGCGGGAGAACCGGGTGGGAATCATCTTTGGCTTCCAGAACTCCTCCCCCATCGAGGACGATCTGGATCTGGTGGAGATTTTCTACCGCCTTGGTGTCCGAGTTATTCAGATCACCTACAACGATTTGAATTTCGTGGGTGCTGGCTGCTACGAACGGCAGGACGTGGGTCTGAGCCAGTTTGGAGTCGATCTGATCAAGGAAATGAATCGTTTGGGCATGGTCGTTGATCTCTCCCACGTGGGATACAGGACCACCATGGATGCCATCGAAGTCTCGGAACAACCGGTTTGGTTCAGTCATACCAATCCCAGAACGCAGCAGGATCACCCGAGGAACAAGACCGACGAGCAGGTCAAAGCGCTGGTGGCCAAGGGTGGGGTTGTGGGATCCAATATTTTCCCGACCTTCCTGAAGAGCGGGTACGACTCGACCATCGAGGATTTCCTGGATGCCATCGAGTACTGGGTGGACCTGGCTGGGATCGATCATGTCTCGATTGGACTGGACTTCACAGAGAACCACTCCGAGGAGTGGTTTCACTGGCTGATGGCAGGCAAACTCAAGGACTCTACCGTCTATCCCATACCGTTTCCTATCCGTTTGCCAGAGGGGATCACCCGTTCCGACGAAGCCCCCAACATTACGGCAGGCTTGTTGACCCGAGGTTATTCAGAAGAGGAGGTTCAAAAGATTCTTGGACTGAATGTTGATTGCTCTTCTGGAGACGGTCTGGCGAGAGTGAACGGGGGAAATACCTTGTATCTTAATAACTTGGAGTACACGTCATGAAGATCGCTGAGTTAACGCGGCCGAAATCGGCTGAGACGCTTGAAAACAACAAGAAGTACATTCCTGGGGGCGTAGTTTCGACGGCTCGGAAGGCAGAGCCGGAGATCGTCTTTTCCAAAGCTGAGGGAGCTTATATGTGGGATGTCGATGGTAATCGATACATCGACTACCACGCCGCCTTCGCGCCCTTCGTCCTGGGCCACAACGATGCCTATGTCAATCAGGCGGTGGAGCAGGTCATCAAGGATAAGGTGAGCCTCTTTGGCAGCGGAACCAATCGGCTCGAGGGGCAGTTGGCGGAGCTGTTGTGCACGCATGTTCCAGCCATCGAGAGTGTTGAGCTTTGCAACACCGGATCGGAGGCGACCCGGGGCGCCATCCGGCTTGCTCGGGCGGCAACCCAACGAGACCATGTGATCGTCATGCAGGGTGGATTCAACGGTTCCGATAATGACGTCGGCTGCAATGTCTTGACGCCACTCGATCAGATTGGCCCCCGCGTTTCGCCCGGGGAGTATCGATACGTTGCCTTGGGTCCCGGTGCCCCTGTTTCCCACCAGCAGCTCATCCACATCGTCAATTTCAATGATCTTGACTCGGTCCGCTACGTCTGCGACCGCTATCCGGTGGCGGCCCTGATCACCGAACCGATTCTCCAGAACATTGGGATCATGAAGCCCCAGCCCGGATATCTAGCCGGTCTCCGAGACCTGGCAGATGAGAAGGGCTTCGTACTTATTTTCGATGAGGTCAAGACCGGTTTTCGCTATTCGGTGGGCGGCTACAGTCAGGTCAGCGGGGTCAAGCCCGACCTCGTGGTGTTTGCCAAGGCGATTGCCAACGGTTATCCGATGTCGGCCCTCGGGGGCAAGTTGGAGTTGATGGATCGCTATGCGGACCCGGATCCTTCCAAGCGTCCGCTCCTTGCCGGGACCTACAACGGACACCCGCTAGCCGTCGCCGCGGCCATAGCCACCATCGAACGCTTGCTGGAGGATGACGGGAGAGTCTATAAGCACCTGGAGAAGCTAGGGCAGCAAGCTCAGCAAGGCATCGAGTCAATCCTCCAATCCCGCGGTGTTACCGGGACGGTGGCCAGACAGGGCTCAGCCCTCTGCCTGTATTTCATGGATCATGAGCCCGTTGACTGGCACGACCTGGCCTCGAATCACGACTTCGAAAAGGATCTGGATATGCGTCGTGAGATGGTCGAGCGGGGAGTCTACTTCTTTCCCGTAGCGACGAAGCAGATCTCAATTTCTGCGGCTCACACGGAGGAGGACATCGCCTTTTCGCTGGAATGCCTCGATCGCACTCTCGCTGCTCAATGAGTGGCGAGCCGTCAGCAGTAAAGAAGTCGAATAGTGGTGCAGTAGTGAAGTGGTGAAGTAGGGTTTGAGTTCCTCGAATCGGTGAAAAGGGCTCAAGACTCCACGAAATCACTACTCAACTGCCCACTGCTCACTGCCCACGATGCTTACGACGACCGGCTCCGAAGCATAGTCAACCGATTCGTCCTTGGCTCCACTCCGACGCTTTCTGGCTGCCTCGCTCTTGATTCTCCCCAACGCAATCATGGGAAAGGTCAGGCTCTTCATCCAGGGATCTACGGTGAGGGTGATCGTGCGGCGGGTTTCGCCGCGGGAGATAACGATCCCCGAAGATCCTGAGTTCTCGACGTAGACACCCGGCGGCCTGTTCTGGAAGACGAACGGGACATCTCCCAGGAAGCCTCCGCGGCGTTCAATTTGAACCTCGAGTTGGACGCTCTCTCCCGCGCGGATAGTGAGCCGTCGTGGCTTGACTGTGGGTCGGATGAAGGCGGCCGGCGTCACCGTGACCAAAGGCAGCGCTTCTTCGGGGTCAGTAGCGGTCCTTGCTACCTCGGTCCCCCCAAGTTGAGCGTAACCGACTACTTCCAGGGGCTGCGGTGTAGGAGTCAACGGTATTTTGGCGTCCGCGGTCAGAATGACGGTAGTCACGAACTCGCCCGTCCGGATGGTTCCAGTAGTGGCTCTCAGGCCCGGGGGCAGCCCCTGAACTTCGACTCGGATGGGTCCGTCGAACCCGTCGATGCGAGAAGCCGAGACGGTGAGTGCTACACTGCCTCCGCGCGGTACATTCGGGTTTCGGGCACCCGTCGTTCTGCCATCCACGTACAGCATGAATCCATCGTCCAGGAATAGGCGATAGTCTGGACTGGCAGGACGAACCGTGAGGCGGTAGGGATAGTGCTTCCCTCCCTGGTTCTGGAGGTCGCTCAGAGAAACCAGATACTCACCTTCGGTCGGGGCGGTGAAGAGAAGATAGGAGTCCTTGCCGTAAGGAGGTCCTCCATCGTCGTTGTGGAAGGGAAGGGGGAAGGACGGAAATGGACCGGGAGGAACCTTGGTGCCTGCCGGCAGGATGCGGACTCTGTGGGTGCTTCCGTTACGTGGATGGATCTGGGGTGTTGTTCCTAGCCAGCTCAGTCTTTGCCCCAAAATTCCCTGAGCTACTGAAAAATGGTCGATTCGCCGAATCGCCCTTTCCAGTCGAACCAGCTCCCGCCCTCCCAGCAGCACGAAGTCGAGGGGATAGAAACGGGTATTCCGAGTCGACTCAAACCTACCGAGCGGCAGGCTCCTCGAACTGAGGCCGATATCCTGAGTGTCCTCTGACAGAGCCTGCAGCACAGCCTGTGGGACCAGCTCTCCACGGTGGTCGAGGATCTCGATGCGGGAATCGAGAAAGGAACCGAGTCTCCGGGCCGTCACTTCGAACGCCAGCACCTGGCCCTCTTGAGCACGGAAACGAAAAAGATCCCGGTCACCGGGTCTTCCGACGAGACCGTTGATGGTCGTGGGGGCTACTACTTTCTGGCTGGTGGTGATCTCGCCATTGGGTTCCTGCTCGAGCAGCTCAGCAAAGGTTCCAATGGAGGTCTTCAAGGTATTGATGGCTGGCCCGAAGGCGGTGTCGATTCCGAGCGAGAGCGTGCCGTTCTCATCCGGTTGGAGATTTCCGTTCAATTGGGCTTCGCTGGCGCCGTCCAGGTTATGACCCTCGAGCCGGGCCTTCACGGCGTTACCCCTCTGAGTCCCCAGAGGAAAGACCTGGGTTAGATAGGGAAGGCGTCCCAGTGTCAGGCGGTACCCGAAATTCTTTCCTCCTCTATCGGCTCGATCGGCGATTCGGAGGTAGTATTCCCCAGAAGCTTTGAAGCGATGGGCAAGGAATGAATCCGAGGACCCCGGCCGCGAATTATCGTTCCGTGTCAGCAGTTGGCCGCGACCATCGTTGAGTGTGAGAACTGAGTCCAACCTCGAACCTAGCCGGTCTGCGGTTACCTCGAAGATCAGCTCAGTTCCGGCAGAGACCTGGAAGCGGAAATAGTCGGCCGTCCCTGATTTCGCCAATCTCCCATCCACCGTTGCGGGCAAGCGGATCCTCTGAGCCTCGAGCTGTGAGTTGTTGGGCTCCACCTCGTCGACTTGCCGCAGCTGTCCAATCGCGAACGGGACCCAGTTGCTGGTTCCGTGGCGGGTCCTCAAGCGAAAACCATGGATCCCGGTTTCGACTCGTGGCCCAACTTCAAGCTCGATTTGAAGGAGCTGCCGGGGCGTTCGGTACGGTTTGTTCGGGGTCTCCTCCACATCGAGAATTCGTGCCCTTACACCCTTTCGGCTAAAGAACAGTTGGGACGTGTCTTCCAGGTTGATCCCTTCGACGGTGACGACACGGGAAGTGCTCCGCTCGGAGCCGATGGGGTGGACCAGATAGATGAAGGGGGCGGGCGAGAACTCGTTTCCTCCCAAAGCCAGACCTCCCAGTCCAAGGCAACCCAGGGCTAAGCTGACCAACTTCCTGATCAGTCGCCTACTTAGTCGCTTGAGGTAGAGAATCTGATTGTCCTTTCTACGCATTTCGATAGTGGGAAAGCTAGCGACTTTCACGGATGTGATCCGAGAAAGAAACCTTTTCACCAACAGATGGCAACGATCGCACGAGTCCTGGCCCCATTCGGGAAAGAAACTTTGGTTAAGTCTGCCGTGATTGTCGCTACCGCTCCTTCGCAGTCACGGCTCTGTCATTGGCGACTCTTGCATGATTTCCTGACAAATGAAGTTTCAGGTCAGTGCTCCCCCCGCTGCGCTGCCCAATTCGAAAAAGAAACTTCAGTCGAGCGACGTGGCGGTGGCCTCCGGGCCGCCGTATTCCTTCCGTCGAGCCTTGGGCTCGAAAGACGGCGGCTTGGAAGCCACCGCCACGGTTTTCAGACAATCACCTGGAAAAGTCCCTATATCCAATTCTAGATCAATAGGTTACGTCCTTTTTCCCTCCGAACTCACAAATCAAGTTTCAGCTTGGTGCTCCCCCAGCGGTGCTGCCCCATTCGAGAAGGAAACTTCTTCTCACTTCAGGGGTCTTGTCCATCACCTACGCTGAAGGCGTTAATGCGGGTAGCCCAGGGTTGCAATGCGAAGCGAGCTACCCTGGGTTTAAGTCGCCTGCCTTCTCTACGCTGAA
>JAKZYH010000706.1:0-3990 GCA_047514575.1 Acidobacteriota bacterium | reverse complement strand
GCCCAGGGTCGACGTTGGGGCGCTTACCTGTCGGGGACCGCGAGTCATCCTATGGACCCAATTACTCACACCTTCCTTGGAGCCGTGCTCTCACAGACACCTCTGCGGCAGAAGACGGCCTACGCATCGGCTGCCCTGATCATCGGAGCTAATCTGCCTGACGTCGATGGACTCGCGATGCTTGCCGACTCCGACACCGCTCTGCTCCTTCGTCGCGGTTGGACCCACGGCATCGCAGCGATCCTGTTCCTCCCGCTCGTCTTAACCGGAGTCCTCATCCTATGGAGCCGCCTTACGAAACACGTTCCGAGCGCCGAGTCCCCACCCCTGCGTATCCGGGCGCTCCTCGGCCTCTCGTATCTCGCGGTAGCGACACACCCATTACTCGACTGGCTGAACAACTACGGAATGCGCTGGTTGATGCCCTTCGATGGTACCTGGTTTTACGGCGACGCCGTATTCATCGTCGATCCGTGGATGTGGCTTCTTCTTGGAGGGTCGGTCTTTCTATATCGTTCCCGGCGCTGGTGGACGATTTGCGCCTGGGCAATCTTCGCGCTGTGCGCCGGATTACTCATAGTTTCCGCAGTGCCGGGTCTGATAGCGGCCAAGACCCTCTGGCTCGCATCATTGTCTTCGATCGCGTTTCTGCGGTTGACCAGAGTTGGTCTTGATCCGATAGCCTCCCAGCGGCTCGCCTTTGGGGCTCTGACAGCGACGGCAGTCTACATCGGAGCCATGGTCACCATTTCCCAATACGCGAGTTCCGAAGTCATGAAAGCACTGGCATTGCGAGGCTTGAAGGTCGAAAAACTGATGGTGGGACCTACTCCCGTGACGCCATTCGTTCGAGACGTGGTCGCCCAGACTTCGGATGGCTACCGGCACGGTATCGCCCGACTACTGCCCCAGTTCGAGCTTGAACTGTCTCCGGATTCCCTCCCGCTGTTGCCTGAAGCCCGGGCTGTCCGTATCGCAACAGCATCGCCCCAGGTTCGCGGATTCATGAACTGGGCTCGATACCCTTTTTCGGAAGTCGAAGCGGGCGAATCTGGCTTCACCGTCTACCTGTTCGATGCGCGATACACACGCTCGCGAAGAATCGGCTTCGGCTCAGCCCGAGTGGAGGTCTCACAACACCAACTCGATACTCGACCGATTGAATAGGACGTTTTCCTTCGCACTCAGATACGCATCCTCCTCGAACAGGCACTCGAGTCTCGCCCTTTCCCAACGATATCGAGCGCGGAGAAGTCGTGGATCATCACGTTGAAATCATCTTCGTCAGATAGAACCGCTAGTACCAGGAGTTAGTCCGGTGGCAGTGTTCTCGATAATAGCCAAGGCTCTCGCCATTTCGTTGTAGGTGATCTGCAGACCTTCGTCGATGCCCATCCCAGGACGGGCGAGTATCCAGGCCGGGCGTGTAGCCAGGGCAACATGCGCCATGATCCGCGCCGACTGGTCGGTCTCCGCACAGGAACCTCCCAGAATAGGTCGTATGCCGCCCTTCCAGCACTCGGTCACGGCCTCCGCGACATTTGAGACAGCACCCAGATCCGGGGCCTTGACGTTGATTGAGTGTGTAGCGCCGGCCGCGACGAAGGCTCTGATGTCGTCCAAATCGTTTGCCCATTCGTCGACAACGAGTCGGACTGTACTGCCGCGTCGCTCCAGTTCTCGTCGAATGGAGGCAAACAGCTCAATCTGAGCCTCGCGCGTCTCCATCAGCACCGGAGTCTCCACATTCAGATCATAGGGTCGAGCGCTTCGACCCAGCTCCGCCAAGTAGTCCGCAATCTTCTCGGCGCGATGACCAAAGGCCTGACCCACCAGACCATAGGTATCGATGTGAATTTCGGGCTGGTAGCCTTCCCTGCCATACTTTCCAATCCGTTCCGCGATCCAAGCAACATACTCAGCCAGAGCCTCGCCCTTTGGGCCCACTAGCTCCGAGCTGTTTATGAGTCCATGAGGAAGAACATCTACCTCTTTGAAGATCGATTTGTCTACATTGTCGTAGCGGTCCTCGCCACACTGGACATAAATGGGAATCAGTCTCCTCGAGACGGTGAGCCCAAGCTCCGCAGCTAGGACCTGAGCACAGGTCACGCCCTCGTTCTGGGCGACAGCCTGCAGCAGGGCTTGAGAGGCCGCGTAGAAGGCTGCCGGCCGGTGTAAACCAGCGTCGAATTCCTGTTCTTGGAGCTCTCTGCAGAGACCGAGAAAGCCCTGAGCAGACCTTCCTTGAAGCCATCTACAGACGGGCTCCAGCAGCGGCAGTTGCTCGCGGATCTGGAAACGCGGAATCCTTCCTCCCGCCCCGGCATAGGTCACACTCATCCCATCGCCCGACACGGCCACGCCGTTGTCGAGTAGCAGAACGATCGAAACCGCCTCGCTTGGCTGCCGGATCTGCTGAAACCCAGGTGTCAGGGGCTCACCTCGATAGCCGAATCCGTCTCGTGCGGCACCGCCGTGGATCGCCAGGAGATCGTCGTTGAAGAAGCCTCCCTTCGCTGGAACCGCAAGTGCCTTTTCGATCTTGATCATCACTGATCCTCTAGATTCGAAACGGGCCTTTCCCGCAAGGATCCACCAAGATCGCGTCGACAGGCTCTACCGAGCCAGCGCCGATTCCCCAAGGTGCTCCTTCAACCAGAGTTTCAGCGGGACATCCTGGTCTTCGGGCGAGGTATAGCCCATCCCACCCGTACTGGCGCCTAGCAGCTGCCGCTGGATCGGATCGCACTGATCGAACAGATGTTCTACGGTCATGTCGTCCCGAGGTCTCAGCCAACGATAGCTATAACCGTAGAAGAACACCTTTCGCGCCAGATCGGAATGATTCGGACTTCCCGAATGCCACAGCCGGCGATCAAAAAAAACGGCTGTCCCCGGCGGTACGCAGACAGTTAGCGCGTCCTCAGGATCTGACATTCCGGGTTGCGGTCTTCCCAGCTCATTGCGTCGGTGACTGCCCGGGACGATACAGAAATTTCCACGTCCCGGTTCCGAGGTATCCGTCAGAAAGAACCCGATCTTCAAGGAAACCCTGGGGCGGGGATCCCCCTCCAATTCGAGATTCAAACGGCCACTGTCCTGATGCCATTCCAGACGCCTTTTCCGGCGTGGCTCGCTGGATGGGACTGGTGGGCTGATGATCATATCCGAGTGATAAAGCTGGATATTCCAACCTAGAATTCCCCAAACCTTGGGAAAGGTTTGGGGCCAGTCGAGCAGCGTGAGAAAGGCGGGATCTCTTCCTATAAAATCAAGGATGTGGATCAGTTCATGGCCGCTGATCCCGTGACTCGCGCGATACTCACGATCGAGGCGATCAACCGCAGCAACCAACTCTCCAACCAGCTGAGGGGGTACCGCGTCGTGCACTATGAAAAAGCCATCGCGTTCGAACTTCTGGCTCCCCGCTTCAGTTAGACAGTGCTGCAAACAACCAGCGTCCATGAGTCCTTTTTCCTTCTGCTTCGTACCGCTCATGCCCGGAAGGCAAGGTCGCTTGAAATGAGAAAAGCAAATCGCCGTCGACATGATAGCGACAGTGGACCATAGGGTCCAACCCTCTTCAGCTGCGTGCATTCGGCACCGATAACACACCTACAATGCGAACGGTCGCTGTCGCGCGCCCAGTTTGCCCAAGACTCAGAATCGGGGGTACCGGGCCTCCACAGCTAGGAGGGGACCGAGAAGGGGCAGCGAGAAGGGGACAGAGTCTTTCTTGCGAAGTAAGGACGGATTTCTCGCTACTGCATCCCGGCGAGGCCGGAAGACTCGGGGATTGGCTTCTGCTATCCTTCGCCTGATCGGTAGACCAACTTGGCCACAAGTGCGAGCTACCATCAAAAGGTGTGTAAATAGCAGAGGCGGTGAGTATCCTTCCGGGTTGACCTAAACCCAGGGCCGGAAGGCCCATAAAGGAAGGAGTACACACCGCATGAAAGAGAAGAACATTGAGGGGACTGTGGAGTC
>JAKZYH010000705.1:0-5522 GCA_047514575.1 Acidobacteriota bacterium | reverse complement strand
CGTCAGGTCTTCGGTATGCCCATCCGAGAACGAGCCCCGGACCAACAGCTGGTGTTCTTCTTCTGGCTTCAGCGTAGCGTGAAGCGGCAGGACTTCGAGCCTCTCAACTCGCAGGTCGTCCTTGCGGGGACCGGGTGCCCCGGCGGCGATCCACTGGGAAAGAATTCGGTAGTCGAGGGAACTCCTGCCGAATCTCCTGCCGCCCTCGTGAGCAACGGCAAGAGTCGGCTTGAGGAGCATCAGGCTTTGTGCAGGAGCAACCAGGGAGAGACGCCTCCCCAAATCTTGTTTTGTCAGGGCGTCGTAGTCTATTTCAGGAGCGTATCCGCGAAGCGTCAGTTTGAAATAGTTCTGGCCCGAAGCAGCCCCATGACAGGGACCGGAGTTGCAGCCTGCCTTGGTCATCACGGCTCGAACGTGAGTGCGAAAGCTCCAACTGAAGGGAGATCCTGTCTTCTCCACGCGCACTTGTATCGAGGTCGATCTGCCGTCGGCTGCGGTGGCCTTGATCTGGACTCTCCCGTCCGAGACGGCCTCCAGCACACCGGCCTCGTCGACCTTGGCGATGGCCGGGTCGGAGGACTCGAAGCTCGCTCCCCCTGTCAGATCGGCCAGCGAACCCCGGCCGGGGGTGGTCTGTAGCAGCAGTAGACGCTGAGACGCTAGGGGACCGGTCAGGACGACGGAATCCGGTGCCAGGGACAATGAAGCAGGCTGGGGGAGAAAGCTAAGAGTCAGCAAAAGGGCGGAGATCATGCTGATCCGAACAGCTCATGGATGGGCTCGACGCCAATATCGACGATGGGAACCGGCCGGTTTCCAGGGCCCGGTAGTTCGGTGTGAAGACTGATTCCCAGTGCTTGATAGATGCTGGCGAGGATTTCTTCAGGACTGACGGGGCGATCCTTCGGCTCGCTGGTGATGTTGTCGGAGGAACCTATAACTTGACCGCCTCGGACTCCTCCGCCTGACATTACTAGCGTGCCGCAGCCCGGCCAATGATCGCGTCCCCCAGCCGGATTGACCTTTGGGCTCCGGCCGAACTCACCCGTTGCCACCACCAGTGTTTTCTCCAACATGCCTCGATCCTGGAGGTCTTCAATCAGCGTGCTGAAGCCGTTATCAAAGCTTGGACCCAGTGAATCAAGTGCAGTCAGGGAGGTGAAGGGGGCCTGTCCATGGATATCCCACGATCCCGCAAGATCGTCGAACATGTTGACGGTAACAAACCTTACGCCTCGTTCCACCAATCTTCGGGCCAGCAGGCAACTCTGTCCGAATTGATTCATCCCGTAGCGCCGCCGCAGCTTCTCGGGCTCCAGTTCCAGGTCGAATGCCTGCCGAGCCTCGGAGGACGAAATGATCTGATATGCCCGTTCAAAGTTGGAATCCAGAAGGCGAGTCGGAGCGTTCCCTTTCTCGAATCTCCTGAAGGCTTGGTCTACCAGGCGCCGGAAACTGACTCGTCTCTCAACTCGCAGGGCTGAGACATAGTCGGGTGGCAGCAAGTCCTGGACTTGGAAGTCTCTACTGGAAGGGTCGGAATCGATGACGAGGGGTTCGTGAGTCTTGCCCAGAAACCCGGCAGACTGTCCACTTTTTGGCTTGAAGGGAAGTAGGATGTGAGAGGGAAGGTCGCTTCTTGGCTTCCCGAGTGTTTCAACAACACAGCCCAGATGGGGATACTCGATTCCCGCAGACGGGGGTCTACCCGTCTGCATCCACTGCTGTGGGGGGGTTGGTGTGGTGAAAGGATCGGATGAGCGCCAGCTCGTTGCTCTGCTCGGCCATTCGAGGGAAGAGCTGCGAGACCTGGATGCCAGGGGTCCTGGTAGCGATGGGTCGATAGGGACCCCTGATTTCGGTGGGAGCGTCCGGCTTCATATCCCAGGTATCGAGCTGGGGTACCCCTCCTAGGAGGAGCAGAAAAATGCAGCTCACATCGTTGTCGGAGTCAGCAAGTCCCCGAGCCTTGAGTGACTCCAGCTCAGGCAGGGTCATTCCCAGAAAAGCCAGGGAGCCAGCGTGCAGGAAGTCGCGGCGGCTCAGGCCTCCGCAAAGGGGAATCGAGATGGGTCCATCGAGCCTAAGCACAATGTGTACCTCGTAGGGGAAAACCGAGTCGTCTCCGCTGAGAGTCCCCAGTCTTCGGTTCCAGCTGTTCGCTCACAAATCGCTACGCTCGCGAAGCGTCACAAGGCAGGTTAGAATCTACATCAGAGAGCAAATCGAAGTCAAAGGAGCCGAACGTCAGGTCCCCGAAGCCGTTCTCTACATAGTGGCCTTTGCGAGGACGGGCGTCGGGAACTTCCGGAATGAACTTTTCAAGGAGCTGCTATGCCACAGAACTGCTGGGCCTTGATGATGATTGTCCTGGTTGCGAACGCTGGGTGCGG
Source organism: Acidobacteriota bacterium (assembly GCA_047514575.1). Taxonomy (GTDB): domain Bacteria; phylum Acidobacteriota; class UBA6911; order RPQK01; family JAJDTT01; genus CAUZIZ01. The sequence goes on along the minus strand of JAKZYH010000705.1, from coordinate 3,126 downwards.
TCAAGGCGATGAGGTATCCCCCGATTCGGACGGGACGTCAGTGAAGGCTCTCGAGCGGGTCCCTTGGGGCGAGGTAGAAGGTGAGGAGGTCTTTCTCTATACGCTCCGGAACAGCCGGGGCATGCTGGCGAAGATCACCAACTATGGGACGATCCTTACCGAACTTCACGTCCCGGATCGTAACGGAGAAACCGTGGACGTTGTGTTGGGATTCAGCCGGCTCGAGGATTACCTGTCTGGCCACCCCTATTTCGGATGTACCGTGGGACGGGTGGCGAACCGCATTGGCGGGGGCAAGTTTCGGCTCGACGGGAAGGAATACACTTTGGCCACGAATAATGGTCCCAACCATCTTCACGGCGGAGAGATCGGTTTTGACAAGAAGGTCTGGCAAGTAACGGCAGAGAGGGACTCGGCGGAAAGTGTCTCCCTTACCCTGGAGTACACCAGTCCGAACGGAGAAGAGGGCTATCCTGGCACGCTGACAGCTTCGGTAACCTATACTCTTACCGCGGACAATCAGTTGAAGCTAGAGATGGTTGGCCGCTCCGATGCTCCCACTATCGTCAACCTGGCCAATCACAGCTACTGGAACCTGGCAGGACACGATGCGGGTGACAGCCTGGGGCACCAGCTGTTGCTCAGAGCCGAAAGTTATACGGCAACGGATCCCTTCAGAGTCCCGACCGGTGAGATTGCATCGGTGGAGGGTACCCCTTTGGATTTTACTCTTGCAAAGACCATGGCCCGCGACATCGCAGAGCTTCCAGGTCTTACCGATAGTGACCCCGGAGGGTACGACCACAACTACGTGCTTTCGGGAGAGCCCGGCCAACTGAGGCTGGCCGCCAAGGTGGTCGAACCGACCTCAGGGCGCAGCATGGAAGTCCACACGACTGCGCCCGGAGTCCAACTCTACAGTGGGAACTTCCTCGATGGTTCCTTGAAGGGTAAAGGGGGGACTGTCTACGAGAAGCACGGAGGTTTCTGTTTGGAGACGCAACACTACCCAGACAGCATCAATAAGGAGGGTCGCCCGAACTGGCCCTCGGTCATCCTACGGCCGGGCGAAGTCTATCGCCATGAGGTAGTGTTCCGCTTCGGGACCGGGTCGTAGCGGCGGTCTCCAGGCCGTCCTGATCGCCAGACTCCTAGGTCAATTGATCGGGGGACCAGATCCTTCCCTTGGAATCTCACCTCCATACAAAAGTGTAACACCGGGGATTCGCTCCGCAGGTCGTTTAGCCTTGCTTCCTGTTCTAAACCCGACAGTTGGGCGACCAGGTTGTGTCTGATGTTGGGGTGGGTGTTAGAGCCGGTCGGACCGCGGGCTACTCAGTAAGTTCCAGGTTGGCTCTCAGATTCGGTTGGTCGAGCACTTCTCGATTGATGACGGACTCGGGAAGTTTCCCGGAAAGGACCTGAGCGACCTGCGTGGCGGCAATTCGCTGTAGATCCAGGACAGACTCCTCGGAGTAGAAGGCTGCGTGAGGAGTGACGATTGTCTTGGGATGGTGGATCAGGGGGTCGTCGACAGGAGGAGGCTCTTCGGGAAGAACGTCGAGTCCGGCACCCGCGATCTCGCCATCCTCCAGGGCTTTGAGCAGCCCTGAGGAATCGATGACCCCACCTCTGGAGGTGTTGATGACGAACGCGGTGCTCTTCATCTTCTGGAAGGCCGACAGGTCAAAGAGGTTTTCGGTCTCCGGGGAAAGTGGAGCGTGGATCGAGATAAAGTCGCTTTCCTGAAGCAGGCCATCGAAGTTGACCAGAGTAACGTCGTAGTCCTCGATCGACCCTTGGTCCAGATAGGGATCGTAAACGACTATCTTGAGACCGAATCCGGATGCTTTCCTGTAGAGCGTGCGGCCGATCTTTCCAAAGCCGAAGATTCCCAGCGTTCTTCCGCGGATCCGATACAGGGGGGATCCCAGTTGGAGAGAGTACTCTCCTCCCTTGATGGCACGGTCAAATAAAACCACCTTTCGCGCGCAAGCAAGTAAGAGGGCCATGGCCTGATCTGATACCTCTTCGAGGCAGTAGGAAGGCACATTGGTGACGACGATCCCTGACTCTGTGGCGTAGGACACGTCGATGTTGTCCAGGCCGATTCCGTAGCGACCGATGATCTGGCAAGTTGGGGCCTTCTCGATTACTTTTCTGGTGACCGCCTTCCAACAGGTGAGGATCGCGTCAACGTCTCCTGCAAGGCTGATTAGCTCCTCCTCGTCGCCGCTGGCCGCAACCACCAGTTCAGCTCCGGCTGCCCGGAGGATTTCCTTCTCAGGCTCGAGACTCGCCCAGGCATAGTCGGTAATCAAGACTCGAAGTTGGGATTCGCTATCGGTCACGGTTGGCAGCTCCAGTTTGGTTTGTTTCCGACCTCCAGAATCGGGAGGCGAAGCACCCAACGAGATTCCAGACAGATCATAGCCACTCGGAGCACGCGATTTCAAGGCGATGTACACATGTTCTGTGACCTGTGGTCGGCAGAGTTTGGTGATCGAGATCACGTTTATCTGGTGACCGTGGTCACCGCGACCAGGTTTCCCAAGGGCATAGACTTGGGAGATATTGTTGACGTCGAGTGATCCCGGCTATTGCCACGCTGTACCGCCCCGGGGAAAATGCTCGACCAGGGGAGGACTGAAATGGTTTATGGTGCACGTGAACAGCTGACGGAACCAGAGGTTGGATCTGCTTCTGCAGACGTCTACTCGAGCCGAACAACTGAGCCCAGTCTCGCGTCCTTGATGGAGGCAACCAGGCGCCTGGAATCCGTAGCCTCGCTCGTTCCCAACTCTCAGAGCGGAGTTGCGTTGGCCTTTTTTTCAGGAATCCTGCTGGGTTTTGCGGTGGGCGTTCTCTTCCAATAAGCGAGCGAAGCCCACTAAAGGGTGCCCGGAGCGGCACCGATATGAAGGTCGAAGGGCGTTCCGTTGGGAGTCTACTAGCCTGGACTTCTCACGCTTTGCCCTCTGCAGCGGGTGCGGGAGGAGATCCGAGACAGAGAAAGTCGTTCCCCGGGGATCCCCTGCCTGTTTACATTGGGTCAATCGCGAGAAGTTCGGGCTAGGGTTGGGTCGGGATCCGTTTGGGTCCTTCCCACGAAATCGGGCCGAGACC
>JAKZYH010000704.1:0-5040 GCA_047514575.1 Acidobacteriota bacterium | reverse complement strand
GCCGTCGAGGACGACGAAGAAGGGAGCGAGCTGGACAACTCTTCCCCACGGAGTGACCTTCCCCACGGAGTGACGCACGATATCGCCTATCCTCGACCGAAGTTTCGTTCTCGAATGGGGCAGCACCGCTGGGGGGCCACTGAGCTGAAACTTGATTTGTGAATTCGGAGAAAAAAAGGTCGTAACCCATTGATCTACAATTGGATAGAGAATTCTCCAGACTATTGTCCAAGAACCGTGGCGGTGTCCGGGCCGCCGTTTTTCGAGCCAAAGGCTCGACGGAAGGAATACGGCGGCTTGGAAGCCACCGCCACGCCGGCCGAAGTTTCCTTCTCGAATGGGGCAGCACCGTTGGGGGAGCACTAACCTGGGCCCGTTCTTCGGCCCAAGTCTCTTCAGGGACATGGAAGAATATCTTCGCGAAGGGAACGACAAGTTGAGTTCGAACCGGAAGCCCAGACTCGGAACCCTCTTCCTGACCGGAACCTTGTTCTTACTGTCGCTCGCATCCACTTCGTTGTTGGCAGAGCGGATCGTCTATCCGCAAGCGGCCATTGGCCCCCTCGGCGCCGATACGTTCACGATCGACCTCAGCATCGGGAACCTCAGTCGCGAGGAGACCGTCGGGGTTCGAATCCGACTGCTGAAGTCACAGTCCCTGGCGGGTATGAACGAGATCAGGTTCGAGGATGACTCAGGAAGTCAGTCTGTCCAATCTACCGGGGCTCAAACCGTGGAACTGTCACCGCTCGAATCTGTCCGCTATCAGATCAGCAGCGAGACACTTCAGATCGGAGTCCTGGTCGTCGATACTCCGGATCAGTCCGATTTTGAGGATCTCTCAGCCTCGTTCTTCTACAAATTGATCAACAACCAGGGGACGATCACCGATCTGATTGCAGTGCTCGGAGTCAGGGCATCTTCGTCCGCCTTTCAGAGTCTGACTGCCACTCAAGGCACTTTCAATGTGGGTGTGGCCCTGGTGCCGGCACGCAACCTCGACAGCCCTTCCGCTGCCGCCACCGTCGATCTCATTGCCACCTTGCCCAATGGGAGCGAGCGCCGGGGGCAGGTCGTTCTCGGAGGAGCGGAGGCCCAACAGAAGGCTTTCTTTCCCAACCTGGTTATTTCCGGACTACCTCAAGATGTTCCAGTGGCCCAGCTGAGAATAGAATCCGACGAACGGCTTTTTGGCGCCGTTCTGGCGGTAGTCTCGCCTCCCGATTCCCTGAACGTTCAAATCGGATCGGCTCCATTGGATATCCTCAATCTGGCTCCGACCGGGGGCTTCCAACTGGATACGCAAGACCGGCAGGCAGTGGCAGATCTCTACAGTTCCGTAAAACAGGCCTCGATGGGGGTCGATCCAAAATGGACCGGGGATTACGATCAGTGCCGGGCGGGATCAATAGCGGGACCCTATCGCGATGCGGTGCTCCGTCTGATCAATTTCGCACGGGTCCTGGCAGGCGTCCCCGGCGATGTGGTCTTGGACCCGACTTTCAACCGCGACGCTCAGGCGTCGGCGCTGATCTCAGGGGCACAGGGAGCTCTCAGCCACACCCCAGATAACTCTTTCGCCTGCTTTTCGGAAGAGGGTGCCAACGGGTCGCTTCGCTCCAACATTTCCCTCCACCTGGACGCAGATCCCACCCTCGTCGTAGGCGTTTTCATGCGAGACTCTGGGGCCTCCAATACGAGCGTCGGTCATCGTCGCTGGCTGCTTCAGCCCGGGCAGCAGAACATGGGTGTCGGCGTTACATTCGAAACCGGTCAAGGCCCTTTCCCCGGCGCAAGTGCCATCTACGTCGTAGGCCCACGCACTACATTGAGGAGACAGGTGGCCTGGCCCCCCGCCGGTTTCGTGCCCGCCGAGCTCGTCTACGAGCGTTGGTCCTTCTCCTTTCCCGAAGCCGACTTCAGCGCGGCCACGGTTGCTATGACCTCGGGAGGATTGCCGGTGACTCTAGACGTAGTTGACTCGGGAGCTGGAGACCAGACTTCGACCGGGCGGGCCCCCTTTATCGTGTGGGAGCCAAACATCGCTCAGACTCCCACCGACGGCACCAAGTTCACGATAGCGATCGGATTCTCAGTGAACGGCCAGCCCAGCCAGGTCAGCTACGACGTCACCATCATTGCTCCTTGACTCTGATGGCTGAAAACATCTGTTTAGCGGCCTCTTTAGAGGCCACCCCTCAACCTACCCCAGGGGGCCACGCCGCCCCAGCCGAAAGCAGGCACTGTCTTTTGGCCAACTGGACCCGTTCCTGAACTTTCAGAATTGTGATCCCCATCCAACCCACGCTTCCACACAAATGTGAGAGCAAAATTCTCAGAATCCACGAGCTAGCAGCTAAATGGACCTTCTGCTTCCTAGCCGGTTGGATGGAGGTTCTCCGCGGGAAAGCTCTCAGAACTTACGCATCTGTTCGACGGTCCTGGTCTCGAGTCCGTCAGGCCACTGGCACGAAGCAATAGGTCGATACCATCAACCACCCATCCCCCCGGGTGGTCGGTTGACGGCTGCGGCACCTGGTTTTATTCTTCTACCGAGTGCTCATTCGCCACGAAGCCTGTCGTGAAGGTCGAGGGGCGCAGGGGAACCGAGGAGCCAGCAGCGACGGCTCAGATGGCGCTCGAGAGTGGCAATTGGAGGCTGGTGAAGGACTCCTGGAAGTACTAGTTCTGTATGTCCAGACGACCCACTTCGGCAGGGACCGTTCCCTGGATACTTCTACTTCTCTGCGTGCTGAGTTACGGGTGGTGGATTCCTGGTCTCGGCCTCTACTGGGAGGACTGGGCGAAACTCTGGATCGCCCACACGGGTGGATCTGCCGGAGCAGGTACCGGAAGACCCTACCTGGGACAGATCGTCGCCTCACTTGCTCCTTTCCTGGGCGAAGATCCCGTTCATTGGCACGTTCTCTCTTTGTGCCTCCGCTGGCTGGCCGCTCTCAGCTTCTGGTGGTTGCTGCGCGGCCTGTGGCCGGAAAAGAAACTCGAAGTTGCCTGCATCGCGTTCCTGTTCGCGGTTTATCCAGGCTTCACGCTGCAACCCATCGCCTGGGTATCCAGTCAAGTTGTCTGGCTCCCTTTTTGCCTGTTCCTGTTCTCACTGGGTGCCATGGTATGGGCCTTGCGCAAACCCTCCTGGTTCCTTCCCCTTACTACCGTCGCGGTGATGACCTCCATCGCCAGTGTGGCAATCAAGGAATACTACCTCGGTCTGGAGCTGCTACGCCCACTGCTTCTCTGCCTGGTCCTGGCTGAGGCCAAGGCTGCTCACCGGCCGCTTCTCCGCCGCACTGCAATTCATTGGCTTCCCTATTCGGGCGTGCTACTCGTGTTTTTCGTTTGGCGTTTTTTCCTGTTCAAGACGACGGCCTCCTATCAAGACCCGTCGACCCACCTCAGCTCTTTGTGGGAAGGTCCGCTTGCCTGGACCCTGATCCGCCTTCTCAAGGCTGTCTCGGATGTCGTTGAGGCCTGTTTGATGTCCTGGACGCAGACCCTTCACCCGGAGATGTTCCGGTTCGGTTCAGAGGCGGTGTGGGTCGGCTGGGGACTCACCGTTCTGACCGGTTTAGGGGTGGCGATATTTCTGATGAGACTACGGGACCGTGAGACGCAACTCCCGGGCCAGCCAAAGAGATCCTGGTCCCAGCAAGCTATCGCCCTTGGATTGTTTGCAGTAGTCGTCGGACTACTTCCCGCTCTGTTCATCAACCGACACATCGTGTTGGGGACCCTGGAGGATCGTCGGGCTTTGCCTGCTATGGTAGGTGCTTGTATCTTCCTGGTCGGTCTCATGGAACTCGGCCTGCGAAGGAAGCGTCACAAGATCATCTTGATCAGTGTGATCGTTGGACTTGCGGTTGGATTCCATTCCCGCAATGCGGAGCGCTTCCGCAATGATTGGTCGGTTGTGAAGTCCTTCTTGTGGCAATTGAGCTGGCGGGCTCCCGCTCTCAAACCAGGCACGTCCCTCTTGACTGGTCATTGGCCCTTGTCCGTGAGTGAAAGCGACGTGGCTTTGGCGGTGCCACTAAATCTTCTCTATGGAAGCGGAAACTCCTCGGAGGAACTCGACTACTGGCTGTTTGCTCTGTCCTGGGAATCCGGTAGGCAGGTACCCAGCTTTGTCGAAGATGCAGATCTGAGATCGTTCCGATACTTCGCAAGCTTCGTCGGTTCCACCTCGAACAGCCTGGTACTCTGGTTCTCGCCGCCTAACTGTCTGCGTTTGGTTGATCCATCACGGGACGAGATACCGGCCCTGCCTCCCCTCGAGAGAGCCGCTAGGAGAATCTCGCATCTGGAAAGGGTTGATGTAGGCGCGCCGCACCACCTTCCTCCGGCTGAGATCTTTGGGACGGAGCCTGAGCACGGATGGTGCTACTACTTTCAGAAGGCTGATCTAGCTCGCCAGAAGGCCGACTGGGAAGAAGTCGTCAGAATCGGAGACGAGGCACGCCGGCTGGGCCATGAAGCCAGGGATGCAAGTGAGTGGTTACCTTTTATTGAAGGATACTTCCAGGTTGCGCGCTACCAGGACGCTAGTAGCCTTGCCGGTTCTGCGCTTCACCAATCGCGTCTGCTGCAGGAAACTATTTGTGATTTTTGGAAGAGGCTGGAGGCAGGCAACATCGAAGATGGACGGAGCCGTGTATTCCTCGCCGAAATGAACCAGCGGTTCGATTGTGAGGGCTCGGGCACTCAGTCAACCCGACCAGGGTTTTCTGCTCTGCCTCAATCCTCGTCGAATCCTTGAACTGCGAAGCTCACGCAGGGTTGTCCAGATGGACCGTAGACTTCCTCCCGAAGCGTGACCATGCAGCCGCGGCAGGTGCTTCACCGGAAGTTCTTCGAAGCTCCCACCTGCCGCAGTTCCCTTTATGAGAAGCTCTGCGTCAAAGAAGGGACTATCCGCCTCCAAAGGAGTACCCACCTCCAGGAAACGACGACGGAAAAGCTTGAGCCCAGAGTTGACGTCCTGAACCGAGAGCCCGAACAGGGTTCGGATCAAACCGTTATAAC
>JAKZYH010000703.1:0-10447 GCA_047514575.1 Acidobacteriota bacterium | reverse complement strand
GGCTGTAGGCGTTGAAGACGCCGCTGGCATCGGCCGATAGGAGCACGCGTGTCTCGTCATGGGAAAAGGAGGCCCCACGGGTCGCGACGGTATCGAAGAACGTTTTCGCTTCGTAGACCGGAATCGGATCAGGCCTGGTGTAAGGGGCGCATCCTCCGGCGAGAAGCGTCCAAACCGCTGTGGTGAAGATGAAGTAAACGTTTCTCATGCCGCTCCTCTCGCCCGATAGGTCCTGCCTGGACAGGAGTTCCCAAGACAAATCGATGGCACCGCGAGCGATGTTCTAGCTTACAGCGGTTCCAGTCAGGGCAAACTCCAAGGCTGTTTCCCCCGTCGCTAACCCGCCCTCATGTGCCCTGCGGGTTTGCTACATCTCTAACATCTCTACCAGAATAAAGAAGAATTGCCGGAAGGTTACAGGCAATTGGATAAGGGCAGTTTCACAAGGTGGTTGCATTAGTGTCCCAAAGTCTGGGCTTTTAGTCTCCGTGGACTCCCCTTGTCATAGAAACGATTATATTCGTATTCTCTCTTTATGGTCACAACTGTTCACCTGCCTCCCGCGCTTCTTGAGTCCGTGGCTCGGAGCGCTCGAGACCTCCCTAACGGTCACGGCTCTGTCAGAGGGCGACTGCTGCATCATTCCCCCTGGCAATGGGGATTTCCCGGAATGGTTGGGAAATGACGGTATGCTCCTTGACGGGGGGACACCAAGGAACTAATCTCCGCAGAACTTCAAGATGAACCCTGACCCGGGAGGCGGTGAGGATCCAATGATGAGAATTAGCTTTAACAAGGTATTGGTGGCGGTAGTCTTCTCTCTGATCTCGGTGGCCTCTCTGAGGAGCCACCACGAGATCTGGAACACCATCGCGCCCTTCACGTCCCGGGACTTTGTGGGGGATCAAACCGTGATCCACCAGATTTCCGACCTGGCCGAGTTCTCGGTCCGGTTGCTTCAGTGGACGGGTACCGACCGGGATGCTGCCTTGATGCAGGGCAGGATTAAGAGGCAAGTTGGAACCTACTACCAGCGCTGGGCGGGACTGAAGGACGAGGCCCCGACCCTGGAGCAGATTCTCAAGTTCACTCGCGAAAATTATTCGGCTCTTCAGTGTCCCCAGCTCATCAAGCTCGAGGTTGGGACTCACGTCCAGCTGTTGAAGTCGCCGAAGCCCGTGGAGCTGATGGGCCTTGGCAGCACGAGCATCCCCATCATGATGCAGAACTCAGGATCCGAGAGCGTCAAGATTGAGCTCCGCTCTACCTCAAAGGATGTGGAGATCGAGCCGATGACGGTGCGCTTGAACGCAGGGGAGAGCGCAGGTCGCTTTCTGATTGTCTCCGCTGGAGGGTATCAAGCCGATTTGATTCGATTCTCGGTGACGGAGAACACCGAGATCTCCGTGCCGGCGAGGGTTCGAAAAATGAGCCGGCTCAAGGTTCGTGTCCTGGACGAGAAGGGACAGGAGACCCCGGCTCGTATCTATCTGACCGGATCAGATGCCAGACGCCACACGCCTCTGGAAGCTCTGGCCCGGATTACCAACGCCGACTATGGTCAGCCTTATGGAGGCGAGTATTACTTCTACACGGAGGGCCGCTTCAACCTGCCCCTTCCAAGTGGAGAGACACTGCTGGAGGTGGTCAAGGGACTGGAATACGCTCCGCTGGAGAAACGGTTCCAGATGCCGGAATCCGGTGAGAAGGAAGTGGTGATCCAACTGAAGCGTCCCTACAACATGGGCGCCAAGGGCTGGTTCTCCGGCGATATCCACATTCATGCGAACCTGTTCGGCGATGTCCTGATGCGGCTCGAAGACGTGATGCGAATTACCAAGGCCGAGGACCTGAACATCCCTCACCTTCTGGCTTGCAACGACACCGATGGTCCCATCACCGATCTGAAGTACTTCAAGGGCAAGCCCGACCCGTTGTCGGAGGAAAACTACATCATCTACGTCAACCAGGAGATGAGAAACCTGAGGGTCTACGGACACATGGCCTTTCTAAATCTCAAGGAGTTCGTCTATCCCTCCTACACCGGTTGGCCTCGTACCGAGCAGCCCTATGACTATCCACCCAACTACGAGCTGGCCGTCGCGGCCAAGAAACAGGGGGCTGCCGTTACCTACGTGCATCCTGGCGCAACCCAGGAGTACCCGGTGGACATCGCTCTGGGCGTAGCCGAGACCATCGATGTCATGTGCCAGGGAGACGAAGAGAAGAACACGGCTGACTGGTACCGGCTGCTCAACTGCGGCTTCCGTTGTGGCATCTCGGCTGGAACGGACTGCTTCCTGAACGTGCCCTACCACCTCCTGGCCGGAGCCGGTCGCGTGTACGTGCAGACCGGTCCCAAGCTGACCTACCAGGGTTGGATCGATGCCTACCGTGAGGGAAAAAGCTTCGCCTCCAATGCACCTCTGCTGGAGTTCAGCGTCGACGGGAAGGAGGCAGGGGAGGAGATCCGGTGGAGCTCAGGCTCCCGCAAGGTCCGGGTCGAGGCGCGCGCTGTTTCGCATGTGCCCATGAAGAGCCTGGAGGTCGTGGTCAACGGCAAGCCTGTCTTCACTCAGAAAGCCAGCGTGGACGGGAAGACGGCGCAGCTTTCCGAAGAGGTTGAGTTGAAGGACAGCTCCTGGATTGCCGTCCGAGTCCGCGGAGATGCCCATCGTATGGTGCCCAACGACAAGACGCTCTACGCTCATACCAGCCCCGTTTATTGCTACCGGGCCGATCGACCCATCCACTTCCGTGAGGACGCCCAGTATTTCATCGAGAAAATCGATGTCCTCCTCGGGAAGGTCGAGCGCAACGGACTGTTCAAGGATGCCGCCCAGAAGCAGGAGGTTGTGGACCTGTTTCACAAGGGACAGGATGTTTATCGGAAGATTGCTAAGGAGGCGGACAGATAGAAGAAAATCACAAGATACAAACAAATTCCAAATCACAAGCTCCAAATCACAAACCGCATCAGACAGCTCGGGATGGAGATTGAAGGCACGTTGGTCTCAGCTCGAAACGCGGCTCTTCGCCCTCGTTTGGTGCTTGTGATTTTCTTAAGCCTTAAGCTTCTTTCGTCAATTCCTTGTGTTTCCGAAAGATGCCCAGGCAGACCCCCAGCCAGACTACGACGAAGCCCAGGTTGACCGTTGCGAAAGCCGCGATCCCAAAGGCGAGGCTGGTGCCGATGAACACGACGCCGGCTTGCAGGGCATCACCAGTGCGTCCGAAGAAGGTATCGATAGCGGCTTTGGCTTTGTACTTCACTTCTCGGGAAGTGGGTAGAAACAGGGCCTGACGGACCGTGTTGTTCAGAGAGTAGTCAACGCTGTTCTCGCCGATCTTCCCGAGTCGAATGATGTTCAGGAGGGGCTGAACTGCCGCCGTTCCGTAGGTAAGAAGCGAGATGATTGGACCTACGAAAAGGGAGCCGCGAACCCCCAGATACTTGAAGAACCGCGATACCAGGAAGCTCTGGATCAGAAAAGCAAGGAGGTTTACCCAACTGTGAAAAGAACCGTAGAACGCACCGATGTAGCTTTCCCGCTGGTCCCGCAGTTCCTCTCCTGATCCAATCTCAGCAATCGCAGCCTGCTCAACTTGGTAACCCAGGACAAACTCGCCCACCGTGTTCACCAGATTCAGGAGCAGCACGTGGAAGGCGATCAGCATCAGGTACCGGTTCTTCATCACGAGCTTGAAGCTGCCCTCTTTACTCAGGTGCTCCTGCGCCTTCTTTGCCTCCGAGCCCCCTCGACGGGTTTCCCGGCGGTTCACCACGAGAGTCAGCAGAATGCACGAACCCAACAGAGCAGAGGCCAGTGTCATCAACCAGTAGGACCCCGTTACCTCGAACAGACTGGCAGCCAAGCTGGCTCCTGCCCAAGCACCGAGGGTTGCACCGATCCCGATGATGGGAAACAGACGTTTGCCCTGTTCCTCGCTATAGACATCGTTGGCGAAGGCCCAGAACTGGCTCACCACCATGAAATTGAACACCCCGATCCAGATGAAGTAGGCAATCCCGATTTGCATTCCCGCCCTGCCGGCAAGGATGAAAATTATCAGATTGGAAATGAAGAAGAGCGTCATTCCCGAGAGCAGCCAGACCCGGTTGACCCTCGCCGCGAAGGCTCCGTAGGCAGGCACGACGAAGACGAATGCGAGGGCCTGTGCCGCACTCGAATAGCTCTTTATAATGGCTCCTGCCTGAGAGAGAATCAGAGCCTCTCTGACGGGTTTGAGGATGGAGTAGAGGCCCATCAGGATGAATGCGTTCAACAACAGCAATAGAAGCGTCTTGCCTTCACCAGGCTGGACGTTGCTGAACAGAGAGAGGAACCTTTCCAGGATGTTTTTCTTCTGATCTGGTTGGGTTGCGGGGTCGGAGTCTGACATGGCCACCTAGGATAACGTCCTCTTACTGATTCTGAAAGCTACTATCAGCAATTGTCGGGCTATTGCGACGACCTCACGGAGATCCTTCATGTACCTTCCCAAACACCTAGCGGCACCTCTCTCATTCGGTCTGGACAGCCGGAGCCTTCTGCTCCTTCTAGCGATACTCTGGATGGGATGCGGTCCCGGCGTGTTGAGAATCGAGACTCTGCCTCAGGGAAAGGAGCTGAGCGGGTACCGCGTGGAGTCGGTTTCGGGTGTCAGGGACGGGGACAAGCTCGGAGCTCGGGTCCTCCTGGTTGCCGGCTCCGATAGCTTGGAGATGCAGCTGCGATTTCGAATTGGTGTGCCTACCAGGCTTGAGCGAGGCCATTACCGCTGGAGTCAGGGGGGAGAGACCAAAGAAGGTGCTGTCAGCGAGAAATCCGTTACCTTCCTGGGAGGACAGTCCGACCGGCCCAATCTGGGAGGTGTGTTCGAACTGAGATCTGCGGACGGGGTGCCACAGTACCGGGTTCGGCTGCCCACCGTCGAAGTGGGGAGGCCCTGAGCTGTAGGAATGTTCAGGGAGCAGCGGGCACTGAGAATCGTGCTGCTGTCCGCTCTGCGGCTGTTCCGATACTGCTCACTGCTCACTATTCAACTTAGTCCACGGTCGCAGTATCCAGCTTCCCCTTCTCCCGGGCTACGCCGATGATCATCAACTCGAGCGCCTGGCTGTCGGAGCTGCCCAGTGAGTGCACTTCGTTCAACAGAACGGGAACGGCGTCTCCCCCCGTGAGGCTGGCGGATTCTTCATTTGCGGCTCCACCCAACCGGAAACTGCCGGCTCCCTTCATGACGTAGAAGACCTCTTCGACTCCCTCGTGCCGGTGCCTGCCGACCGAAGTGCCAGGAGGTAGGAGCAGGTGATCAATGTAGGCCCAGTTGGTCGAGAAGACCTCGGGCTGTAGTACTCGCCGGTAGCGGACGGTTCCCCTTCCTCCGTGGAGTTCCTGAAGCGGCTTGAGCAATTCCTGCTTGAGTCGGATGGTGATGAAGACCGGGATGGGATCTTTGGGAACACCCACGCGATCGTCGTCCAGATTGAAGGCGTCATACTTGCCCTTCACGCTGGACACGGCGATATTCATCCACTCGGTTGGCCGATCGGTGGGATTGTAGATGCCGTGGGAGTGGCCCATCAGGCAGGGTGCTCCTGCCGGACCCTGTACGAGCGAGGTCCGTCCGTCGATGGTGAACTCGGCTGCATTGTCCAGGATGACGTACATCTCCTCGATCTTGTTGTGGAAATGATGCCCGATTCCACCCTTGGGTTGGAGGACTCCGCGATGGACAAAGAGCAGATTGGTGTTGAGGGCAAAGCGGCCTACCAGTCTCATATAGCCTATCTCTCCGGCTCCGGCGTGGACCGCTGTTCTATAACTGTAGCTTTCCGGAGTAGAGTGCCTGATACGCTCGACAAGTGACTCTTCGGCTAGCACAGGCGTGACCAGCAAGAAGGCCAATAGTGAGATTCTCATGGGAACTTCTCCTTCAACGGATCTCACTGAAGGCTGAGCACATATTCTTTCAGTGCCACCGCGTTGTTCAGTTTGGTTTCCTTCGAACTGAAGAGAAACGTAGTCGGCTTTGCTCCTACTTGCTCCAGCAGTACCGATACCGCCTCAGGATTGGAGGAGAGCTCCGCGAAGTACCGACGCTTGAACTCCTGCCACTTGGCAGGGTCATGGTTATACCAACGCCTCAATTCTGTCGAAGGTGAGAGTTGCTTGAGCCAGAGATCGATACTCGCGACTTCCTTCGTCAATCCTCTGGGCCAGAGGCGGTCCACCAAAAGTCGAACGCCGTCGTCCTCTTCAGGTTTCTCATAGACTCGTTTGATCCGGATCGGCATCGATTACCGCGTAAATTGATTAGCGGGACGAATCAACCGGTGCGGACAACCAGCTCCCGATCTTCACCTTCCAAGGGAAGGCTCACCCAGGCACCCGAGCGAGCGTGGGAGACGTGGAAGCCAGCGATTGCCTCGAGTGTGTGGACCGCTTCGATGGCTGGATAGGGGAAAGTCCCCCCGCCGTCGAGCCACTGGACGATTTCGACGACGGCCACGTCCATGGAAGTGGCCTCTGCTCGAGGACTAGGCCAGAGGTCTTGGCGCCCGTCCCAGTATTCGATCTTCACCTCGTCCCCTCCGGTAGAGGCCCGTCCCTTGGTGCCATTGAGCGCGATCAGCATGGGTACGGTGGCGTAGTCCGAGGCATCCACTGTGGTGATGAGACCGCCCTCCAGGCGCATCAGACCCCACCCTCCCGGGTCCTGGAAATCGGATCCCCTACAGTCGGGCTTTCCCGCCAGGTCCAGGGTCGCTGCAACGGCTTCGACCCGGCGTCCGGTGATCAGGTAGATGGCATCGAAGACGTGGGTGCCGACATTGCCCAGTCGCCCGCTGGGCCACTGGGCGGTAACTGAGGTCAGCTCGCCCAGTCCCCCCTCGGCGATCAGGTCGCGCAGGCGCCGGTAGTTGGGGTTGAAGCGGCGGTTGTGATTGATTACCAGCAGGGAGCCGGCGTCCTCACAGGCCTTGACCATGTTCTCTCCAGCCGCCACGGTAGGTGAGATAGGCTTCTCGCAAAGGATCGCCCGGACCCCTCGCCGCGCACAGGCTATCGTGATCTCCTCGTGTACCGGCGTGTAAGTGGCGTTGCCCACGATGTCCAGATCCTCTTTTTCCAACATCTCCTGCCAATCGGCGTAGGTCCGGATTCCGGTCCGCTCGGTGAAGCGTTCTCGCCGTCCCAGATCGCGGCTGCTGCCGGCGACCACCTCCACTTGGGGATGCTTGGCCAGGGCCTCGATGTGGGTGCCGTCCAAGTCTACTACCAGCTGACCTAGAGCATCGCCGGAAACCTGGTCTGCACCACCAATGTAGCCGAGGCCTACGATCGCTGCCTTATAGGGTGCGTCCGTCATCTATCATTCCTCCTCTATGATCTTCCTCTGTTGGTTTGATGGCTCTCTCAGCGGCGATTGTACTCGAAACGGCGGCCTGGAGACCACCGCCACGAACCCCCAAGGTTGACGCTCGGTCGGCCGCTGGATAGAGTGCGGAAATGATCTACAAGAGTCTGTTCACAGCCGCCGTCTGTGTCTTCCTGATGCTTCCGGTCCAAGCCAAGGAAAAGGTCATGATCCTGAGCTGGGGTGATGTCATCTGGGCGCACCGTGGAGAAGGGACCGCTCAGCTGGACACCCCTGAGAAGGTTCGCGAAGCAGCCCGAATCTGGAAGGCCCGGGGAGTCACGAAGGTCTTGTTCCGGGTCGATGACTTTCGCATCATCCTGTTCCACGAGATCAAAGTCGCCTCCAACAACCCCTACATTCAGGAATGGGCCAAGGTGTCCAAGAAAGCCTGGGATGACGGTCTCCTGAAGGTCGCTGTTGAGTCGATCCATCAGGAGGGCATGAAAGTCGACATGTGGGTCACGATCTTCGACGAAGGATGTCCCCCCGATGTCCTTTACTCGGACTCCGCCTTTTTCTCCTGGCAGTCCCGTTTCACGAAGGAAAACCCTCAATACCTTGCCTGCGATCGGTCTATCACTCCGAATCAGCGGAAGTACCACTGGGGCGAACTGGAGTGGGCCTATCCCGAGGCGAGGAGTTACATGTTGGGCGTGATTCGTGCCTTCTCCGACCCCTTCGATTTTGATGGGGTCTTCCTGAGCGTGCGTTCCCATGCGCCTCCTGCTGAGCACGCCGATCAGTTCGGGTTCAACGAACCGGTGGTGAAAGAATTCCAGCGACGGTACGGCAAGAACATCCTGCAGACCAGCTTCGATCTCGAGAAGTGGAGAGATCTCAGGGGGGAGTACTTCACTACCTTCCTCAGCGAGGTCAAGAAACACGTCGAGGGTAAGGGACAGACCCTTTCTATCGGCGTGGCCCAGGGAGATTACGTCGGGCCTCCCTTTGGCAATATGAAGCTGCAGTGGCGCCAGTGGGTGTCCAAAGGGATCGTCGATGGTCTGGTCATCGGTCACATTACCAACGAAAGGGCCCGCTATCCACTTCGGACCCAGAGGGCGATGGGGTATATCCACAATCAGGAAGAGGGAGTGGGGCTTCCACCCATTGAAGACGCAGTGCGGGACGACTACGGCCCGCTTTGCCAGAAGCATGGTGTCGGACTCTACCTCTCGCCCCGCAACTTCAATCTCCGCTTTGAACATCCCAGCTATGGCAGAGGGGCACAGGATCCCAAAGAGACGGAGAGGCTCATCCGGGCTTTCGAAGACGACTCTGGAGTGAAGGGGATCCTGTACAGTTATGGCGAGGTAATGAAAAATCCTTGAACGGCCTACAGTCCCACTTTGGTTCAGGTGTCTGCTTCTGCCTGCTGCTCCTGGCAGCTTCCTGCAGTAGTCCCAGCGCGACAGTCACGACCGGTGCGGCGGCTCCCATGGGGCTCTCGGCGATGACGGTTAACGGCAGCATCAACCCACACGCGGTCGCGACTCGCTACTACTTCGAGTATGGCATTTCCTCATCCTACGGACAGCGGACCGACCTGCGCGAGCTTCCTCCCAGCTTGTCAGCCTACTACCACGAGAGTTGGGACCAGGGCGTGGGAGGCTGGGATACCTGGGGGCTGGAGCAGTCGCACCACTCGGCCGGAGGGCACTCCAATGGGTTTCTGAGGGTCTCGGAGCCGACCATCAACAACGATTTCAATCACACCATGGCCGATGTCCTCCATCTTATGAGCTTCTTCTATGGAGGCCAGTCGTCGAACTCCCGCAGCGCCGTCCTGGGCGGGGGGGACGCCGATTTCCGAGATGCTCATGTCTCGCTCTGGGTGCGCGGAAACGAGTGGACCCCTAACGGGTCAGAGCTAATCTGGTGGACCCAGAGCCAGAGCAATATCGAGCTCAGAGATGGGAAGGGCTTCATGCGCGCCAATTGGGGCTACACCGGGTTCAGCCTCAATGACTTTCTTCTCGACGGCGCCTGGAACCGGGTCGAGTACAGACTGCTCAATGACACTTCCCAGTGGACCTATGGAGGCAGCAATCACGGTCTGCACGGGAAGAAGAGGTGGCCCTACTGGACCATCGATCAGGTTCAGGCCCACGTCAATTGCAATTTCTTCCATCTGGTCGCCGGAGTCGATCCCCATCGGCCACCCAGCGGATCGGTTGATTTCGATGAGCTTGAAATCGCTTATCGTAACGAGTCTCTAGCCATTTCCAGCAACGGAGGGAGCCTGGTCGATTGGCCTGGGGATTCCGAGCAGGATCCGACAAAGCTGATCGACGGATGGCGCCACGGCAAGGGCCGGATGTGGCACAGCGTCGAGAATCCAGCCGAGCCACAGGAGTTCACATTCTCTTTCGAATCGACGGTAACGATCGACACGGTACAGATACATCAAAACCCCGAGTGGCCCGGTAGAGACGTCGAAGTCCTGGTTTCGGAGGACGGCTCCGCTTACCACTCCATTCTGACTCAGCTCCTACCGGAAACCGGGAGCCCCAACGCGAACTTCGCCTTCGCCGTGAATCATGGGTTGGCTGCAGGGGCGAATCATCTGAAGGTTCGACTCACGTCTGGCTACCAGAGCCGCCACTGGGGACTGGGAGAGATCGAGGTCTTCGGCAGCGGCGCCACCCTGCGTCCCGATGACGATCTCTACCATGTGAATGCCGACGTCTACGGTCTGGAGGCGGGTGTGACCTACCACTACCGCCTGGTTGCGATCAACGAGCAGGGTACCTTCTACGGCAAGGATCAGGCATTGACCCTGCCGGCTACAGATCAGCCGTATGTGCTAACCGGGGCGGCGAGCCGGATCAGGACGTCGGACGCCAAGGTCGAAGGAAGAGTCAATCCTCTGGGTTTGCCTAGCTAGTGCCCGTCCGTAAACCGGGGTTTTCAGAACTGTAATGTGTTGAATCGTAACTAGTTATTGTACCTCAGACCGCTGACAGAGCGGCTCGACCCAGCCCGATCCAGAGCCCGGACCCCCGGGGGAGGGCGCTTC
>JAKZYH010000702.1:0-5246 GCA_047514575.1 Acidobacteriota bacterium | reverse complement strand
CGCTCGAAGGACTCAACAACAAGATTAAGGTCCTCAAAAGACGAGCCTATGGTTTCAGAGACATGGACTACTTCAAGCTCAACCTCTACTTCATCCATGAGGACCTGGCCACTTGACCTCCCCATTTACCGGAAGAACCATCTTTCTACCTCTCCCCAGGGCCCGTTGGGCCAATTAGTCGCGATGGTCGCCGAACCGCCCTGGCCAATTCGACAGCGCTCCCTCTGCCTCCAGACTGTGCCCTCCGTGCCCACCGAGCATCCAGCGCCTCCTGAAGTCCCTGGTCATTGTATTTTGCGATTTTCTGAGGTCGTCATCCCTCTGTACCAAACGCTTCTTGAGCCAATCGCTTGACCTCTCGAAGGTTGAGCTTTCCCGTCCCCAGCAGGGGAAGTTCCTTCACTTTGCGAAAACGATCCTTCCGGGGAATGAAGATATTGGGCAGGCCCATGCTCCCCAGTTTCTTGATCAGTTCTGGTATCTCCTCTTCCTGGAAGGTGTGGATGACGGCAAGGCTCTCGCCTTTGCGTGGATCTGCTACTGCGGCCACGGCGAAGACGCCTTGGGGGACCTCTGCGGCTTCGTGGAGTGCCTCTTCGACCCGACCATGGGGCACCATCTCACCGCCGATCTTGGAAAACCGCGAAAGGCGATCCGTGATCTTCAGGAATCCGTCCTCGCTGATGAGTGCCACGTCACCGGTGATGTACCAACCGTCGCGCAGGGCCTTCCGGGTGAGATCGCCTCGGCCCAGATATCCGACCATGATGTTGGGCCCCTTTACCAGGAGCATGCCTGGGGTCTCGACGGGCCTGGGTTCGAAGCTGTCAGGATCCACGATCCGGGTAGCGACGCCGGGCAAGGGAGGGCCGACGAAGCCGCGGCGGGAGCCCGACTGGAAATAGCCGGCGGATCGGAAGTCGGGCACGCTGACGGCCACGACTGGAGAGCACTCCGTGCAGCCGTAGCCCTCCAATGGGCGGATGCCGAAGCGGTCTTCAAAGCCAAGGGCGAGGTCTGTCGAAAGCTTTTCGGCGCCGGTCAGCACCAGGCGTAGCGAGCCCAACTGTTCCGGGGTGCAGCGGCGCATATAGAGTTGAAGAAAGGTCGGAGTAGCCAGCAGAATAGTGGCCTTATACCTGCTGATAAGCTCTCCCACGACCGGTGCATCCAGGGGATTCGGATGCATGGGCATGGCGAGGCCCTGCTGAGCTGCAAACCAGAAAGACATATAACCAAAGGAATGAAACAGAGGAAGAATCCCCAGGACGCGGTCATTTGAGTCGGCTCCCAGGACCTGGGTGATCGCCTCCACATTTGAAGCGACGTTGTAGTGACTGAGCATCACGCCCTTCGGCTCTCCAGTGCTCCCGCTGCTGAAGATGATCGTGGCCAGGTCATCGGCTTCAACCGGCCTCTCGGCTCCACAGAAGCGGTCCAGGCCCTTGATGGTTAAAAACAGCGAGGCTATCGTGCTCTTGATTCGGGCCGCAGGGCCGATCCGAGCAGCAATGTCCTCGAGCCAGAGAAACTCCACTCCGTCTGGCAGATCCAGCCCTGCTTTCTCCACGAACATTCGGCTGCTGATGACGGTCGAGAGTTCTGTCTGTCGGATCATCGAGGCCATTCCCGCACGACCGGCGGTGTAGTTCAGATTCACGCTCACGCCACCCGATAGAGAAGCCGCAAGGTTGACGAGCGACCCCCCGACGCTGGGAGGTAGGAGGATTCCCAAGTAGGCCTGACCCTTCCAGACACTCTTGAGCTCCCTTGCCAACGCGACTGCCCCGATGAGTGCTTTGAGCCGCGACACACTCGGTCTAAGAGCGTCGGCAAAGGCCAGCGCGAAGGGTCCACGTCGGGCCTGCCGTACGAAGGCATGCTGCAGGGGTTTGACGCTCTTCCGTCGAGCTTCCCAGGCGGAGCTGGCCAATTCCTGGACCTGTTGGCGTATCTCGGCAACTGGAGTTTCGGGAGACATCGGGGCACCGAACGCCACCGTCACAGGGTAGCGCACCTGCTTCGGGATCTTGAAGAGAAAACGCCCTTCGGAGCGGCTGAAAATGCTTCCCCAAAGGCGGTCCAGGTAGACGGGAACGATGGGGGACTGTCGGTTTCTGGCGATGCGTTCGAAGCCCCGGCGGAAAGGCAGCAGGGAGCCAATGCGGGTGACCTGACCCTCGGGAAAGATGCAGACTACGTCCCCCTCGTCCAGGTACTGTCCGGCTTCCCGAAGCGCTTTGAGAAGTACTCGGGGACCGCCTGAGGAGGAGATGGGAATGTTCCCCATGGATTTCATAAAGGGCCGGAAGAGCCAATGTTCGAAGTAACTCTGGTCCACGATGAAGCGAACTGGCCGATCCAGGCTTGCGATCAACATCAGAGCGTCAACGAAGGAAACGTGGTTGGGTGTGAGAAGCACCCCTCCTTCCTTGGGGACATGGTCCCGGTTCAAGACGGTGAGTCGATAGAAAGTGTGGGTCAAGAGAATCAGTCCGAGTCTGAGCAGTGCGTCCGGGAGCAGCCAGAGGGCCCAGAGCGTTCCCATCAGAATGGCCAAGGAAGCGACTGACAGGATGAGTTGGGGTGAAAAGGAGAGCTCGGCCAGGAGAGTAGCGCTCAGGGATCCGACCAGGATACCCCCGAAGACAAAGACGTTTGCTAGTGCGATGATGCCGCCACGTCGGCTGGCTGGAGCTTGCCACTGCACCAGAGCATTGATGGGCACCACGATGAAACCGCTGGCGACGCCAAGGAGCGATGTCGATACGAGCAGTCCGGCGAAACCAGGCGACAACAGCGCGAGCAATGCACTCACAAGGGCCATCAGGATTGCGCCCAGCGGAATCAGCCCGTATTCGACTTTTTCTCCGGATAGTTTTCCCGCCACCAGGCTTCCCATGCCGACTCCGAGGCCGAAAGCAGCCAACGGGAGCCCTGAAGCAGTATCCGATAGCCCCAGGACGGTTCGCCCATACACCAGGATGTCTTGGCCTAGCAGACTGACAATGGTCCAGTAGGTAACCGATCCGGCCACGGCCAGACCCAGAATCCGCTCGCCCCGGATGGTTCGCCAGGAGCTGCGGAGGGTCTCCAACAGGTTGCCGTCGGGCCGGGCCGGAGCCACGGCTGGAATCCGATGCGCGTAGAAGAGGCCCACCGCCGCCATGAGCGTCAAGATGAGACCGGGCAGCCAGATTCTCTCCCCGGCCGAGTTCAGCAGCAGTCCACCGCCCGCCGTTCCCAGGATGATGGCCAGAAACGTCCACATCTCGAGGTAGGCGTTGCCCTTCGAAAGCTGCTCGTGAGGGAGAAGCTCGGGGAGGATTCCGTACTTGGCAGGACTGAAGAGAGCACTCTGGGCACCCATTAGCCCGAGAAGGAGCAAGCGCAGGAATCCATTCTCTGGAAAGGCGAAGAGAGAGATCGCGACCGCGGACATCAAGCTGACCTCGACCCACTTCATCCAGATGATGATGGAACGCTTACTAAGCCGGTCCGCCAGCACGCCAGCAGGCAGGGAGAACAACATCAGGGGAAGCGTCAGGACACAGAAGGTAAGTGTCGTCTGATACTGGGAGAGTCGCTGAAATTCAGCGTCGCCGTTAACATGTGCTTCGAGTGTTCGAATCGCAAGGAAGGTGACAATCAGTTTCCAGGCGTTGTCATTGAAGGCGCCGAAGAACTGGGATATGAGGAGGCTTTTGATCGCGCGACTCTTCGAGTGCGATTGACTCACTTGGAAACCGATGGTGCAGGTGTTTCGATGTCGATGATCAATCTATACTAGATCATTACGGTCTTGTCGATGACCTTGGTAGTAATTGGATGATGAGGGAGATTGGTAAGGAATGACCTCGGCGATCGTGCAGCAGCGAAAGGGAAGCCTCAACCTCCGACGCCTGGGCTGGTTTTCGTTTATCGCGCTGGCTTCTGTCTTTCTCTGGCTGACGCCGGCACTGTATCCGCTCAAGATCTTTGTGGTATTCGTCCACGAAACCGGCCATGCACTGGCGTCAGTGCTCACGGGCGGGCAAGTCCTGACCATGGTGGTCACTCCTTGGGAGTCTGGATACGTTCGGTACATTGGTGGCAATGCGTTGATAGTCGCCTCGGCGGGCTATGTCGGCAGTGCACTCTTCGGGGGAGGCATGTTGCTGCTGTCCGGGCAACAAAAGTTGGCCAGGAAGACGTTCATCTTCCTGGCATGCCTGTTCGCTCTGGTTACGCTGTGTTTCGTCCGCAACCTTTTCGGGGTAGTGTTCGGTCTCAGCACCACTCTGTTCTTTGGTTTCCTTGCCTGGAAGAAACTACAGAAAGCACACTACGTTATCGATGTCCTGGCGGTAATGAGCTCCCTCTACGCGCTCTACGACCTGAGCGATTTCCTGCTGATTGGAGCCAAGACCGACGCCGTCATACTGGCAGAGATAACCCAGATCCCTGCATTCACCTGGGCCATTCTTTGGAGCGGCCTCTCGCTGCTGGTGGTCTACTCTGCAGGCAAGCGTGCGCTGCTCAGGCGCTGAAGACGACTCGGTGGTCGCAGGTGTGCCCTAGTACCTAGCCAAACGTATTTGAAATTCTGATTGCCGCCCGATCGCACGCAAACGATCGTTGCATTGTAGCCTTTTCTAGGAGGCTGCTTCAGCGGCCTAGCGCGAAGCGCAATAGCCCCGGTGTTTACGCCGGGGTTGGTCAGCAATCCACCCTTCTTCAGGCCCCTTCAGGGGCCTTCTCGAACAGGGGCTTTAGCCAGGCTCCGGGTCGACGAGGGCTAAAGCCGCCGTTCGAGAAGGACCGTGAACGGCCCTCAGGAGGATTAGGAGGCTGGCTTTCCCCGGCGTAAACGCCGGGGCTATTGCGCTTCGCGCCAGACCGCTAAAGCGGCCTCCGTAAAGGCCACTCCTCAATCTACCCCAGGGGACCCGCCGCTCGAGCCGTAAACGGGAACTATCTTTTGGCCAACTGGACCCGTTCCTGAACTTTCGGAATTGTGATCCCCATCCAACCTACGCTTCCAGCCAAATGTGAGAGCGAAATTCTCAGAATGCGCGAGCTAGCAGCTAGCCAAACATATTTGAAGTCTTGATTTCCACCGATCGGACGCGAAACGGTCGGGAGAGTGGCCCTTTTCAGGAGGCCGCTTCAGCGGCCTGGCGCGAAGCGTACTAGACCCGGTGTTTACGCCGGGGTCAGCAGCTTCTCCTCCCTCCCCTGAGGGCCGTTTACGGTCCTTCTCGAGC
>JAKZYH010000701.1:0-5518 GCA_047514575.1 Acidobacteriota bacterium | reverse complement strand
TATCCTTTTTATTCACCTGAAATGCCTCCTTTCGGCTTGTTCTGAAGTTTCTTTGACAACCCCAGAATACCCGTCAGGTCTGGCATTTCAGGTGTTTAGACGCGGCTTACGCCACTTTCATCTACTTCTTTTGGGCCTAGTAGAGGATCTTGAGGCCCTGCTCTCTTCTGTGGACCCTCCGAAAGTAGAAGGTGGCTGCTGGAGCCTGCTTCAGCGGGCTTCTCGGGTAAAGACTTCAGCCAGGCTCCGGGTCCAGGAAGGCTAAAGCCGCCGCTCGAGAAGGACCGTAAACGGCCCTCAGGGGAGGGAGGAGAAGCTGCAGCCTGGCGTAAACGCCGGGTCTAATACGCTTCGCGCCAGGCCGCTGAAGCGGCCTCCTAGAAAGGGCCACTATGCCGACCGTTTCGCGTCCGATCGGTGAAAATCAGAACTTAAAATAACTTCAAATATGTTTGGCTAGACACAGTTTGATCAGTCAGTGAACTTTTCAGCTACCAAGCTTCTCTAGACACTCTTCGCTATCTGCCCAAGGCTGATTGTGCTTCCTCACACTTCAGGTTCAAGACACAGGAAGAACATCTAGGGCGTTTCTGACAAACTTCCTTCGCATGCTCGACCAGAAAAGCATGCAATCTTCTATACCTTGTCACGTTCTTCGGAAGATTTCGCTCGAAGAAGGCTTGCACCTCTTCGTAGCTTAGATCCTCGGCAAAGAGCCCATAGCGACTGGCAATCCGGCGAGTGTAGGCGTCGACTACGAAGTGGGGACGGCCGCAGGCGTAGAGAAGAATGGCATCCGCCGTTTCCGGCCCGATCCCTGAAAGCGAAAGTAGCTGTTCGCGGCTCACCCCAGCATAGAAGTCTCCTGGGAAATCGACGATCTGGTGAGCCAGCCGCTTGAGTCGGATACTCTTCTGGCGGTAGAAACCCGAAGGCCGGATGGATTCCTCGAGATCTCCCTGGGAACAAGCGACGATCGCCTCGGCACTTGTCAGGGAGGCGCCGACCAAACCATCCAAAGCCTTCTCTACGTTTGTCCAGCTTGTATTCTGAGTCAGGACGGCCCCTACCGCCACCTCGAATTGGTGGGGCTCAAATCTGCGGCTTGCCGGCCAGTGCCCGTTCGGCCAGTCCTGAGAACCACGATAGGCATGCTCAAGCACGGAGTAGATCTCAGTCAGCACGCTCACGGGCGTCCCCATCGCTCCGACTGATCCGAATCAGAGGCTAACGAGCCGCTTTTTCAACCATGCGGACCAAGGTGCTGATCTGATCCTGAAGCGTCCTCGAAAACTCTTCCAGCTGGCGGGCATAGGCCCGGATAACGTCCAGATCGTCTCCTGTTCGGGGGGTCTCGGCTGCGGGCACGGTGTCCGTCGTTGGCCGGCCGTCCTCCAACACCCGAGCCACCAGATCACGTCCGTCGCGCTGTAGTCCGAGCGCGCCCTCGCGAGCCAATTCATCCAGCTGTCGCTTGACCAGATTCTTGTCGCTCGCGGTGTTCTGAACGCTGATCTCAGAGCCGTACTTGGCGACCAAATCCGTGAGCGAGATCTTGCCTTCATTAAGGACAGCCCCCAGAAAATGATCCCGAACCCTCTGAATCTCTTTCCGACTTCTCCGACTTCTCTTCCTCAGTTTGGCCATGTTCTCCCTTCCAATTTCTCGGCACCGGAGGCAAGGAAGTCCCCCCTCCTGCACCATCAGATTTCCAATCGACCCCAGTCTTACGAAGTATTATACGCTTTCTTAAGACCAGATCAATCCAGACTCTAGACTAACGTAAGGTTCCAAGACTGACAGTGAGGCTACTTTGCCTCACAAATTAAGGTTGGAAGCTAGATCAGCTCTATCAGCTCTAATCAGCTCTGAATCAGGCAGAATAAACGTCTCCCTTTCAGTATCTCTGGGGTAAGGGTGACACAAATATCCGACCATATTAGTATCTTATTATCCTTCAATTACTGAACCGGATCTGAGACGAGGAGTGAGCAGTGGGGAGTGAGGAGTTCCGAGTGGCCTCACGCAAGAAGGCTGTCAGCCAGCGGGAATCGCTAGGAAAATGAAGCGGTGTGACGAGGAGAAAGCGGACAGCAGCGAGATTCTGACAGCCCAGCACCGACTCCTGACCACCACTGCTTACTGCTCACTAACTACCAGGGGACGCTTCAGTCGGACGACCATCTCGGTCTCGGAAAGGATGAGGACGTCGCGGCCGCGGGTAATGAGGACTCCAGCGACACCTCCCGCTGCCCCGGTACCAGCTCCCACCTTAGCGCCCCTCCGCCCGCCTCCCAGCAGCCCGATTATTGTCCCGATTGCCGCCGCGGTGCCTACGTTCTTCAGGTCCTCTTTCTTGGATCCTCCGGCTTCTACCGTACTTCCGTCGTCTTTGACTCTTCCGCCGTTGTGCTCTTCGATAGACACCAGACGAGCGTCGATCGGGAGCGTAGAAACGTCGTCGAATAATAGCTCCTTCAAAGCGATTGTCATTTGAGCTCGACCGGCGATACGACCGGCCCGCTTCACGTGGGTGACAGAGCCTCGAACTTCAGTCCCCTCGGGAATCACGGTGTTCTGTCCAGAGAGAACGTCTTCGACTACCTCAGCATCGAAACGGTCCCCTACCTTGCTGCTGCGGGTACTCAGGGTCCCGAGTACCTTGATTCGAAACTCGGTACCTTCCGGAACTCGAAGATCCCCTCCTGAAGGACCCGATCGAGCCGCCGTTAGTGTTCGCTGAGACTTGTCTGGCTGGGGTGACGACGCAACCGCTCCCACCTCATCGCCGGAATCCAGATCGTAGCCCTTCTCGTATCCGTCCTCGAAGCCGTGACGATACGAAAGTCGACAGACCTGCGGATCGTGCTTCAGCGGATCGAGACCATGATCTGCCTGCTGGTAACTTTTCTTGTTGGCAAAATCGAAATAGAGACCGGCGGATCGATCCTGTTGTCCGGACTCTACACCGTCCGTATAACCTGAGTCGTAGGCGATCTGATGACTGTCGGTCTCGGCCGCGACGCTGGGAAGCAGTAGCAGCAACATGCCCGCAGACAGCGGAATGAGACCACGAAGAAATGGCAGGATTGATTTTCTCATTCGGCTTCTTAGCACGACCGACCTCCTAATTTTCCGAATCGCCGGCTGCTCCGAACTCCGATTCGGCCGCAATGACAACCCTGTCCTTGATGTCTCCCCATCTCACCAGGTAGAAATCGAGTAGGAGCTGATTCCCACTCGACTGCAACTTTCCCTGGGAGTTCTTGTACTGGAAATAGTACAACGTGTACTTCCGCTTCCTATAAAGTCCACCGCTTCGCTGGTACATCACCCTATTGGCGTACTCGCCGAGCCTATCTCCCTCCTGGTTGAATACCTCGATACCCTCGAGGGACGCGTCCGGGGTTGTCCGTAACAGATTGTTTGTCAGCGGAAACACCATCTCCTTCTTGGTGGGTCGAAAAAGCTGATCGAGCGTGAAAGAGCAAGATGTCCTCTCGATCTTCTTTCGCAGATTAGTGATCACCTCATCCACCTTCTCCCAGCGGGCCCGATGGGGTTTGCCGCGAGTCTTCAACTTGGCTGGCAGCTTCAGTTCTCGAGCGATCACGGAACACTGCTCCCCGGCAGAACTCGCGGGCCCAGCTTCGCCGGCTGGAAAGACCACCATGAAGACCATGAAGGTGAGCAAATAGCTGCAGGGTTGTTTGGCCACGGCTCTTATCCACTCCTATTCTGATGGAAAAGTTTAACAAATGGTTTAAATGACCGCGGATAGGCCTCTAAACCAAGCGTCTAGGCGTCGTCCGGAGTTCGGGTCTCCTGGTGCACCCAGGAGACGACCGCCGAGACGCTCTCGATTGGGGTCTGAGGAAGGATTCCGTGACCCAGATTGAAGATATGTCCCCGCTGCGATGCCGCCTCACCCAATACCTCTAGGACCTTCCCTCTCAGCAGGTCCTGCGGTCCCAACATGGCTATCGGATCCAGATTTCCCTGTACGGCCACGTCTCGCCCCAGGTTCTGCCAGGCCTCGCCCAGCCGAACCCGAAAGTCGAGTCCGATCACGGTACCACCGGCTTTCTTCATGAGATCGAGGAGAGTGGCAGTGCCGGTCCCAAAATGAATCAAGGGTACTTCATAGCGATCGAGACCCTCAAAAATACTCTTGGAGTAGGGGAGCACGTACTGCTCGTAGTCTTCAGGACCAAGGCATCCCACCCAACTGTCGAAGAGCTGGACCGCCTGAGCGCCGGCCTCGATCTGGGCGGCAAGGTAGGCCACCGTTATCGTGGCCAGCTTGGCCATCAGTTCATGCCAAGCATCGGGCTCTGAGTACATGAACAGCTTGGCCTCCTGAAAGGTTCGCGAGCGCCCACCTTCAATCATGTAGCTGGCTAGCGTAAAGGGGGCTCCTGCAAATCCAATCAGGGCTATCGAGGGGGACAGCTCGCGCCGCACCAGGCGGATCGCGTCCAGGACAAACGGGAGCTCTTCAACCGGTTCCATGAGACGCAGCGTCTTGACGTCGTCCGGAGTGCGCAGGGGCCGGTGGATGACCGGGCCCTCACCCTTCGCAAACTCGAAGGCCACACCCATTCCTTCCAAAGGGAGCAGGATATCGGCGAAAATAATCGCGGCATCGAGGTCGAAGCGTCGGATCGGTTGAAGCGTGACCTCAGCAGCCAGCTCAGGATTCCGGCACAGCTCCAGAAGCGTGTGCGACTTCCGCAGCTCTCGGTACTCGGGCAAGTAGCGACCCGCCTGACGCATGAACCAGACCGGCGTACAGTCGACCGGCTCCATCCGGCACGCCTTCAGAAACCGACTCTCGTCTTGAGCTGTACTCTCCATGTATGCGTCTCCTAGTCTCCAGCTACGGCCAAGGTCACAACTGCACATCTTAGCCTGGATGACGTCTATGCTGAAGCTTCAAGGGGTTACAGATTGAAGGTTACAGTACGGTCAAACAATGAGGGGAGGCCAAAAACTGCCGGCCCAACGGAGCCAGGTCCGTCAGTGCCGCGAACGACTTGATCCGTTGGCAATTGTAACCCAAGCTCCGAGGAGAGAGCCGGACAACTCTTCCCCAAGGAGTGACGCAAGATCCACCCGATCCCCGACCAAAGTTCCCTCCCGACCTACTTTTCCATCACGTCTCCGAGAATAACCACGTTAGGAAGAGTGCACGCCTCGTCTCCAGGCTGCTTCATGAATCGAAATGTTACTCAAAGTTCACAGCGCCTCGGTGCTGGGCATCCAGGCCGAACTCATCGATATCGAAGTCGATCTGTCTGTCGCCAGCAAGCCTAGCTACCACGTAGTCGGACTTCCGGATACGGCCATCAAGGAGAGCGGAGAACGGGTGCGGGCCGCCATCCGCAACTGTGGCTACTCCTTTCCCAGTCAGGGCAACATCACCATCAACCTGGCGCCGGCTGACTTCAAGAAGGAAGGTAGCTGCTACGATCTCCCGATCGCTCTGGCTATCCTGGGCCTCAGCGGCGAACTGCAG
>JAKZYH010000700.1:0-4113 GCA_047514575.1 Acidobacteriota bacterium | reverse complement strand
GGTAGACTGTCTCGTAACCTCGGTCGCGGGCGTGTTCGAGGCCAGGCGCTTCCTTTCGGTTGGAGATCACCAGTGCAATGCGCGCCGACACTTCTCCCGACTCAACCGCCTCTGAGAGAGCGAGAAAGTTGGATCCACGGCCACTGAGCAGGACGGCAACATTCTTCAATGGTATTGGACCTCTCCGTCGCCTTTGACGATCTCGCCAATGGCGTAGGAGGTCTCCCCCCTGGCCTTCAGATGGTCAACGACGCGTTCGTATCGTTCCTTGGCGGCGACCAGAATCATGCCCAGACCCAGGTTGAAGGTGCGACGCATCTCTTCCGGCTCCACCTTTCCTCTCTCCTGGATGAAGCGAAACACGGGAAGCACTTCCCAGCTGTCGGCCTGAATTCTCGCGGCAAGCCCGGGAGGCAGGACGCGAGCCAGGTTTTCGGTAATCCCGCCCCCAGTGATGTGGGCGATAGCATGGAGATCATCGGCTTGGAGCAGTTCCCTGACAACGGGGAGATAGTTTCGATGCGGGGTCAGCAGTTCCTCTCCCACCGTCTTTCCCCATTCCGGTACCGTCGTGTCGACGGTGAGTTTCTCCTGCTCGAAGATGAGCCGTCTTACCAGGTAATAGCCGTTGGTGTGAAGTCCGGAAGAAGGCAAGCCGATCAGCCTGTCTCCTGCAGCGACGTCTCTGGCATCAAGAACCTTGAACTCGTCCACCAGTCCTACCATGAAGCCAGCCAGGTCGTACTCACCTTCCTGGTAGAAATCAGGCATCTCTGCAGTCTCGCCACCAAGCAGCACGCAACCTGCTTCCTTGCAGCCTTCGACCAGTCCCCGCACGATCTGCTCTACGACCGAGGGTTCCATTGTTCCTGTCGCGATGTAGTCGAGAAAGAAAAGGGGCAGCGAGCCGTGGGTAAGGATGTCGTTGGAACAATGGGCGACGAGATCAATTCCAACGGTGTGATGAATACCCGTCAGAAAAGCGATCTTGAGCTTTGTGCCCACTCCGTCAGCGCTGGAAACCAGAATCGGTTTCTGGAAATGGACCAGGTCTGGACGATAAAGTCCCGCAAAGGAGCCGAAGTCTCGGACTACCCCAGAATCGAAGGTAGAGCGAACTAGATCCTGGATCCGCTGTTTTGCCTGGTTTCCCTTATCGATATCGACGCCGGCATCACGATACTTCATCTCGATCACCGACACTCAACTGAACATTGGAGGTGGCCTCCAGATCAAACAGCTCTTTTTGGACTACCTCTCGATCCACCGTGATGGGATAGTTTTCGTCGAAGCAAGCAGAACAGAAATTCTCCTGGGCTGAAACGGCCGCCTTCATGCCTTCAAGCGAAAGATAGGACAGGCTGTCGGCACCGACGAACGCTTCGATCTCTGCCACAGTCTTATTGGCACCAATGAGCTCGCCATGAGTCGGGGTATCGATACCGTAGTAGCAGGGCGAGACCGTTGGAGGCGAACTGATCCTGATGTGGACCTCGCGTGCACCTACCGATCTGACCATCTCCACAATCTTCCGACTGGTCGTGCCTCGCACGATGGAGTCGTCCACCAAGACGACTCTCTTCCCATCCAGCAACTCTCTCACTGGATTCAGTTTGATCTTGACCCCGAAATGTCGAATCGACTGTCTGGGTTCGATAAAGGTCCTTCCCACATAGTGATTGCGAATCAGACCAACCTGGAAAGGGACACCCGACTCGTCTGCAAAACCCAACGCAGCGGTCACCCCTGAATCCGGAACCGGAACGACCAGATCTGCTTCTATTGGAGATTCCTTTGCCAATCTCCGACCCATCATGTATCGACTGTGGTGAACGCTTCTCTCGAAAACGCGACTGTCGGGCCGGCTGAAATACACGTGTTCGAAGATACAGAAGGCATGTCGAGCGGCAGCAGGCTGGAAGGTTGACTGCAACTGGCCATCTTCGATACACAGGATCTCCCCTGGAGCCACATCCCTCAGATACTCCGCCCCAATCAGGTCGAAGGCACAGGTCTCGGAAGCCACCACATAGGCACCGTCGAGTTGGCCCAGACAAAGGGGACGAACTCCGTACGGATCGCGGATGGCATAGATTCTCCTGGGTGTCTGGAGCACCATGGAATAAGCACCGCGCACTGCCCCCAGCATTTCCACCAGAGCCTGCCCCAGATCTTCCTCAGTGGAACGGGCCAGCAAGTGAAGCATGACTTCGGTGTCGCTCGTAGACTGAAAGATAGCCCCATCTTCTTCGAGCCTCTGCCGGAGCTTCTGGGTGTTGACAATGTTTCCGTTGTGCGCCAGGGCGATCCGACCTCGCCAGGACTCGCTCACGATAGGCTGTGCGTTTGCCAGCGTGCTCTGGCCGGTAGTGGAGTAGCGAACATGACCAATTGCCGATTCCCCCACCAGATGGTCCAGTTGGCCATCGCTGAAGACTTCGGCAACATAGCCCATCCCTCTTTCCTGGTGGAGCTGGGTTCCATCCGAAGTGACGATCCCGGCCGACTCCTGCCCGCGGTGTTGGAGCGCGTAGAGACCTAAATAAGTGTGGCGTGCGGCTTCTGCGTGCGAGTGAATTCCGAAAACGCCACACTCGTCGTGAAACTTATCGGGTTGGAGCGAAAAAGTAGATGGAATCAAGAAGAGGTGACCTCGTCCATCAGCCCTGGTTCGGAGTTGAGTCTGGCAGTATAACTGCGATACGGCATCGAGATGAAGTCTTATCTGTGAGGGCGATCGAACCCCGGTCTAAATAACCAACCCACTCTCGCCACCACTCGAGGAACCCCCCGTCGGACATTATAGCATCGGGAACTGTCCCCGAAAGACCTGCCCTACGCTGTTGGCGTATCCTGGGACAAAACACATTCGGCGAGGCTTCTTACCCGAAGCAACTGTGGCGATCCCGAGGATCGGACAGATCTCCCGGTTGCGCAGATTGCGGTCTCGGAACTCATCGAATATGCTTCATGCCTCCGGGGGCAGAGGGGACGGTCCTGCATGACTATCACGGCATAGAATGAGCTACAAAGGCAAGCGTATTCTGGCGATTGTGCCAGCGAGAGGAGGGGTTCAAAGAATCTCGCGCAAGAACCTTGCTCCTCTCAGGGGGAAGCCCCTCATCTACTATGCGATTCGGAATGGACAGCAGTGCCCGTACGTAACCACCACCGTTGTCTCGACCGAGGATAGCGAGATTGCCCGAGTTGCGGAAGAGTTGGGGAGCCTTGTGATTCCGAGACCGGCCCGTCTGGCTCAGCCTGAGACCAAAACCGAACCGGTGTTGGTCCACACCGTGAGCGTGTTGAAGCAACAGGGGGAAGCTTACGATGCAGTCCTATTGCTGCAGCCTACGACGCCATTCAGAAAGACCGCTATCCTTTCAAATGCAATCGAACTGTTTTTCGAGAAGGATGCTGACTCTGTTGTTACTGTTTCCCCCGTCCCCGCCACGTTCAACCCCTATAAGGGCGGCACAATCGAGGATGGCCTGTTGAGGCCCTTCTCATCCCAAACCGGGATGATTAGAAGGGACCAGGACACACCGACTCTATACATGAGGAACGGTCAGGTTTACCTGACCAGAAGGGACGGCTCTTCGGAGAGAGATGCGTTCCCTACGTTCTGGACGACGAATTCATCGTCAACATCGACGATTCTTCGGATCTGGCATTCGCTGAATTTCTAGTGGACAAGGACTACTTGCGGCTCGAGGAATAGACCTCATTGCGGTTTCAGGCTAGTGAGGCATGGTTCTGGCTGAGCCTTCCAGCAGAATGAGGGGCGATTCCCTACACCGAAGGTGTTATTGCGTGTAGCCCAGGGTTGCAATGCGAAGCGAGCTACCCTGGGTCGGAGTCGCTCAAAAAAACACGTTACCCCAAAGGAGTTGTTGCCGACCAGAAACGCGGGCAATAACGCCTTCAGCGGGGAACCTGGAAATGGTTCTCCTTCAAGAGGGTGGGAAACCCTCCGGGTCAAGGCCCCAGTCAGGCCGCCCGTATCTGGACCTGAGGGAAATCCTCAGGACCGGAAAGGTACGCGAGGTGAAGCGTAGATGACGCTGAATCCGGAACTCAGCCCCGAAATGCGCAATGGGCCCAGGCCGATAC
>JAKZYH010000699.1:0-4859 GCA_047514575.1 Acidobacteriota bacterium | reverse complement strand
CTCCACTACCTGGTCAATGGGATCCGACTCTTCGACCGCGGGGAGCTCGTCCGCTGTCAGGACATCGTCGAGAGATACGGAAACCTGGTGAACGGCGGAGTCATGGTGGGCCGCTTCGACTCCGAGGGCCTTCACGTCGGCTGCCTCTGGACCCGTTA
The DNA here is from genome assembly GCA_047514575.1 of Acidobacteriota bacterium. Classification (GTDB taxonomy): domain Bacteria; phylum Acidobacteriota; class UBA6911; order RPQK01; family JAJDTT01; genus CAUZIZ01. Next base: position 4,701 of record JAKZYH010000699.1, on the reverse strand, counting down.
CCGCCTCTACTACCTGGGAGTGGCATCCTCCCGCCTGGTGGAGGCTTAGTTCACTTGGAATCGGCTCGTCGGTGTCTCCCGATTCGAGTAAAATGAATATTTCCAATCGCTATCCCCCTTCCCGAGTGTCCGGAGGATTGTGTCCCCGATGATGGATTTTCACCCAGCCGTCTCGAGCTGGTTCGAGCGCCGCTTCGACCATCCCACCGAGCCACAAAGACAAGGATGGCCCGCCATCCGGGCCGGTGAGAACGTTCTCATTGGAGCACCAACCGGTTCGGGGAAGACACTGGCCGCCTTTCTCTGTGCTATCGATCGCCTGGTCAAGGAAGGCGACTCCTCGGAATTGCCCGACCAGACCCTGATCCTCTATATTTCGCCACTCAAAGCCCTGGCCAACGACATCCAGAAGAACCTTCTGGAACCTCTCCGTGAAATCCAGCAAGAGGGGAAAGATCTCGACTTTGACCTGCCCGAGATCCACCCTCTGGTGCGCACCGGCGACACCCTGCCTCGTGAGCGCCGCCGTATGAGTCAGCGGCCCCCTCACATTCTCGTGACCACCCCCGAGTCGGTATTCATTCTCCTGACCAGCGAAGGGGGCAGACAGATACTGAAGGACGTGCGCACCGTCATCGTCGATGAGATTCACGCCCTGGCTCGGGACAAACGAGGCTCACACCTCAGCCTCTCTCTGGAGCGCCTCGAAGAACTGACGGAGAAACCCTTCCAGCGCATTGGTCTATCGGCGACTCAAAAACCCATTGAATCCATCGCTCACTTCCTGGCAGGACCCTCGCGTCCAGTCACCATCATCGACATAGGACACCGCCGCGAGATGCAGCTGACAGTCGAAGTACCCCGAGACGAATTGGGGGCGGTTGCGTCCAACGAGATGTGGGAGGACGTCTACGAGCGGCTCGCCTCCCTGATCGAAGAGAATCGCACCACTTTGGTCTTCGTCAACACCCGCAGGCTGGCCGAGAGAGTCGCCCATCATCTGGCAGAGCGGTTGGGCGAGAGCGCCGTCGCTGCGCACCACGGCAGCCTCTCCCGCGAGATTCGCCTGGACGTGGAGCAGCGGCTCAAGCAGGGCGAGCTCAAGGCGGTAGTCGCAACCGCCTCTCTGGAGCTGGGCATCGACATCGGCTCGGTGGATCTGGTCTGCCAGATCGGATCGACCCGCAGTATCGCGGTGGCACTTCAGCGGGTCGGCCGTTCAGGACATTGGACTGGCGCCATTTCGAAGGGTCACCTCTTCCCCTCCACCCGGGACGAGCTGCTGGAGTGCGCGGCTCTGGTCCGAGCCACTCGTGCCGGCGACCTGGACCGAATCCTCATCCCCGAAGCTCCCCTGGACATCCTGGCCCAGCAGATCGTGGCCGCTGCGGCCTCCTGCGAGTGGTCCGAGGACACCCTGCTGAAGGCCTTCCAGCGATCCGCTCCCTACTCGGGTTTGACCCAGGAGACTTTCGACTCGATCCTGGGACTGCTCTCCGAAGGCATATCCACAAGACACGGCCGCAGAGGAGCCTATCTGCATCGAGACCGCGTCAACCGCGTGATCCGAGCCCGTCGAAACGCTCGCCTCGCCGCCATCACTTCGGGGGGTGCGATCCCGGAGCTGGCAAACTATCTGGTCAAGGTCGATCCGGAAGAGACCATCATCGGAACCCTCGACGAAGATTTCGCGATCGAGAGCATGAGGGGGGACATCTTCCTGCTGGGCAGCAATTCCTGGCGGATTCGGCGGATTGAGTCGGGAAGCGTCCGCGTCGAAGACGCTCACGGGGCTCCGCCCACCATACCCTTCTGGCGAGGAGAGGCCCCTGCGAGGACCTCTGAGCTTTCCGAGACCCTCTCTCAGGTCCGGGAAGAAGTGGCCCGACTCGAAGCCCCCGACGCGGTTCGCTGGCTTCGCACTGAATGTGGACTGGACCAGGCGGGCGCAGAGCAGGCAACCGCCTACGTCCATGCTGCCCAGACTGCTCTTGGAGCCCTTCCCACACAAGACTGCATCGTCGCCGAGCGCTTCTTCCACGAGGCGGGCGGGATGCAGCTGGTCATTCACGCTCCCCTGGGTGGCCGCATCAACAAGGCCTGGGGGTTGGCTCTGAGAAAGCGGTTCTGCCGTTCTTTCAATTTCGAGCTCCAAGCAGCAGCCACCGACAACGGGATCCTGATCTCTCTGAGCGACCAGCACAGCTTCCCACTCGACGCCATTTTTTCGTTCCTGTCGCCGAAGACCGTCCGCGAGGTGCTGCTGCAGGCGATGCTGGCCACCCCTCTGTTTGGGACGCGTTGGCGCTGGAATGTGACCCGAGCGCTGGCGATCCTGCGGTTTGCGAACGGCCGCAAGGTTCCTCCGCCCTTGCAGCGAATCCGGGCCGAGGATCTGCTGGCCGCCGTCTTTCCCGAGCAGGCGGCTTGCCAGGAGAACATCCAGGGAGAGATCACGGTCCCGGAGCACCCACTGGTATACGAGACGGTGCGGGACTGCCTCACGGAGGCCATGGATGTGGACGGCTTGTCGCAGATCCTGAAGAGAATCGAGGGCGGCCAGATCCGCTGTGTTGCTGTCGACACCCCGGAACCCTCGCCTCTCAGCCACGAGATCCTGAACTCCAACCCCTATACCTTCCTGGACGACGCACCCCTGGAGGAGCGACGCGCCCGGGCCGTCCAGACCCCACGGAGGCTGCTGCCCGCTCACGCTCGCGAGCTGGGTGCCCTGAATCCGGAAGCGATTCGGGAAGTCGAGGACGAGGCCTGGCCTACCATCCGCGACTCCGACGAGCTTCACGATGCCCTGCTCACCCTGGGAATCCTGTACAAACAAGATGCCACCGCGCACTTGTCTGCTTTGAAGGAGCTCGCCAAAGAGAGACGGGCCTACCAGGTGATTCTCCCGGAGAGTCCAAGGTCCACACCTGAGCCTCCCGAGCCTGGGATCGAGGCTGAGGAAACGGCCTTCTGGGTGGCCGCCGAGCGCGTACAACTGATCCAGAAGGCGTATCCGGAAGCCCAGTTCCTTCCCTGCCTGGCTGGCCCTGAGGAAATGGACCGCTACCTCTGGGACCGCGACCGGGGACTCAGCTCCCAGGACGCACTCCGTGAAATCGTGCGCTGCCGGATGGAGAACACCGGCCCTACCACCATCACCGAGCTCGCATCCCTTTGCTCCCTGCCCCAATCAGGACTGGAGGTTGCCCTTCACGCCCTGGAGGCCGAAGGGCAGATTCTGAGAGGATCGTTTCGTCGCCGAGCGACAGAAGTGGAGTGGTGTGACCGGCGGATCCTGGCCCGGATTCACAGTCGGACGCTAGGACGACTGCGCCGTGAGATTGAGCCTGTCTCTGCGGTGGACTTCACCCGTTTCCTGCTGCGCTGGCAGCACCTTTCTGAAGGGACTCGTCTTCATGGAGAGGCCGGTTTGCGAGTGGTGCTGGAACAGCTGCAGGGCTTCGAAGCACCGGCTTCGGCGTGGGAGGCCTCGCTACTGCCGGCCAGAGTGGACGACTACGAACCGGCAGTCCTCGATCGACTCTGCCTGTCCGGCGAGTTCGTCTGGGCGCGACTGACCGCACCCTCTCCCGGCGACCTGGAAATAGAGGATCCTGTCACTCGAAAGGGAACTCGACCCTCGCGCATCACTCCGGTTGCTTTTTTCAGGCGCGAGGAGATGCCCTACTATCTGGAGCTCAGCCAGGGCTCCAGCAGAGGCGGCCGGGTCTCCCCGACGGACCAGCCCCTCGAAGACCTGAACCTCTCTCACCCCGCTCGTGAGGTGCTGGAAGCCCTGAAGCGCTGGGGTGCTTCGTTCCTGAACGATCTAGTGAAGAGTACCGGAAGGCTTCCCATTGAAGTTGAGGAGGGTCTCTGGGAACTCGTGGCCACCGGGACTGTCACCGCCGACGGATTCGACAATCTCCGCGCCTTGATGGATCCAAGGAGACGACGAGACCGGCGACCTTCACGGCTCAGACATCGGAAACTCCGTCCTCAAGCCGTGGCAGGTCGCTGGAGCCTGCTGAGTGCCGCCTCGATCCCTGTGGAAACCCCAGACTCGAAGGCGAGCGTTCCCGACCTGGAAACGGTTGCGCTGCAGCTTCTCGAGCGTTGGGGCGTAGTGTTCCGGGATCTTCTGGCGCGGGAGCCGCTGGCGCCCCCCTGGCGGGAATTGCTTCGTCTCTACCGCAGCTGGGAAGCTAGGGGACGGATCCGAGGAGGTCGATTCGTGTCGGGCTTTGTGGGCGAGCAGTTTGCCCTGCCCCAGGCACTCGAGGCCCTCAGGACGGTCCGACGCAATCAGCCCAAGACCGAGGAGAGAGTGCGCGTGTCCCCAGCGGACCCTCTCAATCTGATCGGAATCATCCTACCCGGTAACCGCCTTCGACCCGCCTCCACCAGCGTTCTCGATTTCAGAAATGGCCTGCTGCTTGAAGGCTCTCAGACCAAGCCGGAGGACTACCTCGAAAGCCTGTCACCAGTGTCCGAGACAACACCGAGCGACGAGAGTACAGTTGACCTAAAGCAAGGGTACTGATAGGTATTGGGTTGTACGCAGGTACTCGGTCGCCCTGACCCGAGGAAAAAGAGTGATGTTGAGTCGCCGACAATTTTTGACCACCGGGGGTGCTTTTTCCGTTGGGTTCCTGGGACTGCGCTCGCTGCTACTGAGAGACAAGCCTCTCTACACCG
>JAKZYH010000698.1:0-3106 GCA_047514575.1 Acidobacteriota bacterium | reverse complement strand
TCCGACGCGTTTTAGCCGACTTATGCCCTTCGCCAAGCCTTATCTCGCCCAAAAGCGCCACTCGCTACGATTCGGACCCGGCTAACCTATTGTCAATAAAGGATAATGGTTCGCTCTAAAAGAGCCGCACCCAAATAACTTCACATTCTGGCAGCCCATCTTCACACCATCTTCGGCCGCTCCTCAATCGCGAAATCCTCAACGTAGACCTGGCTACGCCTCCGGTTTCGCTCAATCGTTCGCGACCAAATCTGGCGCAAATCTGAGCGCCAACTCTGCGAAGTTATTCTTGACAGAGCCCTTAGTACCGCACTCCTCTAGCGTGCCAACCTGTCGAAGGCCCGCAGAAGCGTCAGATTCTCCAACGTCAGATAGCCGCGCCATTCCTCTTTAGCGGTTGCCCAGGCTTCGGGATAGGGAGTTCGCCACTCCCAAGTCGGATTCCAGGCCCCTTCATCGGTCTGATGGACTACCGTGTAGTCCAGATGCATTTCAATGGCGGTGTCCAACTGTAGCGCTGCCAACGAATCTGGTCCAGGTGCAGCCTTGAGCGGGGCAAGGCAGTACTGAGACCAGCTCTCTGGATCCGTGTTTACCACGCTCTCGACAACTCCTGCGAGTCTTAGCCGCAGCCGCTGTCTAGATTGATCCGGTAGCATTGGCGCCTCTGCCAGCCTGACACTGTAGGCAAAACCGTCGAGCCGGAAGGCATCCAGCGGAGCCATTTCGATGAATCGGACACAATCCTCCGTCACTCCGGCCAGCCAGTCTTTCGGTACCAGCCCCGGGTAGGTATGAAGCGATGCCAGGATCGCGGCCCGCGGGATGATCCTGAAATCGTGAAAAAGGCGAGCCAGACCTCCGTTTTCATCTTCCCACCAGATAGCATGAGGATAGTCCCCGGTATCGTTTGGGACAGCTCTCCAGGTGTTGGTAACGGAATCGTGAGTCCCCTCCAAGTACTGAACCGCACTGCGAAGACGGGGTTCCTCGGGATCGCATTCGATCTCTGTCATCACCTCGATGCCAATGGCTGTCGCCAGCGCCGATGAACTCGGCGTCCGCAGATCTGGCTCCAAAGCATTCCCGAAACCTCCGTCTGGGTTCTGGTAGGCGTCAAGGGCCTCGAGCACAGCTGCTGCGGCCCCGTTCTCAAATCGGTATTCAAAAACCGCCAGATCCAGCCTCCGGGCTCGGCCCTTGAGAAACGATCGGGCGGCCTCGAAAGCTTGCCGACTGAGGAGCTTCATCGCACCGACTCTAAAGATTGATGCCCCCTCGAACACATCAAGTGCGGTCTCGACACACTACCGCTGCGCTGATTCAAGGAGGCGTTTCGACACCTCGAGCCATTCGCCCGAGGGAATAAACGTCCCAAGCCTACCGGATCTGTCCCCTGCCAGCATTACACCGACAACTGAATTTCGGTCCGGTCGCCCTATCCTGGAAAGATGCGTCAGTACTTCGGGGGTTACACTGCCCTCGATCCAATGACCGCTATAGCTGAACGTGCTCACCGGAACAAGTCGACAGCCGTCTGGGCAGAGGATTTCCTCAATATTCATGCGGGCAAGATACAGCGTGTAGGTTACCGACGATTCCTGAAAGCCCTGACGCATGAACGTCTGCCTTGCAGCTGAATTGGATTCTCGGACGATCGCACGGACTGTATTTGCTCCCAGGGATCCCGCAAACTCTGACTGCTGGCGCACCAGAGCGCCTCCAACTCCAGCACCGCGTGCCCGCACGTCGACCGCCAGCAGGTCGACCTCCCATCTCGGGAGTCGGTTCGCGTCGAGAGTCTTGAATCCACATGCGTAACCCAGGACTTGCCCGGAGCCGTCGATGGCAATGTGGGCCAGGTGATCCCTGAGACTCAGGATCTCGACTATCTTTCCGCTGTTCGTGGGATCTTGGGGCCAAACCCGGTTATGGAGGATCGCGAGTTCGGCAGCGTCCACAGCCTGGGCTCGCCTTAGCACAAGAGACATATTTCTAGACCATAGATGAGACAATGAGGTCGTCAGGCTTCTCTTCGCAATTCACTGGAGTATAGTTCATGTCCCAGGCACGGTATGAAGGAACAGCACCTTCTCCTCAACGAACAAATCGAATACTACGCTGCACGTGCCCCAGAGTATGACGAGTGGTTCTTTCGCAGAGGACGCTACGATCGGGGCGAAGAGCACAGGACTCGATGGATGGGGGAAATCAAACAGGTATCGGATGCCGTGGAGGAGGCCTGTAGAGATGGAGAGGTCCTGGAACTGGCCTGCGGGACCGGTTTATGGACGCAGCGATTGGCGCCGAGGTGCCATAGGGTGACTGCTGTGGACGCCTCTCCTGAGACGATCAAGCTTTGCCGCGAGCGGGTGCAAGCCCGAAATGTTGGGGAATTATATACCTAAGTTGCCAAAACTGTCAGACTATCATGGTACTATAGTTTCCATGAAGAAGGCAAAAGCACCCGGAAGGTCCGACCGCAAAGGGCTGACGATCACAGAGTTATTCGACATTTTCCCAACCGATGAAGCCGCTGAGAAGTTGTTTGAGGAGCAGAGATGGCCTAACGGAATCCACTGCCCTGATTGCGAGTCCAAAAGGTACTCACGAATCAATCACAAAACCATGCCCTACCGCTGCAAGGATTGCCGGAAGTACTTCAGCGTCCGCAAGGGTACGGCCATGCATTCCAGCAACATCCGCATCCGGGACTGGGCCATAGTCCTTTACATGGCGACCACCAACCTCAAAGGCATCTCCAGTATGAAGGTCCACCGGGAACTAGGAATTACTCAGAAGTCCGCCTGGTACATGATGCAACGTATACGGGAAGGCTTCGACCTTGGCGACAAGATCCTTTCCGGCCCCGTGGAAGTGGACGAAACCTACATCGGCGGCAAAGAGAAGAACAAGCATTCTAACAAGAGGCTTCACGCTGGTCGTGGGGGAGTTGGAAAGACTCCAGTCGTCGGAGCTAAGGACCGAACCACCAATCAGATTAGGGTCATCCGGTAAATGGGGAGGTGGGGACGTGGTTGGCACCTTCCGGATCCCAAATCTGCTCCCCGTTCGCTTGTCCATATAGTCGGCTGCAGTAGCAGAG
>JAKZYH010000697.1:0-27253 GCA_047514575.1 Acidobacteriota bacterium | reverse complement strand
ATGGAGTACGACTCCTCCCTTCTTCACGGGAGCCACTGACTCTCGGCTCATATCGATGAGCTCGGGAGCAGGTGACTTGTTGTATGGTGCATCGGGCAGGGGCTCATGGGGCAGGATGCCCTGCCGATGGGAGCCGTCGATGTAGCGCAAGCAGCCATTGGCCTCGTCCACGTCGTCCAGGGCGATCCAGGCCGTAAGTACGTCATCCGCCGGCCGGCACAGAAAGTAGGCGTTGTCCTGGTGATAGGGCTTGGCGGAGCCGAACTCCGGAGGCTTCATCAAGATCTGATCCTCCAGCAAGAGCGGCTCCTTACCCAGGACCGCGCGTAGGATCCCGATCAGACGCTCGTCCAGGACGAACCGCTGGAACTCCTCGCGCTTCAGGAACGGGGTGTCGATCTTGCGCGGTGCCACGCGACCATCTTTTGAGTGGTCTGCAGCGTAGCTCGCGTAGGCCGCCTCGGGATTCGTACGGGAGAACTCGTCGCTTACCCCGGTGCCCTCCCTCAGCTCTTCCGAGGCGATCTGAAGTGCCATCTGGGCAATTTCTTCCGTTTCTTCGGAGTCGAAGACGGTTTCGACCACGACCCATCCTCTGCTCCAGTATTGATCGATCTGTTGTTGGCTTAGCAAATCCTCTCACCTCCGTATCCGACGAACCCGATGGTGTCCGCCTCGCTAAAGCAGTTTGATCCGTTTGATAATACCTGGGAATCTTTCTCATTGCCCACACAGGTTCATCGTCTAGAAATTTTTCGTCCAGCCCTGGTTGCGGCAGCGAGGAGAATCATTCCGGAACGAAACCCTTACTGTAGATCGTTGGTTCTGGCCAGGTTGGAGTTCTCGTAGCTGGCCGCGATGAAGGTCTCGTAGAGCTCGACGGCAATGGCAGCCTGTCCGTCATCGACCAAGGTCTTCAGCCGTGCAGCGACCCGTTCGAGCCTCCGCACGAAATTCCAGCTCGCGTTGTAGTGGATGAAGTGCCCCGGCCGTAGCGCCGCTTCCATGGCGGACTCGATCTGAGTCACGAGGCTGCGCATCGAGGTCACCTCGCTCCCTCACCGTCTTCCAATCCCAACTCCTCGGAGGCAGAATCCGACCTCAAGGAGGCCGCGCTCTTCACGGCGATCCAGGTACGGATGTCGGCATGTCGGAACCGCCGTTACCCCCCTTTTAGCTCGGGATCTGCCGTTTCTGGGCCAGGCCGTAGATGGTCCTCTCGGCCAACTTCAGGTACTCTAAACCTCGCAGATCGTCAGGATCGCGGGTCGCTCATCGCAGCCCCCCCAGGGTGCAGGGAACGACACAGAGCAATAAAGTACTCCAACAATTTCCTACGTTCAATGGGTGCGACGCCGGAACTGGTTGCGAGATGCGCCGAAAAGCGTTACAAATCACAACGAGGTTGCGTAGCAAGGATCATGAGCAAGGTTGAATGGCCGGTTGGGATCGAGGCGCTCCTCGACGAGACCCTAACCGACGCCTACGGCGAGGATGAGCAGCTCTGGGCGCTTCTCCAAGCCTTCCAAGACAACGTTCCCCTGCCGGCCGACGCCTTTGTCATCGGCGAGGCGGTCGAAGTAGTGGAGATCGACTACGACGGCAGCACCCGGCGCGGGCTCACCGCGAGGTGTAGACGCCAGGGTGGCGAGCATGCTGTTGCGGTCTCTGAGGTCTCCTTCCCCGAGGGGTCGGAGGGCGCCCAGCACGTCGCCGCCTACCGGAAGTGGCTGGGCCTCGAGCCGGCGCGGCCGTCCATGCCGGCAACGACCCGCCAACCGAAGCGGCACAAGGTGGCCGAGGGCGACCTCGACCTGAGCGTCCCAGCCGAGCTTGTCGTGCTGACGCCCAAAAAGGGGGCGGCGCGCTGTCGCATGCTGGGGACGGAGCGGGAGATCACCCTACGCTCGGGCGACGTGTGGGATTTAGTCCCAGGGGAAATCATCACCATCCGCGCTCGGAAGCAGTGGCGCTACGCCGGCCACCCGTATCTCTCTGGCGATGTGGAGAGCCACCACCTCAACGTGAACGCCCTCGGCCTCCTGCCCCTACGGCTTCAGGATGAGTGCCAGTGGGACCCGAGCGAGGAGTACTGGGGCGAGGAAGGCGAGCCGCTCGAGGAGTGGGCAAAACCCATCGTCGCCTGGGGCCCGCGCCTGTCGTTCGAGATGGAGCAGGTACTGCCCGGCGCCAACTGGGAGGACTGGGACAGCGATCCGATCCTGGAGGCCAGCGAGTTGCATGCCGCCGGCGATCGTCTGGGCGCAGAGCAGATCCTCGTCGGGATGCTGGCGGCTGACCTCCGTTGCCTCGACGCCCACGGACACCTCGGCAACTTCGCCTTCGACAACTGTCCCGAGCAGGCCATCCGTCACTACGAGGTGGGCGTGCGCATAGGCGAGCTGTCGCTGGGCGACGACTTCGACGGCCTGCTGCCCTGGGGCCGCATTGACAATCGTCCCTTCCTGCGTTGCATGCACGGCTTCGGTCTCTGCCTCTGGCGCCTCCTCCGTACCGACGAGGCAGCAGAGGTTTTCGGCCGGATGCTCTGGCTCAACCCCACCGATAACCAGGGTATCCGTTTCCTGCTGTCCCAGGTCGGTGCGGGCCAGAAGTGGGAGGACCACCATGGCGACGGCTAGCGCAGAGTGGACCAAACGAGGTGCGCTCGACCTATGTGGTGAGTGAGTTCTAGTAGATCTAAAGCGGAGTGTCTTTGTCTGACAGGGCCACGGCAGCCTTCGCTTCCCCCCTTGGCGGCCAAGTCACGGCGACTCTCAGGCCTCACGCGGACGCTGCCTCCTACAACTAGCCAATACAAAAGCGCGTACGACAAACCCCCTTCTCCGGTCCACTCGTACCTGCAGAGGCATGGGGAGGACGTGCCCTTCCCGGACTGAATTGGGCACACTCGCCAGCTGGTGATCCAGCAGCCCAGTAGTCCGGTTTTTCGGTGTCTCAATGGGAAGAACACGGCTATGGGTGAGTCTTCTGGCATCCCCATCTGCATTGTAGGCAGTATCTGTGCCTGGAATCGATCTGGGAATCCTTCTTCCATCGGCTCATCTTGACTTCCCCCCCAGCCCTCAATAGACTCCTCCTCATCCGGGAGCCCACCATGCGAATCGTCCTCGTCGGGATTCTGCTACCGATTCTTTCCACCGCCAGTTTGTTGGCCCGAACGGTTACCTGGACTCTAGACGGGGTCACTTTTAGCGATGGAGCATCCGCATCGGGCAGCTTCGAATTCGACCATGCGACCCAGACCGCCGTCGATTGGAACATCTCGGTCAGTGGCGGAGATGAGTCGATTTTTCCACCCTTCACGTACTCGCCGGCTACCAGTTGTGATGATACCTCAGCCTTCGGATTCGGGCCCAGCTTTCAAGAGAATTCTTCGCTTCGACAACTGCGGCTCGTAACCGCAATCAATCTCCCTACGTCGGGTGGTACGATTCCCCTGGATACCAGTGAGTGGCCCAGGCAGGCTATGGAGTGTTTCGATTGTAATCCCTATAGACGCATCACGGCGGGCCGGTTACAGGCGGAGTCGACCGATCCGGAACCGCGGGGTTGGGATCGCGCTTCGGGGGGGAACGGTCATTACTATCAGGTGGTGCCTCTGGCCGGAAGTTGGTCGGAGGCCGATGAATTCGCACGCACCCTCTCTTTTCAGGGAATGCCAGCCCATCTCGTTACGATCACCAGCCAGCAGGAGCAGGACTTCGTCGAGTCTCTCCTGCCTCGGGATGGGCCCTTCAGCGCCAACTACTGGGTCGGTCTCAGCGATCGGGATAGTGAAGGAACTTTTGAATGGGTGACCCGCGAACCACTCTCGTTCACAAACTGGGCCGAGGGTGAGCCGAACGATTTCGGGACCGGTGAGGACGTCACGGCAATCCGGTGGAACGTGGAGTGCGAGGACTCCAATTGTGTGAGTACGGCGAACTGGAACGATCTGGCAGATTCCGGGGAGCAGGGATTTGAGCGCCTCGGGCCCTTTCCGATCATCGAGTTTGAAAGGGGACCCGGACCCCATGAGCTTCAGATTGCCCAGTTTGGCTCGGGCCAGACATTGCGGTTCGAGCTCGCATTGTTCAACCGCTCGAGCACCGAGCCAGCCGATGGCACGGTTTACTTCTGGGACCCGAGTGGGACTCCGCTCGATCCATCCGGCTTCGTATCGGGTGACGTCCGCTTTGAACTTCCACCCCTAGGAAGCATCACCTACTCCACGACGGGAGAAGGGGAGATTGTGACCGGGTCGATCCTGGTGAGCTCTGATAGGCCTGTGGGCGGGGTGGTGCGATTCACTCTCCCCGATGCCGGGCTGGCCGGAATCGGCTCCAGTCAACCCTATCGTGCTGCCATCGTCTCGGTTCGAAGAGAGGGAGCACTCAGCAGCGGAGTCGCGATTCGAAACGCCGGGAAGCAGGCCGTTACCGTGGACCTGACCTTGAAGGGCGAAAATGGCCAGGTTGTCACCAACGGCGTGGCTACCCGCGATCTTCCCCTCAACGGAAGGGTATCTGAGTTCATCGAGCAGTACTTCCCGGATGCTGACACTGCCAACTTCGTGGGCACGATGTGTATTGAAGCCCGCGGCGGACTGATTGCGGTTGTTGGCCTCGAGTTGGAGGTGGGGGGCGAGAATCCCAAGTTTACGGCCCTGCCAGTCGCTCCTCTAAACTGAGGAGTGGCTCGGATCACTCACCGAGGAAATCAATTGCACTCCTGGTCGTCCTTGCGATCATCTTCGACTCACTCAAGGACAATGATCCGCCGAGAAGACCAAAGAAGTCTTCCCAGCAGACCCTTGGAAGAGGAGGATGGAGTATGAGAAGAGGACCGCTCTACGCCTGCCTGTTTTCTATGGTTCTACCCGTGGCAGCGGAGAATACCTTGGCGGAGCAGCCAAGCTCTCAGCAGCCCTTGGACATCGGCTCCCGGCTGGAGCTGTTCGTGGACGACTATCTCATCGAATCCATGGAAGGGGTGAGGCTGAAGCTGCACGAGCCCCGGTCTGCGGGCAATGTACTGGCCTTTGACCAGCTCTGGGAGGGGACCTCCAGCACGTATGTGACGGTCTTCAAAGACAATGATCGATTTCGCATGTACTACCGGGGCAGCAGCCATCCAGACTCGGTGATCCGATCCTTGCTGGAGCCAGGAGAGCCCCTCATCCCAAAGCACCTAGAGGTGACCTGCTACGCGGAAAGCCAGGATGGCATCACCTGGACAAAGCCATCGCTGGGAATCTTTGAGTTCCAAGGGTCCGACAAGAACAACATCGTCTGGACCGGGATCGAAGGTACGGGCAGCACTTGCTTCACGGCCTTCAAAGACGGGAACCCCCAGGTACCGGCCAAAGAGCGCTACAAGGCCATTGCCATCCATCACCCTCCCGGATGGAAATACGTGATGGGTCTGGCTTCCCCGGATGGACTGCACTGGCAGCCGATTCAGAAGAAACCCCTCATCTCCCAAAAGGATATGGACTCGGGGCTGGATCTGGCCTTCTGGGACGGTCAAGAGCAGCAGTACGTGGCCTACCTCCGAGACTGGCGTCCCGTTCCCAAGAGCCTTCCGGAGGGCATGCACCCGATCGGAGCGGCTATCCAGGATCGCATCCGGAACCTCGTGCGTTCCACATCCCCGGATTTTCTCAGTTGGAGTGAGCCGGAATTCATCGACCTGCGAGAGGCTCCCCTGGAGCATTTCTACACGGGTGCCGTCATTCCCTATTTCCGTGCTCCCCACATCTACCTGGCCGTTCCCAAGCGTTTTCTACCCTGGCGGAACTTCTTTCAGGAGGCGCTTTACCCAGGGCTCTCCGATGGGGTCTTCCTGACGAGCCGGGATGGAGAGCGTTGGGATCGCCGTTTCATGGAAGCCTTCATCCGGCCCGGGCGGGAGAAGCGCGATTGGATGAACCGAAGCAACATGACTGCAGCCGGTGTGGTCCCAACTGCTCCCGATGAGATCTCCTTGTACGTCGTCCGCCACTACAAGTTTCCCAGCGTCCACCTGGAGCGGATGGTCGTCCGGACGGATGGGTTCGTCTCGGTCCACGCCGGTTACTTCGGGGGCGAGATGGTGACCGAACCTCTCATCTTCCAGGGGGAGAACCTGGTCCTCAACTTCGCCACTTCGGCAGCCGGGAGCATCCGTGTGGAAATCCAGGATGCCAATGGCAAAACCCTGCCCGGCTTTGCCCTGGAGGAGTCACCTCTGATCTGGGGTGACGAGATCGAGCATACGGTGCGCTGGGAGCGGAGCCATGCCAAGGCGACGTCGGACAAGCCCCTGGCCCGGATTGCAGGGAAGCCGGTCCGTCTGCGCTTCGTTATGAAGGATGCGGATCTCTACTCCCTCAGGTTCAGGTAGAAGCTATCCCATAATCTGAAGCTGAGAAGTCTTTATCTTTCAGTCAGTTGAAAGGAGGGTTATCCGACTTGAACTGAAATCGAAGGACATTCTTGACGGCAGCGGAGTTCCAATCACAACGCTGGTCCCTGATGGTGCCTGGGATCGCTCAGGAGCACTCTCGCGGATCTCGTCCTATCCGAAAACTCGGCCGAGACCGGATCTCACAACCCCAGATACGCCGCATCGATCCAGGGCCACAGGACAATCACCCCCACCAGTACCGGGAGGGGGAGGAGGACCAGGATCAACTTCCAGGACCTTGACCCACCCAACGGTGCCTGCAACAGCCAGCTGGCGGCCGTACCTGCAGTCAGATTCACCAGCAGGGACACGGGGATTACCCACTGAAAGCTGATGGCGGTCGTCTGGATGGTCGAGACACCAAAGAAGGACATTCCCTGCATAGCCTCGTAGGCGCTACCGGAGAAGGCGATGAGTCCGGCGGTACTGACCCCGTAAACCGTTCCAACCAACACTCCCAGGGGGCGGGCAAAGGGAACGAAGAGAGCGAAGAAGAAGAGACCGAACAGGGGCGCAACCAGGAGATTGTCCGAACGCTGGGAAATCGCGATGAAGTTGCCCGGCACATGCTCCATGAAGGAGCTCCCGACGACGACGGTGGCGCCCACGCTGAAGGCCAGGAGCCGAGCCAGCCGCATCTGCCCCCGGGCGGTGGCCGGGGTGCGACCGAAGCGTCCCAGGAAGTCGGTCATCACGACCGCTGTAATGGAGTTGACACCCGAATCGATGCTGGACATCGCGGCCGCGAACATGGCGGCCACGACCAGACCCGACACGCCCGGTGGCAGGTGAAAGGCAACGAAACGGGGAAAGATCTTGTCCCCGTCTGCGGCCAGGTTTAGTCCAGCCGGTAGCTCGTCAGGTTTCAAGGTGAAGTAGCCCAGCAGGGAGAAGCCCACCAGAATCAGGAGAAGGCTGACAGTTGCACCCACCAGGGTCTTGGTCAGGTAGGCTCGGCGGGCGGAGCGGGCGTCGCCGGTGGCCATGAAGCGCTGGATGCTGACCTGGTCTCCGCCGGCGGTACAGAGTTGCCAGGTCAGAACCGACAGCAGCGATCCAACTACGGTCACTCGGATGCGAGGGTCGAAGCTGTACAGGGGTTGGGCGTCCCAGGTGGGCTGCCACACGGTGGGGAACCAGCTGAATCCGTCCAAGGAGACAGTGACCAGGGTGATCACCAGGAGTGCTCCTCCCAGAAGCAACACTGTCTGCAGGAAATCCGTGATGACGACGGCCCCCAGACCTCCCAGGGAGGTGTAGATGACGGATACGAAGCCCGTGACCAGCACAATGTAGGGAATCCAGTCCTCGCCCACACCCATCATCATGGTCATGGCCGAGGCGGCGATGTAGACCAGCAGAGACATCCAAATCAGGCGCAGAAGCAGAAACATGGACGCCCCCAACATCCGGATTCCCAACCCCAGCCTCTGCTCCAGGAGCTCATACGCGCTGGTCACCTTCTGGCGCATGTAGACGCCGAGAAGGAGGCGGGACACCATCAGATAGGCCAACGGAGCCGCCAGGACACCAATGAAGATGATTGCCGGTCCTTTGCTTATCACTTCCCCCGGAACAGCCAGGTAGGAGATGGTGCTGAGCAGGGTGGCAAACAGGGAGACTCCCACCAGCAGGGGATTCATCCTCCCGCTTCCCATGAAGTACTCGCGGACGTCTCTCTGCTTGAGGCTGTAGTAGTAGCCCAGGCCGATGGTGGCTGCGGCGTAGACAAAGATGATGGCCCAATCCAAAGTACCCAGGCCGATCTGTCCTACCGTCGGGTTCTCCATTCTCGCCTTTCGGGATGTGCCGAGCAGGCCGACTCGTGCCGGAACACCTTATCAGAGAGTGGGCACTCGGGGTATGACAGATCAGCAGAAAGCCTCTGCCAGCAGCGTCCACGGCAATCCGCTGGTCCCCTGCCCCTTGAAGCTTGGGCGTTCCCCTCCGAGAAGGAAACGCCCCTGAGTCGAGACAATGTCTGGCGGCGGAATTTCAAGCCGCGGCTCCGGGCCGTTGGTCTGCAATGGGCGAACTTCCAGGTGATGAGGCGAACCCATTCGAGCCTGATGCAAGAGCTCGGGGCCGACCCGAAGCTTGTCGCTGATCAACAGGGCCACACCCTGGACGTCAATCTGAACGTCTGAGTTTTGTGCCGAGCTGAAAGTCCGGTTTTGGGTGCGGTTTCAACCGGTCATTCGATTTCGATCAAATCAGGCTGTATCGGGTGTCGCTGCGCGGGTTTCTCTGAGTTGTTAGCAAAATGTTAGAAAATGCGCGGGTTTGAGCCTAACTGCGATGATTAGAAACTCATTGAACTAATTGATTAACATACACTTACCTGGCTAATCCTCCAGATTTTCCCTTTGGTGCTTGGGATTTGTTTGTATCTTGGGGATTTCGACCCACCGCTCTAGAGCTTCAGCAGCCGCTTTGCATTGAGCCCCAGGATCTTCCGCTTATCCCCCGCCGAGATTCCAGCCTGGACGATCTTGGCGATCTGCTGGGCGCCGTCCAGCAGCGGCATGTCGGAGCCGAACAGCACACGGTCAGCTCCCACGCTCTCAACGACGTAGTCGAAGGCCCCCGGACGCGCACCCCCGCAGGTCTCCAGATAGATGGGCGGCAGCTCCCGGGCAGCCTCCACGATAGAGCGGCGGGATCCGGAACCGCCATGAGCAATGACCCAGGTGACCTTGGGAAATCGCTTCAGCAGGGTTTCGTAACGCTTCCGGATCGACACGTCCTCGGGGTCGAAGTAGTGCCAGCCATGAGACATCACCGTCAGATTACGGTCGCTGGCGAACTCAAATATGGGGTAGTACATCGGGTCTTCCTGAGAGACCCGGACGTAGTGGGGATAGATCTTGATGTAACGGCAGCCCAGCTGGTCAAAGCAGCGTTCCAACTCGGGCACCATCTCGTCGGGGTACCAGGGTGTCACGAAGGCAACCGGGATGAACCGGTCGGGCGCGCGGCGAACGAAATCGGCCACCAGGTCGTTGCCGCGGCGGGCCTCGCCCTGGAAGATGCAGTTGATGCAGGCACGGTCGATCCCGGCCTCGTCCAGAGCGCGCAGGAAGGGGCCGATATCGTCATCCATACCGAAGCGGCCCCAACTTCCGACGTGGCAGTGAAAATCGATGACCGGAGTTTCCATTCAGATGAGTGTAGACTCCAACTCTGCCCGATGACAAGCAAGGCTGCCCATCTGCGCTGTTTCAATCTAATCGGTATCTACTAAAGAGGCTCGCCCTCATTGCTGGCGAGCATAAGGAGGTGTTCGTGCGCAGTGAGCGTATCCAGGTGGTCCGGCTAGGATCTGGAACTTTCTGCCTGGGGATCGGGTTGGGGTAGTACTCAAGTCTGATATCGACAGCTGCCCCGAGGGGTCCCGGCAGATCCGTTCCATCAGTAGCAAAGATATCCGACCCGTCGAGTCTCTGGCGGAGCTATACCTGCAACCCCACGATAGTAAACCCGGCCAATGGTCTGGCCTGTCGGAAGAGGAGGGCCGAAGTGATTGAAAAGAAGCTCAGGAGATTCATGAACTCTCTCCGGAGACGCGCTTTGATCATCTTATGTGTGCGTTGCTGCTCGACCTCTATTGATGCGACCGATCTCATCCGATTGGACTGCCGCGCCTGCGGTAACAGCATCCCCCCTGGGACGGTCTGAGTTTCAACTGGCAGCTGTATGCTCTCCAAAGCGACACTGCCAAGTCGTGGTCTCTGATGCGGAAGCGGCCTTTGCCCGCCGAGAGAAGACGCCTCCGTGGGTTGGAGCCGAGGAGTCCAAGAACTCAATTCCGCCGGGAGCGGCTGGACATCTCCGCTTGAAGAAATGAGCCTGGGACATGAACCGTGACTGTTATTGAGTAGGAGATCCCAGAAGTTTCTCTTGGATCGGCACGGAGCGAGTGTAGTGACCTCCAACCCCGTTGGCTCCTCTTAACAAACCACCGAACCTTCAGGAGCATGGAAGTTTGGGGATTTCCTTGCAGAGGTCTATCTCCCGTTCTACGAACGCAAATGGAAGAGTTCGACTCTGAAATCAAATGGGGACCGTATTCGTTGCCATTTTCTTGCTCAGTTCGAGGGCTCTAGATTGGACAGCTTCAAGCGCAACCAGCTGCAGGATTCCCTCGATGAAAAAGCCGATTCTGGGTTGTCGTTTAGCGTCGTGGATCACCTCAGATGGGATCTGAGGCAGATCTTCAACATGGCTGTCCTCGAGGGGTACTTGGAAAGGAACCCGGCAGAGTAGATCTTCACGCCGAGAACGGCTCGCAGACCCAAGAAACGGAGAATGAACAGGGAGGAGGTCAGGCTTCTGTTCTCAGCTCTCGAACTTCGTGAACGACTCATTTGCAGGATCGCCATCATCAGCGGTCTACGTCCTGGAGAGATCTTCGCTCTCCAATGGAAGCATGTGGGGACAGATTCCCTCGACGTCAAGCAGAGAATCTATCGAGGGCAGCTGGATTCCCCCAAGACCCGTCACTCCAAGCGGAAGGCTGCCTTGTCGGAGAACATTCGCTCAGACCTCGAAGCCTGGAACAGCATCTCGATCGATACGGGCCCGGAGGCCTGGCTGTTCCCTTCGGAGAACCCCACGCCGCCGCTTTCAACAGACAACTGCTGGAGGCGCAACATTGCTCCGAAGCTGAAGGCGGTGGGGCTGGACTGGGTGAACTTCCAGGTGATGCGGCGTACTCATGCCTCTCTTATGCGAGAGCTGAACGTAGACCCGAAGGTGATCGCAGACAGCTGGGCCACACCCTAGATGTCAACCTGAACGTCTACACGGAGGCTGGCTTGCAGCTGCGTAGGGAGGCAGTAGATCGCTTCCAAGCGACCCTAGAAGGAACCTTTAATGGAGTAGAAATGGAGTATCCCAATTGAGCAACATCCCTAAGTTGTTGAAAAGATTGGAACGGGAGACGGGAATCGAACCCGCGACGTCCAGCTTGGGAAACTAACAATCGATTGAAAATAAAGAACTTAGCGTCTAACCGTGTCTATCCTGTCTATCGTATCTAACTGAGAAAACGAAATTTCCAAAAGACGCTTTCTTAATGGTGCCAAATTGGTACCACCCAGGTGCCAAAATAGCACCCGATTCTCGGAGGACGACTCTGCCGACTCTGCGGTGATGAGCGACAACTAGAATTGAAGTTCCCGGCTCCTTTGTCCTTCTCGATACGCCTCCCGTGGATCAGAGATGCTGCGTGGCCGACATGCGGTCGTGCAAGACACGAATCACAGCGATCCCGTAATCGGTAATTCGGTAGTAGATCGTGTGGCGGCCCACTCGACTGCGGCGATAGCCGGTACGGATGTGCTCGCAACCTGCGCCGAGTTGCGGGTTCTCAGCGAGTTGAGCAAACGCTCCCGCAAGCTCGTCCGTGTAGCGGTCGGCCTGGCCCAGACCCCACTGCTCGAGCGTGTAGAGCCAGATGGCCTCCATATCACGCTCGGCTTCTGGTGATAATCGGTATTCAGCGGGATCGTCTGGCATGTTTGGCGGCCATTTTCTCTTTGAACAGGCCGCTTTCGAACGGTTTGGGTTCGCCGCTCTCCTCGCCCTTGATCAGTTCGCCGCGGATCGCCTCGGTGTCCGCCTGTCGGGCCTGGTCGCGACGGATCAAGTCACGAATGTACTCGCTGTCATTCGTGAAATCACCCGCTGCGATTTGCGCCTTGATCCATTCGTCCTGCTGATCCGTAACTGTGATGGTCTTGCGCGTCGTCCCCATTCCCGATCTCCAGACGTGTGTGAAAAATCATACTATTGAAGCACAATAGCATACTCCCTCTTCACTCGCCGGCTACCAGGGCGTTGTCAAGTTAACGGGATCGGAACGCAAGACTCGACAATGATGCTGCCTTTCAGCAAGCACACGTGACCTCTCGCCATGACTTGAAGGCTCGGTCTCGAAGTATCCGATGATTCCTGGCTCGGACCTGGTGCCGACCGACCCGGAACTGATTCTGAACCGCTCCATGCACGGAGAGGAAGCGTTGGGCGTGAGCCATCGACTGGAGTCGTTTCATCTGCCGTTCCTTCTCGCGAGTGTGCTGGTGCGAGACTTCAGCGCGGTTGTTCTCGTACTGACCGGTCCGGTGCTCGACGAACGGAAACACTTCGCGATGAGCGGCCGGATAGGTCCGGAGCTTGTCGGTTACGAGCCGCATGGGAGGTCTTCCTTCATGCTTCAAAGCTCTACGAAAGAAGCGCTTGGCCGCTCGACGATCGCGCCTCTTGGTAACCAGAATATCGATCACATCTCCATCTTGGTCGACAGCGCGCCACAAGTAGAAACGTTGTCCGCGGATCTTGATGAAGAGTTCGTCGACATGCCAGATGTCACCGAGTCTACCTTGTTTTCTTCTAAGACCTCGAGCGTATTGGGGACCGAACTTCAGACACCAGTAGCGGATCGCCTCGTACGAAACCTGGACTCCTCTCTCGGCGAGCAAGTCCTCAACCTCGCGGAAGCTGAGAGTGAACCGATGGTGCCGGGTAAGGGAACGACCTCGCGGTCGTCCCCTCCCCTAAGAACGGTGCGTGAAAGTTTCCCGTCACACCGCTCAAGCCTTTCAAGAGCCAGTGACCCGACCCGGTTCCCCGGTTCTTGGGTGTCTCTGCCGACCAAAAGTCGCGTCTACGACCGTGCCGTGCCAGGCCGATGTATTGACCCGCTTCATACGCTTGCGGCGCACAAAGTAGTCATCAAAGGCGGGGTCGTAGGGGGGCGCAGCCGCGCGTATTTTGATGTGTCGGACAATGGCGACTTGAGCTGCTTGGCGCAGATCAAGGACCGTTGCCTTGCCCTGCCGCTCGTGGGACCCTGCGTAGAACACCCAGTGGCGCAAGCCCTGGCTACGGAAGTAGCGCTTCCGCTTCCATGAGTTGGGCTTGTTTGGGTGCCGACGATTGATCCAGGCTAGCAACGCCAGAAGGATTTGGTGATCGACATAGGTGAAGGTCTGCTTCGACACGACATGGCGGTAGTAGTTGGCCCAGCCGACAATCTTGCGGTTGAGGGACCGAATCAACTTCTCCGTCTTCGCCGTTTTGTTGAACTTGATCAACTGTCGGATATCAGCCAAGAACGCCTTCACAGACGCTTTGGCGGGCCTAATGAGTAGCTTGCCCGAGTACTTGCGTACCTTGAACCCGAGGAAATCAAATCCCTCGTCGAGGTGCGTGATCGAAGTCTTCTCTGTAGACAGTTCCAGACCTCGCTCCCGAAGGAAGGCTTCCACGGCAGGCTTGACCTTCGTTTCCAGCACTTCTTTTGAAGCACCGGTGATGACGAAGTCGTCAGCGTACTTCACGACATGGATCTTCTGACTTCGTGGGAACGCTGCGAGCGCAGCGTCTTCCAATCCGTCGAGCGCCATGTTCGCCAGGGTCGGTGACGCAATCCCGCCTTGGGGTGTGCCGGATTCCGTGGGATGCACAATCCCTTCTTCCATGTAGCCGGCTGCCAACCACTTGCGAAGAACCTGCTGGTCCATCGGGATGTGGTGGAGCAGCCAGGAGTGGCTGATTTGGTCAAAGCACGCTCTAATATCGCCTTCGAGAATCCACTGGGCCGAGTGCTTCCCGGCTAGCACCGTCAAGCATTGGCCAATGGCATCGGCGCACGAGCGCTGGGGTCGAAACCCGTACGAATTGGGATCCGCTTGAGTTTCTGCGACCGGTTCCAAGGCGAGCAAGTAGAGCGCTTGCATCGCTCGATCGAACTGGGTCGGTATCCCCAGTGGGCGCTCTTTGCCGTTCCTCTTGGGAATATAAAGACGACGTAGCAGTTGTGGCCGGTACCCTCGTCTTCGCAATGACCGTGCAGCCTTCCCCTTCTGACGCGACGTTGGCCAGATGACACCGTCCACCCCGGCCCTGTGACGGCCGCGGTTATGAACCACCCGTCTCACGGCTAAAAGCTTAGCCGCGAACGAGTGGGTGAGGAGCCGCTGCAAGGCTTGTACCTTGCCCCAACGCCCCGCCCGAGTTGCCTTCGCAATACGCATCTGCAGCCGTCGCACGGACCGTTCGGCGGTTTGCCAGTCAATAGCATCCCAACTTGGGTCCGCCGAGGACGCACCAATCAGGAGCGACGCCCCTGTTGTCATTTGCCTTTCCTCATGATGACGGTTCTCCAAACTCTCTTGCGACGAAAGACCCGTCGGACGTGGGCTCACTTTCGTGCCGGGTGACGTTTAAACCCGTATCCGCGACATTACGCCGCGGCATTCGCTTCTTCCGACATCCCCAACCCGCACCGCCCTGGGCGCGCCTCACGGCTCGCTGTCCCGGCAGGGCCGGGAGTGATACGGGGTTTCCACGTTCCGCTCAAGAAGTACGCGGGGTTAGGTGTCTGCTATCGACCGGGAAGCGTCTGGACCACGAGAACGCAGGCTATAAGCGTTCTACCCGCCTCCGATACCGTTTGGTCAAGCGTCTCAACCACTTGCGCTTGCTGCCGTTCACGATCTTTATCACAGATTCAGATATCTTCACCTTACCCACTGTCTAGCACTCACCCGGTTTGTGGTTACCCGGAGGGCACGCCTCTCGCGATTTGCGCCCCGCGCGACCGATGTCGCGCTTCGTTACATTGTCAGGGCAGCTCTTGATTCATGCCCCTAGATTCACCCGGTGGTACGGCCGGTCCCCGACATCACGTGAGGACAACTTCATCAAGCGACTTCGTGTCGCAAACAGCCAGACAGCGTAGCTGATGATCTCAGGAGGGAATCGGTGGCGCTGGTAATGTGATCGGATCCGACCATTGTCGCCAACGACCCTACGTTAACTTGACAGTGCTGTGACGGGAAGTGGTTGCGGTGCGAGTGTAGATTCCTAGTAGTCTTCTGAGATCTGTCCCCGAATCTCGCCGGCCTGTCCGGTTCGGGTATAAACATTGACGTAGGCATGGCCCTGTTTCACTGCAGCGAGCAGGGAGGCAATGTTATTGATGGCCAATCCGCACTCGGACTCGCCCCGGGAACTCGGCACCTGCTTCCAATAGCCGATGGGACGAGGCATGATATCAGCGTTCGTCAACGTCCCTCTGGCAATGAGGAACCCGTCAAGGAAAATACTCGGGACCGCCGGACCTGGGAAGAGAAACGTAACCGCGGGTCCATTTTGGCCCGCTGGACCGCAGTGAATCAGCGCCCGGTCGACACCCGCCAACTGCGACACCCTCAATTCGAATTCTGCCCCAGATAGATCCAGCGCAAAATCGAGCTCTAACGTTCCCGATGCGCCAGTGATCACCTCGGGCACTTCCTGAGCTCCACTCAAAGTAGCTCGATAGTGAATCCGGCGAGGCGGCTGGGGTATAGGCACATCCGTTGTTGCAAGCCGGGCAAATTGGGTGTTTTCTGGGGTCTCGATTACCTGGCCGGCAATGCTTCGATCGGCCACCCACCTGCCGACGCCAGGTGAATCAGCAAAGATGCCGAAGTTGGTCAGACTTGTGGAGGCAGCCACCTCTGCTTCGTAAAGAGTGGTTCGGGTCACCAGATCTGATCGGGTGAGAACCGCTGTGCCACCAACGCCCGCAACGCCCTCCTGGGACGTAACTACAGCGTATCCCAACTGCAAAGGCCCAGTTCCTGATGTCTGTGCAGACAGAGATTCCCCGCCTCGCAGCACTATGGAGAACCAAGAAGCATTGCCCAAATCGGTGAGGCTGAGCACCATTGGAGTACCATCGAAGGTGAAAAACTCCAGTTTGACTGGCCTATCGTCTCCGGTGTTGACAAGAACGATGGTGGTTTGGAAGCGGGTATTCTCGGCCTCCCCGTTCTCCACTATTGGGAAGTAGAACACGGTCCGAGCAAGTACAGTGGATGTGCAAATCCAAAGGACCAGCAGGGACACACATTTGACCATCGTTTTCTCTTAACGATACGACAGGGGTTTGACAGAAGCAAAGTAGTGAAGTCTTTGATGATCGCATGAATCTGCTGGGGGTTGAGGGTTCAGATGGCTGAGTTCGGCTCAAACCCCCGCCCTCTTCAACGGCTCCGACAGCTCTGTCTCTAGAACTGACGCCGCTTCGTGCAAAGCCCCGGGTGTCAGATTCCTCTGTCCGTGCTCGATACCGCCGATCTGTGAGATGTCTACCCAAAAGTTCGGGGTCTGCGAGGGGCAGGAATTGCGCAACAATGCGGACGGAGGGTACCTAGATGGGCGAGCGAAAAATCGGAGCTTGAGATCGAGAAACTTGGCTGGAAAATCCGGCAGCAGATGTGGGGGCAATACAGTCGGTGGATTGGAGGTAAGTAGAAACAGCGGCTCGCGAGAGGATTTCCAGGCTCTGGGAATGTTGGGTTGGGAGGTTAATGAGGAGGCGGTGTAGGCGAAGAACCTGCTCTTCCCCTGGCAAAGGGACAACGAAACGCTCTGCGAGATGTTCGATCGGCTCTGCGACGAAGGGGTTGAGAGCGTGGAGCAGGAGTTCGAGCGGCGGAGTATAGACTAGCCAGAGGAGAGGTCGCATGATGGTAACGACGCCCAGCCTAACAAGTGGCAATGGTGATTCCCTTGGAAGAGGAGGATGGAGAATGAGAAGAGGACCGCTCTTCGCCTGCCTGTTTTCTATGGTCTTACCCGTGGCAGCAGAGAGTGCCTTGGCAGAAGAGCCTGGCTCTGAGGCGACCCTGGACATCGGTTCCCGGCTGGAGCTGTTCGTGGACGACTATCTCATCGAATCCATGGAAGGGGTGAGGCTGAAGCTGCACGAACCCCGATCCGCCGGGAAGATCATTTCCTTTGACAAGCCCTGGGAGGGCAATACCAGCGACTATCACACCGTCTTCCGGGACGGAGACAGCTACCGGATGTACTATGCAGGTACCAGCCACCCGGACTATGCTGACCAAGGCCAACTGTGGCCGGACGAGAAGCTCATCCCCAAACACAAATCCGTCACCTGTCTGATCGAGAGCAAAGACGGGATCCAATGGTCTCGTCCTTCGCTGGGGCTGATCGAGTTCGAGGGATCCAAGGACAACAATATCGTCTGGAAGGGGGAGGCCTCCTGCTGCTTCGCCCCCTTCAAAGACGGCAACCCAGATGCGCTGACGAAAGAGCGTTACAAGGCTTTGAGCAGCGTCGGAGAATGGCCCCACAGCGTCCTCAAGGCGTTCATCTCGGCAGATGGAAAGAGCTGGCGTCTGGCCAGTGAGAAGCCCGCCATCAGCGACGGTAAGTTCGATTCCCTCAACGTGCCCTTCTGGGACCCGGTGCGGGAACGTTACGCGGCCGTCTATCGGGACTTCGACGGTGCCCGAAGCCTGAAGTATGCCACCTCGGAGGATTTTCTCAATTGGACTCCGGGGCAGTGGGCAGGGTACGGGAACACGGCCCGGGAAGAACTCTATACCAACGCCACTACTCCCTACTTCCGAGCGCCCCACATCTACATCTCGCTTCCCAAGAGATTCGTGCCCTGGAGGACCTTCCATCCCACCAATCCCTACCCAGGCGTCTCCGAGGGAGTCTTCATGACCAGCCGAGACGGGGTGCACTGGGACCGGCGTTTCATGGAGGCCTTCATTCGGCCGGGTCGAGACCCACGCAACTGGGTTCACCGCTGCAACATGCCCGCTTCCGGGATCGTGCCCACTGCCAAAGACGAATTGTCCCTCTACGTGGGTCGCGACAACACCTACCCCAGCTCCCATCTGGAGCGTCTGGTCCTACGCCTGGACGGCTTCGTCTCGGTCCACGCAGGCTATGCGGGAGGAGAGTTGATCACCAAGCCCCTTGTCTTTCAGGGGGAAAACCTGGTCCTGAACTTCGCCACCTCCGCAGCCGGGAGCATCGGTGTGGAAGTCCAGGATGCTTGGGGGAACCCCCTACCCGGATTCGCCCTGGAGGAATCACCTCTGATCTGGGGAGACGAGATCGAGCATACGGTGCTGTGGGAACGGACTCATGCCAAGGCGACTTCAGATAAACCTCTGGCCAGGATTGCTGGGAAGCCAGTGCGGCTGCGCTTCGTGATGAAGGATGCGGATCTCTACTCCCTCAGGTTCAGGTAGAAGCTATCCCATAATCTGAAGCTGAGAAATCTTTACCTTTGAGGCAGTTGAAAGGAGGGTTATCCGACTTGAACTGGAATCGAAGGACATTCTTGACGGCAGCGGCGGGCCTCGGCACCCGAGTCGCGGGCGCGCCCCCTCTGACAGCGGCGACCACCTCGCAGGCCGGCACTGTCGGTCGGGAGATGCATCGATGCCTGTTCCTCGATGACGTGCACATTGACCGCCTGCAGAACCTGAAGCGTCGCGCCCACCCCGCGAGACGGTATCAGGGCAATCCGCTCTTCACAAAAAAGTTTCCGTGGGGAAAAGCTCGGCTGCAACTCTATGGTCACTGCATTGTCTACAACGGCGAGCAGAAGCTGTACCAGATGTTCTACCTTGCTCAACGGGAAAACACACACTATCCGAACTCCAGGGTAGGCGGAAAGCTGAAGGTGGGCTACGCAACCCTGCCAGCCTATACCGAGAGCCAAGACGGCGTTCACTGGGAACGACCGCTCCGCTGGGAACGTCTCGTTCGAAAACATGGCCCAGACGAACCTGCTTGACATGCACCTAGGCCAGAGCTTCGAACCCGGGGTTCTCTGGGATCCATACGATCCGGATCCAAGCAGAAGATACAAAGCATTGATTTGGGATCAGCGCTTCACCTTCCCGGAGTCATCCACGGGGGTATCCGCTTCGTCATGGGGTTTCTCTCAAGCAGTGAGCAACGCGCCTTCATCCCGACGGGGAAGGAACTACACGTCAACCTCAACGCGGCAGGAGGGGAAGAGACCGACAGTTTGGTGTCCTGCACAGGGCTGGCAGAGCGCATCCAGAAGGGAGGCATTTCCTGGGAGGAGAGCCTGAAGATTGCTCTCCAGATTGCTGAGGCGCTCGAAGCGGCGCATGAGAAGGGCATCATCCACCTAGCTCAAGCCGAGAGGCCGTCAATTTTCTCCCTTCACCAGGCACCCCGTTAGTCGACGACCAGACAGCGGCGAATGAACCGATCTAATAGGGCTGTGGCATTTTGCATAACGCACCCTGGGCGCACCCTGTCACGACGCTCCGAAATCCGGACCCATCCTCATCCCGGCTTAACTATCTGGAAAAATTAAAGTTAGATTGGAGCGGGAGACGGGAATCGAACCCGCGACGTCCAGCTTGGGAAGCTGGCATTCTACCGCTGAATTACTCCCGCTCCGGGTTAAATCAGTGGCGAGAGTATAGCACACGACAGGCGGAGATTTGGAGCGCGGAAACTCAATCGGGGACGCCACCATGGTTTGGTCTACCGTCCCAAGAAGGAGCAGAATCCTTTGGTTCCGAGCCTATTCGTGCTCATCCGAGCCGTGGAAATAATCCACCGAGACCTGCCAGGAGACGGCTACTGATCCGATGGCTCTGTGGATAGGGTTGTCAATTGGATGCCACTGCTCGTCGATTGGAGCCTTACCACGACCAGGCTGATCCGCTCCTGGGATTCGACTCTTACCTTGCCGACAAATCCTGTCGAAATGTTCTGGAACAGCTCGCCGAAGAACTGTGCGACGTGGCCCGAATAGTTCACGAAACGCTGTTGTAGCTGGCTCCCTGCCGAATCGTACAACGTCATTATTACGAGAAACTGGGCAGTCGACGTGGAAACGTATGCTACTCCCGTATCTGCTTCCAAGGTCTTCTCCACCGGAAAGGTAAAGGTGGTCCCGGGTGAGCCGGGGATCACTCCAATTGAATCCGTCACCTCGCTGCCGGCTACGAAGTTGTAGAAGAAAGCGACGGAAATGCCCGAAGCCGGGAATCCCTCATCCGGAGCGATCGACAAATAGCCTGCTCGAGCCTCTTCGTCACCCTTCAGAAGAAACCTCTGCGTTTCATGAGGATCCAGGGAGATTCCAAACGTGGACTCAGCGACTTCGCTCCCGCCATCGAGGGTCCAGGGTGCGGACCAAGACTCATCATTGCCCTCTTTGAGCGCAGCAGTGCCCGTCCAGCTCTGGTTCGCCTTGTTGCTGATCAAGAGGACGACCTCAAACCCTCCTCCCAGTGCTAGTTGGGGGAACGTGATGCTCCTCAAAGGAGAGAGGAACATCTCAATATTTCCGGTTTCAGACCACTCGGAGAATTGCCGGGTGTCGTTGCCCATTCCCCAGGGATGTTAGCGGTCATCGGGAAACGTAGTTTTCTGAACAATGGCCGAGGGAGAGGTACCAGCAACATCATCCGCGCCGAAGGCGCGAATCATCCGTCGATCATCTCCCGTGGGCCTCGACGTGAAGAGAGATGTTCGTTCTGATCCCGCTTGGTGAGATAATTCCGGTTTGGGGTGTGCTATCCAAGAAAGCGAAACCTGTCTCCGCATGCGAACCTGTGGCTCCCCACAGTGCCGGGCAAACTTCTTCGTATGCGTCAGTTGTGACCGAGGGCAACGGTATTGCAGCCAAGAGTGCCGGGCGGGAGTCCGGCGCCGGCAACGGCGCGAAGCCAACCGACGATATCAGCAAAGCGAACGAGGCAAACAATGTCAGCGTGACCGCCAGCGGCGCTATCGGAAGCGGCAGGTCCAGGCCCGCGTTACGGATCAAGGTGGCGGAACGATCAACTCGCCGGCGCCTCGGCGCTCACCTACCCTCTGCCGATGCTCGATCTGCGGTCGGTTCAGCCGCTGGACCGATCCATTTCCGCCGTTCCCACGCCAGAGACGAGGTTGGCATGACCGGTGGCCGGTCGGCGAAAGTCCAAAAAAATACGTTTTCCGATGATCGCCAACACCCAGAAGGATCTCACTCTCAAAGCGTAGCCGGTGGGATCGTTTACCGGGCCGAACGGGAGCGGAATGTTGATCTCGACCGAGCTGCCGCTGAATATCTCGATCCGAGTCCAGGCTGCGCTGCCGGCGCGACGGAACTCAGCCTCGTATCCCCCACACCCCGTCCAGACATCGTCCCAGCTCAAGCCGAAGGAATCCCCAAAAGTGCCAGTCGAGGGGTTGGTCAAGTTCGTTGGCACGGGAAGCGTGCTGGGTGTCTCGGTCTCGCAGCTCCCTCCGGTGGTGAATATGTTAATGTTGCTGATAACTGACCAGTCGGAGAACTGTTTGACATCGTTGTCCGCTCCCCAAAAAGATCTCACTCTCAGCGCATAGCTGGTGGGATTGCTTACGGCTCCAGAAGGGAGCGGAATGGAGAGCTGAACCCCGTTTCCACTGGAAATCTCGACCGTGATCCAGCTCGAGGCCCCGGCCCTCCGGAACTCAGCTTCATACCCGCCACACCCGGTCCAGACATGGTCCCAGGTGAAGACAAAGGGCTCACCGAAACCGCCGCTGGCCGGATTCGTCAGGTTGATCGGCACCGGAAGCGGATCGGGTGCCACCGTCCCACAGCCACCCCCGGACGTGAACATGTTGATGGTACCAACCTCAGACCATTCGGAAGAACCGCCTGGTGTCGTTGCCCGATCCCCAGAACGATCTGACCCTGAGGGAGTAGGCAGTGGGATTGTTCACGGTTCCATCCGGGAGCTCGATATTGATCTCAACCGCATTGCCACCGGTCAGCTCGATGCTAGTCCAGGTGAGGGCACCCGCTCTCCGGAATTGAACCTCGTAACCTCCACACCCAGTCCAGACATCGTCCCAGCTGAGCACGATCGGTGCAGCAAAAGATGCGCTCGCCGGGTGTATCAGGTTAGTGGGAACCGGAAGGGTCTCGGGTGCCGGGTCCTCGCAGGCGCCAAGGGCAGTCCCTGAGACCAGACCTCCAAGCGTCAGTACTACCAAAAGGCGCTGTGGTTTCAGGAGAATCCGGACAAACTTTGACCTGCTCATTTTCTTAGCCTCTCGCCGCCTTTAGAACCGCCTGCTTCTCTTTTTCATCCAACTCACCAGCAGCCCAAACCACCTCCAGTAGCGGTACCAGCTGCAAGGCTGCAACCATCTCGGCGTCTATCCCCAACCGAAAGAGGTTCTCCAGAATCGAGTCGTTCGTAATTCCAGACGCCTCCGACAAGGCCTCCTTTGACTCTTCTAGTTTGGATTTCCCGAAGACTCTCGACCAGACGCTGGTTTTCCAGGTGGAAGAATTGCTCTTCAAGGGCCCGTCTTCGTGCGTCCAAGAACTCGTTTTCCCGATACACGCTACCTCCTTGGCTGCGCTCGCACACCATCAAAGCAGACGAAGTGCCCTGAGGCAAGCTAGGTGCCAGTCTTCAAAAGGGGTCTGAGCGGTTCTGCTTCGGACTTGGCTCAATATTTCTGGCGGGTCAGCCAGTTTACGGGGTGTGTCAAATCACCCAGATGTCAGGCATAATAGGTCATTTGGCCCAGGCCATTGTTGGACTCGGAGGACAGTCTTTCTGGTCACAACTGATTGGACCCCATAGGGTTGTGGAAACTATAACGAGTGGAGAAGGGCTATAGGACGATCTGGCTGACAGGTTGCTTTCCCAGCATCGAAGGTAGCGGTTCTTATTGCTGAGCCTCTGGAAATCGCTATGAGATCAACTAACGTTCTGGTCGTCGACGATGGGAAGCTGGTCCGATGGTCGATTCGGCAAAAACTGGAGCTTGCTGGCCATCAGGTGGCGGAAGCGTCTACCGCTGCTGAAGCCCTGACGCTCTTTCAAGAAAATCTGCCCGATCTGGTCACCCTGGACGTCCACCTGCCCAATGAAACCGGACTGAAGGTTCTTCTGGAGATGACGAGCCTTTCACCCGTCACGCCAATCATCATGATCACGGCCTATGGGGCGGTGGACGACGCGGTAAAGGCGCTTCAAATTGGGGCCTACGACTACCTCGAGAAGCCCGTCGATTTCAATCGCCTCCTCCATTCAATCAACAATGCCCTGGAATCGCGCTCTCTGAGAACCGTAGTGGAGCGCGTTACGAAGCAGCAGAAAGACACCTATGCAGTTGACCGAATCATCGGGAATTCTGCCTCCATGCGAGAGATGAAGGCCTTGCTTGAAAAGGTGGCTTCAAGCGAGGTTCGCACCATCCTGGTCCAGGGAGAAAGTGGAACCGGGAAGGATCTGGTGGCGAAAGCACTGCATTACCAGAGCAGTAGGGGACGTCAACCCTTTACGGTTCTCAACTGTGCCGCGATTCCGGAGCAGCTACTGGAGAATGAGTTGTTCGGGCACGAGCGCGGAGCCTTCACCGACGCCAAGAGTTTGAAAAAGGGACTCCTGGAGCTGAGTGACGGCGGCAGCATCTTCTTCGACGAAATCAGCGAGATCCCACTGAACCTCCAGGCGAAGCTGCTGCGGGTGCTTGAAGACCAGACCTTCCGGCGCGTGGGAGGGGTAAAAGACATCTCTATCGACCTTAGAGTCATCTGCGCCAGTAACAAGGACCTGGAACAAATGGCCCAAGTGAAAGAGTTCCGGGACGACCTCTTTTATCGACTGTCGGTTATTCCCATTTCCCTACCACCGCTTCGTGAACGCAAGGAAGACATCGATCTCCTGGTGGAGCACTTCATCCAGGACTACAACGTTCGCTTCAGGAAATCGATCAAGGGATTGACCGCTGAGGCCAGGCAAATCCTGCTCGACTACCACTGGCCGGGAAATGTCCGGGAGCTCAAGAATGCCATCGAGCGCGCCATGATTCTCGAGGATGAGGGGGACATCTCTGCCAATCTACTTCCACTTCGGATCTCCGAATTCACGCCGGAGAGGTCGGGTTTGTCTCTTGACAATTCCTTCAAGATGCCTCCGAAAGGCATCGATCTCTACGAGTTGGAGAAGGAGTTGATCCGCCAAGCGCTGGTCCTCAGTCGTGGAAATCAGACCAAGGCTTCGCGATTGTTGGCGGTGACTCGGGATACCCTGCGGTACAAGATGAAAAAGTACTCGCTGAGACGGGAGAGAGAGGTTGGATCAGAGTAGCGGTGGCCTCCAGGCCGCCGTGAATAGAGCCAAGAGTCAGCGAGGCATCGCCTCAAACCAACAAACGCTGTGTTGTGACCAAGAGTCTCCGATTGAGCCTTCCGGAAGAGTGCCGTCATCGACCCGGAGTCCCTTCTCCAGAGAAGCTGGGTCAGTGAGAGGGCTCAGCCCATGGGTCATTTGCCGCAGGACTACTTTGTAGCGAGCCACCTTCTCAATGCGGAGGTGGCGACGGGAGAACCATCGGCGGAGAAATGCAATAGAATAACTGGCGAATTACATGAGGAAACTCACTCTGTTCCTGTTGACCACGGCGTCGCTATTTACAACATTGGCAGTGTCCTTTGCAGGACATGTTGCCGGACAGTTCACAAGCAGCAAAAAGGGCGCGATAAATCCAACTTCAGTCGCGGCCTTTCCGGTTCGCGCACCGGGAGATCCCTTAAAGAAGGTCATGGTCGTGGTTCTCGCCGAAGGAACAATGGATGCGGCGGAGGCGGTCAAGCAGCTCGACCCGCATACGGCCCTCATCAATCAACAAGGAATGCGCGAGAAAAACTACATCAGCTTCTGGATAAGTCCGGATGGTTTTGTGTCAATGAATGCCACCTTCCATGAGGGCATGGTGCAATACCTGGACTCAACGAAAAAGGCGGGAGAAGACAGGAGCTTCGTTGCTCAGAGTCTGGAAGCGGACTTTTCAGCCAACACCGCCGATCGAGTTGCAGCACGTGTGCGCAGCGCAGAACCGGCAGCGACACTCAGCGGAGATAGCTACAAACTTGATGTCGAGTTCGATACATCCGTAATTCACCCAGCGGTAGGCAAGAACCTGGGGACTGGAGGCGGCGAGCCCGGCAAGGTTTTGCAGTCGCTTTTGAACGCAATCAAGACAGGAGACTGGAAGGCAGTTCGAATGGGTGTGAAATCCGAGACACTCCAGAGGCTCGTAGATCCCGACGCTTCCGATGGAGAAAACTTCGAATCTGTTGTTGACCAGATCGCCTTTCTCCTTCCAAAGGGAAAGACGAAAGTGCTGGGGGGCGAAGAGAAGGGTGAGACCGCCATTCTCGAGCTCCAGGGCGAAACGACCGAGGGAGGATTCGAAGTGCTCTATCTTGTGCGCATGCTGAAAGAAGGAGGGGGATGGCGCTTCGATCGTTCCCAAGTCGTCGGGTTCCTCTGAGATCGTTCGGGGAAGAGGCGAAGGGGCTTGCCCAAGAATCGCCAGAGCGACAAGGCGTAGAGCGACCCCAGCTAGAAGCGGAGCGAGCCACCGAGTAAGACAGGGTATCTGTACTAGAATCCTCTTCTTGCCTTTGCCCTTACTCTTACCAGTGACGTTCACCCAATCGTCTTCTTCTGAACGTCGGAGGGTCTGCTCGCTCGTTTGCCCCGATCCGAAACAGCGTGATAGGTTACTCATACGGTTGATTGACGATGGACAGATCTCGCTTGGATCGAAGACGTTTCATCAGCACACTACCAATCGTTCTCTGCACAGCGGCCGGGAGGCCGGCCCGGTCGCCATTGCCTACGGTTCGCACCATCACCGGTCCTCCCGGACACCACTGGTTCGGCTACTACGACAAGTTCCAGTTCGATCCCACCAATCGGTACGTCTTGGGAATGCAGGTCGGTTTCGAACACCGTTCGCCCCGCGCCACAGATAAGATCCAGATAGGCATGGTCGATCTGGAGGAAGGAGACCGCTGGATCGAACTGGGGGAAAGCAGCGCCTGGTGCTGGCAGCAGGGATGCATGTTGCAGTGGCTACCCGGTTCGACCAGCCGGATTCTGTGGAACGACCGCGAAGGTGGCCACTTCGTCTGTCGCATCCTGGACCTCAAGACGAAGCAGCGCCGTACCCTTGCCCAACCCGTCTACTCGGTGAGTCCAGACGGCAAGACCGCCATCGCACCCGACTTCCGCCGCATCAACGATGTGCGCCCTGGATATGGATACCCGGGTATCACCGACCCCTATAGCGACGACCTGGCACCGGAAGACTCAGGTATCGTGCGGTTTAGCCTGGAGACCGGCAATACGGAACTGATTGTCTCAATCGCCCAGATCGCGAGACTGGGACAGATCCCCAAGGCCAAACCGGGCATCAAGCACTACTTTAATCATCTCCTCTTCAGCCCGGATGGATCCCGATTTGTCTTCCTTCACCGCTGGCGCTATCCGGATGGCAGCCGCCTGACCCGAATGATCACCGCAAACCTGGACGGTAGCGACATCTGGATTCTGGACGACAATGGCTTCACATCGCATTTCATCTGGCGGGATCCCCACCATATCCTGGCCCAATCCGACCAGACTTCCCACGGTCATGCCAACTACTTGTTCCGGGATCGTACGCGAGAGATCGAAGTTGTCGGTCCAGGTGTCCTTGACCCCTACGGACACTGCTCCTACCTGCCCGGAAACGAATGGATTCTCAGCGACAGCTATCCCGACCAGGATAGAAACCAGAAACCACATCTGTATCACGTCAAAACCAACCGCCGGCTCTCCCTGGGTCGCTTCCACTTGCCTGAGGAGTATACGGGCGAGTGGCGGTGCGACACTCACCCTCGCTTCAGCCGTGACGGCAAACTCGTGTGTATCGATTCACCCAAGGATAAAGCGGGACGACAGCTTCACCTGATCGATATCAGCACGATCGTGGGATGATTAGCTGCTAGCTCTCGCATTCTGAGAATTTTGCTCTCACATTGGTCTGGAAGCGTGGGTTGGATGGGGATCACAATTCCGAAAGTTCAGGAACGGGTCCAGTTGGCCAAAAAGACAGTTTCCGCTTTCGGCTGGGGCGGCGTGGCCCCCTGGGGTAGGTTGAGGGGTGGCCT
>JAKZYH010000696.1:0-17220 GCA_047514575.1 Acidobacteriota bacterium | reverse complement strand
CTTGAGCCGTTAGCAACATGAGGCCAAGTTCCGGCCGTCGAGGACGACGAAGAAGGGAGCGAGCTGGACAACTCTTCCCCACGGAGTGACCTTCCCCACGGAGTGACGAACGATATCGCCTATCCTCGACCGAAGTTTCGTTCTCGAATGGGGCAGCTCCGCTGGGGGGCCGCTAAGCTGAAACTTGATTCGTAAACGTGGCTTCGGTCTCCAGGCCGAAGGTCCTCTTCCTTCGAGCCTTTGGCTCGATGCACGGCGGCCTGGAGACCGCCGCCACGCCCTGACACGAACTTTGTTTCCGGTACGATCCGGCGTGGCCGGTGGTGGCGCTAGGATCCTGCTTGCTTCACTCTTGAGGGTCCTCGTCGATGATCGGCGGTTTACCCTGGAGCGTGTGGATCCTTTCCCTGGCTGTCTTGACCTCTTTGGGTGAGAGATGGGCGATGATGTCGAGTCGGGTGTGGTAGCTTTCCCCACCCTCTAGAAGCGGTACCCTGCCGAATTTTCTCTCCGTGCTGCGCAAGTTGGGGTAGTTCGTTGCCGGTTCGAGGCCAGTGACATAGCCATCCGCCTCGGCGCTGGTGTTCTTCCACAGCGTCATATACGGAAGTTGCTTCAAAGAAAACTGCAGTGACGCTCCCCGGCTGCCGTCGGCATTCTGAAGAAGAGCCTCGGTTTGGCCTTCGGCGTCGGCCGCCAGATCTAGAAAATAGACCTGCTCGACGTAGCCTGATTGGGGGGGACCGTATCGGTTCCAATTACTCATCCCCCCCTCTGTGGCCCGTTGGTCGCGCGGTGTGACCCGTTTGACCGGCACCACCAAACGGGCTCCCTTTTCAAGCAGGGGTCTGCCGAAATTGCAGTGATACAAGAGCTGCATTTCCTGGGGCGTCGTCGCCAGGTTCTGAACCTCATCCCGAATCGTGAGTCTGGTGGAGCCTACCTCGGTTGAGATTTCAGTGATCAGTCGCAGGCGAGGGCCGAACACCATGGTCTCATCGACTACACCCCGGACCCGGATCATTCGTGATGGAGGAGGCTCTATCACGACTTCAAGCTTGCGCGCTGGAATGTAGCTGACCTTCCCGTGAAGGGTGAGATCGACGCTAACGATCTCACCGGTGTTGTTGACGATCTCGTCCCGGCCGGGCGCACCGTTGGATTCGAGTCCGCAACGACTGATCCACTCGCCGAAGCCTTCAAGCCATCCCAGGCCACCTCTCGCATTCAGATTGACGAACTGCGGATGAACGACCTCCGTGACGGGAGAATCCCATCCCAGTCGAAGGCCTTCGCATTCTGCCTGCCACAAATTCATACCGCGGGTGGGAGCGACCTTGAAGGACAGACGGCCGTTGTCCACCAGGAGCATATCGACGCCCTCCTGGCGGCCGCCGTGCAGCACATATTTGTGCACTCTCCAGCGCTGTGAGGTCTCGAGGTTGATGCTCTCGGAGTCCACTTCCCAGGTCGGGATTTTCAGATTCTGGTCGA
This sequence comes from Acidobacteriota bacterium, assembly GCA_047514575.1. Taxonomy (GTDB): domain Bacteria; phylum Acidobacteriota; class UBA6911; order RPQK01; family JAJDTT01; genus CAUZIZ01. The sequence goes on along the minus strand of JAKZYH010000696.1, from coordinate 15,726 downwards.
CGTCAATCAGGGTCTGGCGGACCATGGTCGACTCCCTTGTTTCGCTGGCCTGCGAAGAGGCACAGGATGTCAGGCACAGGAAGCACAAGAATAGAAGACTCCGCTCCACTACCCTTTCCCTCGCACTTTCGATTGATTTCGAGCCAAACGAGGCCCAGCTAGTGGACTGTAACACCTGAATCGTCAGCGCGTGAGCGGCCCTCGGGCGCGAATTGCTCGCTCATCCACTAGCGATTCATGCGTTACAGTCCCCTAGTCCTCGATCTTGAACGGAGTAGTCACCGACACATCGAGGCCTCGACCCACGTGTAGGATCTCGACCTTGTAATTGGCCGGTGGCAGCACGTCACCCTCGTTGTTCCTGAGCTCGAATTCGTCTCCGACCTGGATGCTTTCCCCAGGCAGCAGCTGTTTTTCAATGACCGGAAGGATGAAGGCCCGCCCGAAGCTCCAACGGTAGACCTCGGTCCCCTCGGAGTCGGTTATGAAGATATCGAATGTCTGGCCACTGAAGTAGGTGTAGTCGATTGCGCTTTCGGTCCCGTTTAGGATGCGCAACTGAATCGACATGGTGTCGGGTACGATCGTGCCGTCCGTTGTTGGGCCCACAGTGTAGATAGCTTTGTTCAGTGTGGCCGAGCTCCTGAGCCCTCCCCTGAACGGGTCGGTGCTGTATACTCGTCCGTCGACGACGGCGTGCTGGATCAGCCAGCGGCGAGGGCCACCGATCGACTGCGTCTCATACTCGACAATGCCGAAGTTCGGGGCGAAGACCATCCTGGTAACTCCCGCGTCGGCACAATTCTGGTTTACCAGAGTAATCTCTAGCGACTGGTTGAAGGTACCCACAGGCGTCTCGGCGACGAAGTCTTCGTTGCTGATCATGTAGGTGGCTCCATTCCAGCATCTTGGTCGACTGTGAAGCTCCCTCCCTGACCCACACCCAGATCCGCCCAAAAGGCGAATGTCCGGCGGTTTGGATTCCAGACCCAGGCTCGGGCGCTGATACCACTTTCCCAGATCCAGCCGTCTCCCCAGCCAGGTACTCCCTCGAAGAAAACCCAACCACCGCTGCGTCGGGCCGCGGAAATCTGGCGCCGATTACCATCAACTGCAAAGCCAGAGCCCTCGTAAGTCCAATTATTGCCGACCTGGTTGGGGAGCAGATCCTGGAACGTGTGCCCAGTCGAGGTCTGGGCGGCCACCGGGGCGAGGATCCCGAAGAGGAGTAGGAAGCCAACGACTGCGATTTGTTTTCTGGTCATGCTTATCTGAGTTTCCTTTCCCTGGGCAGACCCTTCCACGGTCAGAAAAATGACGTGGCGGTCGGCCCGATTCCCTCCCCCTGTCTCCGGTCGAAGCTTCTTTCCTGAATCGGTCAGAAGCAGCTATCACAATTTCTTCCATGGTATCGTATCCAGCTCAACCGGCGGAAGTTTCTTCCCACCCTCAGAAACGCTGGCCCGATTTCAGAAAGAAACTTCAGTATTTTAACAGTGGCACGGCCATTCCTGCCCGTGATGACCGGTCCGTCGAGCCAGGTCACGGCCTGGAAGGCCATGCCTCGATGGAATCTGAGGAAGTTTCGCCTCGGTCGATCTTGCCTACCAGCCTTTCCAGCTGCCATCTGCATGTCGATACTGGCGATAGCTCATACTCTGGTCCTTGGGCAGCTTCGCGATGTCGGCCTCCTTGACTTCTATTCCCAGGCCCGGTCGATCTTCCAGGTTGATGTGGCCCTCCTCCAACCTGAAGCCAGGATCTACATAGGTGTCGAAGCGCTCCAGATTCCAGGATTCCTGGATCAGGAAATTGCCAATCACGGCATCGGCCTGGAGCAAGGCGGCAAAGTGGACGGGTCCCGAGGCGTTGTGAGGCGCCATCAGCATCTGCGCCTCCTCGGCCAGCCGGGCGATGGCGAGGAATGTGCTGATTCCAAAGCTGTGACTCAGGTCCGGCTGTAGGAAGGCGCAGGCACGCCGGTCGATGATTTCCTTAAACTCGCCGAAGGAGAAGAGTTTTTCCCCGGTGGCTATGGGGACCGGGCTGCGCGAAGAGATCTCTTCGAGAGCCCCCACCGAGCCCACCTTGCAGGGCTCTTCCAGGAACAGCGGACGATACGGCTCTAGCGCTTGGGCGAAGGCGATAGCGAGGGCGGGGTTGGGACTACCGTGAGTATCGAGCATGAGATCTACGTGGGGACCGACTTCGTCCCGAACGGCCGCCACGATCTCGACGCAGTGCTCGAGGGCCTGCTGATCCATCGGCCAGGTGCGAGATTCCAGAGGGTTTCCCTTCAGGCCCCTGGCACCGGATGCCACGGCGGCGCGGGCCTGGCTACGAGCCTGCTCTACGGACTCGAAGTTGATCCCCCCATTGTAGACCCGTATGCGGTCTCGCTTCTTTCCTCCCAGGATCTGGTAGACCGGGGCCTTCCATGCCTTGCCCGCGATGTCGTAGAGAGCCATGTTTATGGCCGCTATGGCAGAGCCCAGAACCGGACCTCCCTTCCAGGGTAGGCGGTCGGTAATGTCGTCGCAGATAGCCACGACGTCCAGCGGGTCGCGGTCGATCAGGAGCTCTTCCCATCCCTGAAGGGTGGCTTCGACGACCGGTGAGAGCCACTCGATGCTTGCCTCGCCCCAGCCCGAGAGCTCCGTGTTGGTCTCGATCTTGAGGAAGAGCCAGGTCTTGAAGGGGCTATAGATGGCTTTCCTCGGACCCTTCTTTCGGCTGCTGCTGCCGGTGCTGACATTGAACCTGTAGGTTCTTATTCCTGTGATCTTCATTCCTTCTGCCTTTCGCCAGGCCAACCTCGATCGCGAAGGCGAGCCCAGGGTGAGTGGCGCAGCGATCCCGATTCCTGTGCTGGTGGTCAAGAAGGCGCGCCGGTCTAGCTCAAAGGGAATTTTGCCCATACTGCTCAAGGGCCCTGTCAAAAATAACTTAACATTCTGGCGGCCCATCTTCACACCATCTTCGGCCGCTCCTCAATCGCGAAATCCTCAACGTAGACCTGGCTACGCCTGCGGTTTCGCTCAATCGTTCGCGACCAAATCTGGCGCAAATCTGAGCGCCAACTCTGCGAAGTTATTCTTGACAGAGCCCTAAGTGGGAATTCAGCCATACCTTGAGATGTTCGAAAGCTTGTCCTATCGGACGGAGCATTGCAAGTTGGAGGCCGCGAGCGCTTACGCCACAAGGGACGTTGACAGCACGAAGCGACTTCTTCAAGAATAGCCTCGACTGGTCCCGAGGTTTCAAGGCTTCGGGCGGGGAGGTCCAATGAAGATTACTCAGATCCAATCCTACATCGTTGAAAATCCTTGGAATCCTTGGTTTTTTGTCCGTTTGACCACGGATACGGGACTTGTGGGGGTCGGTGAGGGTATCGGCTATCATTGGTCAGCAGCTGCGCAGGCCTACCTCAATCAGAACCAGGAAAAGCTGTTTCTGGGTCGTGATCCCCACAACATCGAGAAGATGGTGATGGACACGCGCCAGATGTTGGGGATTGATCGCGGACTGGGAATGGTTGAACGCAGCGCTCTCTCAGCAGTTGAGATGGCTTGTTGGGATCTGCTGGGCAAGCACTACGGAGTGCCGGTGTATCGGCTGCTGGGGGGACTGGTCCATGAACGCCTCAGGACCTATGCCAACGGTTGGTATAACGACTTCGATGCGACCGATCCTCAGCAATGGGCGTCGAAGGCGAGGCGGGTCGTGGAGATGGGCTACACAGCGCTGAAATTCGATCCATTCGGGAGTGCCTATCGAGATCTGGACCCGGCTCAGTTCCGACTTGCAGTCGAGGTTGTAAGAGCCGTCCGCGAGGCAGTGGGCCTGGATGTGGGCTTGATTGTGGAGGCACATGCTCGCTTTCACCCGGAGGCGGCGATCAAGGCTGCGAATGCCATGGAGCGCTTCGACCTTCTTTGGTTCGAGGCTCCGACGCTGGGTTACCTGGGAGTTGATCAGCTCAAGGAAGTCACCTCTCGTGTCACTGTGCCGATCGGGACCGATGTTGCTGGCATCAGTGACCTGGTACAGGCCAGCCAGTTTCTAGGGAAGCGATCGGTCGGTGTCTACCAGCCCGATGTGGGGTACTCGTGTGGGATTCTCGAAGTGAAGAAAATGGCGGCTCTCGCCGACGCCATGGGGGTCTTTTTTGCTCCGCACCAGTCTTTGGGGCCAGTATGCATGGCAGCCTCGGTTCAGGTCGCCTTCTGCTCACCCGCCTTCTATATCCAGGAGTCGTTTGGGGATTTTGCCTATCCTTCCTGGACCAAGGCTCTGGTTCCAGGATCGGTCGAAGTCCGAGACGGCTACATCGAGCCCACCGAGAGGCCGGGGTTGGGGATCGACTTTGATACCTCGATAGCCGAACAGCATCCGCTCAAGGGCGACAGAGTGATCGATCTGATCAGTGAGGGCTGGGAGGGCCGATCGGACGTGTTGCACGAATGATACCCGGAGATCCCTTACCGGCTCTGAGATTTAGGAGGACGCAGTGATCCAGCAACTCGGTCGTCGCGAATTCCTGAGAAGGTCGTCCGCTGCCGCGATGGCGCTCAGTTCCCAAGCAACCCTCTTCCCCGCTGTCGGATCGGCGTCGGCTTTGGAAAAGCTCAATATTGCCTCCATCGGCGTGCACAATCGGGCGGCGTCCAACTTGAAGGGAGTTGCCACCGAGAACATCGTGGCACTTGCCGACATCGATAGCGATTTACTCGAGGCGGCAGGGGCGAAGTATCCGAACGCCCGACGCTACCGTGATTACCGGGTCATGTTGGAAAAGGAGGCGGAAAATCTGGATGCCGTTGTGGTCAGTACGCCGGACCATTCTCACGCTCCGGCGGCCTCGATGGCGATGAAGCTAAAGAAGCATGTGTATTGTGAAAAGCCACTCGCGCACACGATCTATGAGGCCCGAACGCTGGCTGAACTGGCGGCCAGGGAAGGACTCGTTACCCAGATGGGGACTCAGATTCACGCCAAGGAAAACTATCGATTCGTGGTCGAGCTGGTCCAGAGTGGCTCGATTGGCGAAGTCAAGGAAGTCCACGTTTGGGTGGGAGCTGATTATTCCGGACGGCGATTGACTACGGGCGGGCAGCAGCCCAGCCACGTCGACTGGGATTTGTGGCTGGGACCCTCCCCGTCTCGCCCCTACTGCGAGAGTGTCAAGGAGGACGGCTCAGTGATCGGCGTTCATCCGTTCAACTGGCGTTGGTTCTGGGACTATGGAACCGGCTCCCTGGGCGATTTCGCCTGCCACTGGATGGAGCTCCCCCACTGGGCCCTGAAGTTGATGCACCCCAGTCGGATCTCGGCGGCCGGACCTCCGCCGCTGCTGGAGAGTACCTCTTCAGGGTTGGTCGTTACCTATGAGTATCCGGCTAGGGAAAGCCTGCCGCCCGTGACTTTGAAATGGTATGACGGGGGAAAAAAGCCCGAAATTCTGACCACACTCAAGGATGCCAAGGGCGAACCACTGGACTGGAAGAGCGGCCAGCTTTTCGTCGGATCCGACGGAATGATTCTTTCGAACTACTCAGAGCACATGCTGCTGCCGGTCGAAAAATTTGCTGGATTCAAACCCCCTGACCCGTTTATTCCCAGGTCGATCGGTCATCACCAGGAGTGGATCCAGGCGATCAAGTCGGGCGGCACTACCACCTGCAATTTTGACTATTCAGGGGCGTTGACCGAGGCGGTATTGTTGGGTGTCGTCTCCTACCGGAGTGGCCAGTCGCTTGAATGGGACGCCCCCTCTTTGCGCATCACCAACTCGGCAGCTGCCCAACAGCTCATTCACAAGGACTACCGTAAGGGCTGGACTCTGTAGAGAAGCAAGAACGCAATGAAAGCCGACGATGTCAGAGTCTTGGTCGAGTTCAACTACTGGGCCAAGAATCGGATGATTCTGGCGGTCTCTGAGTTGACCGGGGAACAGTTTCTTCGGGATCTCTCCAGCAGCTTCCCGTCGATCCGCAACACGCTGGTGCACATGATGAGCGCGGAACGCCGCTGGCTCTCGGTCTGGCAGGGAAATCCAGTCGATCCTCTGATGCCAGAGAGTTTTCCCGATGTCGCCTCGGTGACAAGCTGCTGGGAAACAGTAGAGCAAGACATGCGTTCGTTCGCCACTACGTTGACAGATGTCTCCCGGTCGGTGTCCGTCCCACGACCAGACGGAGAGGTCGCAGTTTTCCCCCTCAATCAACTCATGCAGCATGTCGTCAACCATTCTTCCTACCACCGGGGACAGGTGGCCACGCTGATGAGGCAGATGGGTACAACGCCTGCCAAGACTGACTTGGTTTCCTACTTCGGGTCGGTCACCTGAGGCTTGGATAGTGATCAGTGATGCAAGTGCCGGAATGTTGCGGCAGGGAAGAGTGCCGCAACGGGGTGAAGTGCCAGAAGGACGAAGCTAGGTCCGGCACTGCCGCGAACGACCCGTTAGCAGTATGATGACGAGGCAATTTCTGGCTGAAGACCACCTACCTGGGGTTGTATACTCAGCGCATGAACCGCAGAAAATTTCTTGCACTTTCCGGTACGGCGGCTGCCGCCAGCACCTGGCCAATGGGCGCAGGGGCCACTGCCTCCCAACAACGCACGGGGCTATCTAAGGAATTCTTGCTGGGTGTCGCGTACTACCGTGCACCGATGCCTCCGGCCGAGCTCTGGGACAAGGACTTCGCGGACATCCGACGTGCAGGCCTGCGCATCGTCCGAACCTTTTCCTACTGGAACTGGATGGAACCTCAGCCTGGAAAATATGAGCTGGAGGATTTCGATCGCTTCTTTGAGCTGGCCCACAAACATGATCTGCTGGTCTGGTTCGATGTCACACTTGCGACCCATGGAGCGGCTCCCGAGTGGATGAGGCGACGGCATCCCGACATGCGAGTGGTCTCGAGCGAGGGGCAGTTCGCGGTTTCCAGAGCTGGCAACGCCGCTCCCCAGGGTCGGCAGTGGCATTGTTACGATCATCCCAAGTGGAGGGAGTATGGTGAGGGCCTTTTACGCACCGTGGTTTCCCGCTACAAGGACGCGCCCAATCTCCTGATGTGGAGTGTCTGGGACGGCGTGGCGCCGGCGGCAGCACACTACGGTTTTCCGAAAGGCTGCTACTGCGTGCACTCGATCTCGGCCTATCGCAACTGGCTGAAGCAGCGTTTCACCCTGGAGCAGTTGAACCAGAAGCTGCATCGCCGCTACCGGGACTGGGCGGATGTCGAGCCGGCCCGTTCGAACTCGGCGATCGTGGAGATGATGTTGTGGAAGGAGTTTCAGAACGAGGATCTTCGGGACCAGGTTCATTGGCAGGTGGGGGTTGTTCGGAGCCTGGATGATCGGCATGAAATAAGGGGGCACGGCGCGCACTTCCCCCGAATCTGGGATGAGATCAGTGCCAGGGAATTCGACTCCTGGGGATTCTCATCACGCAGCAACGGCGTTCTCACCAGTGACGATCCCTATCGCTTCAGTGATATCTGCTTCGCCACCGACTGGTCTCGGAGTATCGGCGTAGGCGGTCGATGGTGGTATGAGGAAATCTACGCAGGGATGAATCCCGGGAGCATGCATCACAAGAAACAGACAACGCCCCAGGAGATCAGCATCAACATGTGGATGGCGTTGGCACGAGGCGGCTCGGGCGCCCTTTTCTGGCAATACCGGCCGGAGTATATGAGCTTTGAGGCTCCCGGCCTGAATCTGGTTTCCCTTGGTGGAGTGCGGCTGCCCCGTTTGGCGGCGGCGGAAGAAACGGCCCGTCAGATCGAAAAGCTGAAGCCCCATCTTCCCCTCAGTGTACCCAAGGCCGAGGCGGCCATCGTCTATCACGAGAAGAGCGATCTGTTGCATCAGTTCGGGAAGGCGGGGCTGGACTACCGGGAGGCTTTGAGGGGTACTTTTCGCACGCTGTGGAAGCACAATATCCCTGTGGACGTCGTCAGCCCGCGCATGGACTGGAGTCACTATAAGGTGGTTTATCTTCCCAAGATGGCCGTGCTCGACAAAGCGCTGGTAGAGAAGATAAGAAAAACGGTGACTAGCGGCCAAGGCCCCCGATTGGTGGCGGACGGTCCGTTTGGGACCAACAGCGACAACGGCCGCTTCAGCTACGACCCGCCAGAGGGTTTATCCGAGTTGTTTGGGGTCAAGACACTGGACCACAGCCGAGTGGATGCGAAGGATATCCGCGATGGCTCCAATCGTTTGCGTCTACAGATGGGTGAGGCCTCGATAACCCAGGAGTGCAACTATATCGGGCTACAACTTACAGGGCAGGCTGAGCCGATTGCGTGGTTTGGCGACGAGGTGGTGGGAATGCACACTCCGGATCACCGCTTTAGCTGGATCACGATATCTCTGTGGGATGCTTTCGACGATCCGGCTCGCGATGAGGTACTGATTCCCCTGATGCGATCGTTAGGTGTCGAACCATCCGTCGAGACGGAAGGCGATCGGATCATCGTACAGTTGGCCCGATCCGTACAGGAGGGCACGCTGATGTTCTTGTTCAACCTGGAGCCCCGGGTTGGCGAGGCTGCGCTGGCCCCCAAATGGGCGTTCTCCGCAGCGCGGGACCTGATTAAAGATCGAGCATTGGGTGTGGAAGGGGGCCGGTTCAGGGTGAAGATACCGTCTGGGGGAGTCAGGGTCCTTCTAGTCAGCTAGGGTCCGCGCCGGTCGAAGATGGTGTGAAGATGAGATTCCAGAATGCCAGGTTATTCTTGAGCAGACCCGTAGGTTAGACACGCGCCTATCAGGAAAGACATCACCCATGCCGAAAAGAGCCCTTGTGGTTGGGACCGGTTCGATAGGTCTGCGTCATCTCAGGCTGCTGCGTGAAAGAACAGGTCTGTCAGTAGAAGTTTGTGATGCTAGGCCTGAGGGATTGGCCGAGGCTGCCGAGATTGCGCCCGAAGTTCGCTCATGGAACAATTTCCAGGAAGCAGTCGCCACCTCGCCCGAGATCGTTGTCATCGCGACACCCCCAACCTCTCACGCCGCTCTGACCTGCGCGGCCCTTGAAGGGGGAGCTCATGTCTTCTGCGAGAAACCGATTTCCGACAGCGGAGAAGGCGCTCGGTCCATGGTCGCCGCTCAACGTCAGAGCGGGCTGCGGCTTAACGTTGGATTCGTCCAGCGCTTCATGCCTGAATTGCTGTATGCCAAGAAATTGATCGATGAGGGTGTGATTGGGCGAGTTTGTTACGCCCGCTTCGAGGTCGGTTCTCACGAGACTTTGAGCCTGTCGCGGTCGCGGCATCAGAAGGCTCTTTTCGGCTCGGCTGCCCTCGACTATGTCTATGGCTTCGATACGTTTTTCTGGATATTGGGAGAGCGACCTGAATCTGTTTACGCCCACGGTGTCCTGGTTCCCGGACTTCCCCTGGAAAGCAATCCGAATCTGCTCAGTGCCGTGATCCAATATGGTTCTGCCAGACTTGCAGAGCTGCACATAGATTACGTCGCACATCCCGGGCGCTGCAGCTATGTTTTTCAAGGCGAGTTCGGCTATTTGCAGGTGGACCAGGTTGGCCACACGGTCGAACTGGGTGATAGAGAGGCTGGGAAACGAACCGAAAAGACCCTGGTCCATGATCGAACCGATGTGATGCGAGTCCAGAGAGACCATTTTCTAGAAGCCGTGGACGGGATTCATCCGGTCAGCACTTCCGGAGAAGAGGGGCTCGAGTCTATTCTCGGAGTCGAGGCTCTGATCCGCTCGCTAAGGAGTGGAAAGCCGGAGGTAGTTGAATCTTCTTGAAGTAGCTTTGGGCTCCCGAAGTCTTTTTGTCGAGCCTCAAGGCTCGACGTGCGAGGGACTCAGTAGCGGCGGTACTTCACCTCGAACTCGGCGCGGCAGCCCTTGTCGACCCAGATGCGGTCGCCGGCAAAGCCGTAGCTCTCGCCCTCGACACAGGGTGAGTTCGACTTCGTCTTTCGCAGTCGCAAGGAATCAATAGGCCCGTCGACGCTGCAGGTCCGGCGCTTATTGCGCTTGCTGCTGCAGCTGACCTTTCTCTTCTTGTCACGACTACCCCAGGGCGCCGGTTTGCTGACGGACGCGCCGGGTTTGTACTCGACCTCGAAATTTGCTTCACAACCCTGGCTGACCCAGATCGATTCGCCACGGTACCCGTAGCTTATCCCGAGTGTGCAGGCGGACTCAGACTTCTGCTTGCGCAGCTTGAGGCTTTGTATCGCCCCTGCCACACGACAGGTGTTCGGTTTGAAACGCTTGCTCTTGCAGTTGAGGCGGCGCTTCTGAATCTGACTTTGCCGGTTCAAGCCGCTCCACCACCCGGAGTCCTCATCGCTGGAGTAGTTCACCTCAAATTTGGCCGAGCAGCCCTTGTCGACCCACACATGGTCGTCGGTGAAGCCGTACGACGATCCCTCAAGGCAGGGAGACTCCGATTTTTGCTCAAGTAGTAGAACGGTCTTGATGTTTCCTTTTATCGAGCACTCTTTGCGTCCGAATTTCTTGCTTTTACAATTGATTCTCTTGATCTTGTCGACTGAAGCGTTCGCTAGACAGTTAGTGGAGAGCACTCCTGCCAAGATAAGCAGCAATAGGTTCATTTTCGGGGGATGCTCCCTCCTCTTCTGAGTGTGATCACCGAAATCGCAGGGACTGTCAGTTGCCTTTCGATTTCCCATCTACCTCAGACGCTGACTTCGGCTTGCTCCTCCTGAGCTGCCGGTGGTCGGGAGATCAGGACGCTGAGGCCCCAACCAACGATGATCGTAAGCATGCATCCCAAGGGCGACCACCACCAAAAGGTCATCTCTGTCGCAAAGGCACAGTAGGCCCCTATGGACCAGCCTGCCAAGGCCCCTGCCAAGCAGGGTAGGTCTCGAGTTTTTCTGGTAAAGAAGGCCAGTAGGAAAATCCCCAATAGGGGACCTGTAAAGAGGCCCATCACCTTCACGCTCATGAGCACGATGCTGCCGGCATGAGGCATGACGAAAAGAGCGGTCGCCGTTCCCACGAACCCCCAGAAGGCAGTGAGTCCGCGGGCCAGCTTCAGCTCGGAGCCTTTTTCCTGAGGGGAGGATTCCTGGTTCGAAGTCCGGGCGGGAGGACGGATCCAGCGCCGGTAGATGTCCACTACACAGGCCGTGCTCATGGAGTTGATGCCGGAGTCTACACTGGACATGGTGGCGGCGAAGATGGCCGCGATCATGAGGCCGGCGAATCCAGTGGGAAGTTGGGTGGCGGCGAAGAAGACCATGACGTGATCCTTTTCGATACCCGCCCCGAGTTCTTCCGGAGACTGCTGATAGAAGGCGAACAGGCCCAGACCCACAGCACCCAGCAGCAGCACCAGTGGAATCACAGCCACGGCATTACAGAGGAGGGAGCGTTGGCTGTCCCTTAGGCTGCGGGCGCTGAAATAGCGCTGGAGGGCTACCTGGTCGGTTCCGTAGTCGGCCAGATAGGCTGCAATACTGCCAATCAAAATGGCCCAGATTGTGGTTTCACTGAAGAGGTCACCCTCGAGCTGAAAAAGGGTGGTCCTACCCCCGGCACCAGCCTTTTCCCAGATTCCGAGCGCGCCCCCATCGACGTTCTCTATCAGGGTAGCAACCATTACCAGCAGGCCCCCGATCAGGACGAAGAACTGGATGACATCCGTCCAGACCACCGCCTTCATCCCACCCAAAACTGTATACAGAGTGGCTCCCAAGCCCACGGTGACAACACAGAGCTCCAAGCTGATCCCTGCGACTCGGGAAAGAGGGACGCAGGGGACGTAAATCACGGTTCCCAGCCATCCCGTTCGCGTCAGCAGGAATAAGCCTGTGGCCAACAAACGAGAGCCTGCTCCCAGTCGCTGCTCCAGGTATTCATAGGCGGTCGTCACCCGGAAGCGGTAGAAGGTAGGGAGAAAGAAGTAGATGACAATCAACATGATCGGGAGCATCAAGGGCGACACAGCGATCATCTGAAGGTCGTGTCCGTAACTGTATCCCGGAGTTCCCAGAAAGCTGTTGGCGCTCATGAGGGAGACGATGATGGAAAGGCCCAGGGGGAACCAGGAAAAGCTGCGGCCCGCCAGGAAGAAGTCTTCCGACGTTTTTATCCCGCCAGCGAAATAGCTACCCAGCCCGACAATGCCAAGCAGATAGACGCCCAGGATCAGGAAGTCCCAAAATTCAAGCGAGGTCTCCACAAGCGCTCCTGTCTAAGTATCGCCTCTGTGAGGTGCCGATCCAAGTGCTTGTTGTAGTCAGTTTGTGGGGCTGGCAAAATCTCAGCAAGCAATCCCTTAGAATTGGAGGTGCTCCTTCAGGGAGACACATCGGTGAATTTCAGCTTTCAGGAGGAACAGTGAAGAACGATCTCACATCCAAGCAAGTCAGCATGCTGGGAACCGGTCTCATCGGCCAGTTCTACACCCGGGCCCTTCTGGGGGCAGGGAAGCAAATCGGGATGGTCTACTCACGTGATGAAGCAAGAGCCCGGACCTTTGCAGGGCAGTGGAATATACCCCGCAGCAGTAGTGATCTAGATCAAGCCATCTCCGACCCCGGCAGCGGAGTGGTCGTCATAGGACTGCCAAACCAGCTTCACCGGGAGGCTGTTGAATTGGCGGTCGCGGCTGGCAAGGCCGTCCTCTGCACGAAGCCTCTTGGCCGTACTGCCCAGGAGGCTCGGGAAATACTGGAAATGGTCGAGCAGGCAGGGGTCTTCGCCGGCTATCTGGAGGATCTGGTTTACACACCGAAGACTCTGAAAGCGGTGGAGTCGGTCCGTTCCGGTGCCATCGGACGAGTAACCTGGGTCAGATCCCGGGAGGCCCACTCGGGTCCTCACAGCGGTTGGTTCTGGGACCGAGAGCAGGCAGGCGGGGGGGCAATAGTCGACCTGGGGTGTCACTGCATCGAGATCATCCGCAACTTCGTGGGAAAGGGCATCCGGCCTGTTGAGGTAATGTGTTGGGCCGAGACCCTGGTGCATCCGGTGGAGGCGGAAGATAACGGGATTGGCCTGATAAAGTTCGAGAATGGGGCCCTGGGACAGTTTGAGGTGAGCTGGACCTTTCGGGGAGGCATGGATCTGAGAGACGAGGTGCAGGGGACAGAGGGGACGATCTGGCTCAATCATTTTCTGCGAACGGGTTTTGAAGTGTATTCGTCCGGCGGTGGTTCGGGATACGTGTCGGAGAAGACCGAAGAGGAAAAGGGCTGGCTTTTTCCGGTCGGGGACGAGCTTGCCGAGCTGGGCTACAACGAGATGTTTGCCGACATGTTCGATTCCTTGGAGCGCCAGCAATCTCCGGCTGAGAGTTTCTACGATGGCTATGTGGTCAATGCCGTCATTGATGCCTGCTACCGCTCTGCCCAAAGCAAGCGATGGGAGGCCGTCGAACTGGATCCGTGGCGGGGAAGCACGAGTACCACGACAGCGAGTCAGCCGCCCCGAGAGTTCGAAGGAAATATCGTGATCAAGCAAGAGCGAATGCCGGACGGGAGATTGAAGCTGATCCTGAAGGACCCAGTGTCCGGCCGGATCTTTGACCGGTTCATCGATTGATTCGCGCGAGCAGCGGACAGTTCCCAGGGCAATCGCGGCTGGAGGGGTGTCTGTCCCGAGATCTCAGGGAATCTCCAACTGCCGTCTCGCTTCATAGAGCGCCACTGCCACCGAGTTGGCGAGGTTGAGGCTTCGAACACGTTGATTCTCAAAGGGAATACGCAATCGGGAGTCGGCGTAGCGCTGCTGCAAGTGCGGGGGTAGTCCCTCGGATTCATTTCCGAATATCAGGTAGTCATCCGGTCCGTAGCAGACTTTGGTAAAGGGTGTCGAGGCTCTGGCGCTAAAGAGCCAGAGTCGCTCGGGCATCGTCTCCTCCAAGAATGCCTCCCAGGTGGGGTGTGCGAAGAGTCGCACCTCATCCCAATAGTCGAGGCCCGCGCGCTTCAGATAGCGGTCGGACAATTCGAAGCCAAGGGGCTCGATCAAGTGCAAATCGGTTCCGGTCGCAGCCGTCAGTCGGGCGATGTTTCCCGTGTTCTGCGGGATAAGTGGATGGACGAGCACGATGTTCACTAGGACCGTCCTCGTAGTCTCAGTCTTGACTGGGCCTGCCAGGGGGTATCCGCCTCTACAATATATCCCATTGTGCCGAAAAACGGGGATCTCCACCTGGGCCGAAGGCCCTCCCCGATCGTCATCTAGTTCGTGGATCTGCGTCGGGCGACTGTGGTAAGAACGCAGCAAGCGACTGTTGGAGGCCGCGAGGGACAGGGAGAATCGAGAGTCCTGATGGTTTTCAAGCGAGACCCTTCACTACGTCGCAATATTTTTCTGTTCGTGCTGGCCATTTTCTGCCAGGGCCTCGCGATTCAGGTCCACTTCTCGATCTTCAACAACTTCGCAGTAGAGAAGATCGGTCTTGCTCCGGAAGAGCTGGGAATACTGGAATCGATCCGGGAGATCCCTGGGTTCTTGGCCGCTCCCATGGTCGGTTTGCTGGTAGGTCTGGCGGAGCCACGCCTGGGGGCCATGAGCCTCATCATCTTCGGGGCCGGCTACATCGCCTATGGCTACACCGAAACCGTGCCCGCGCTCATCGTTTTCTCATTTCTATGGAGCATCGGGTTCCATGTCTGGATGCCAACTGCCGCCAGCATGGCCATGGGTTTCGCAGTTCCCGGTGCTCAGGGACGTGTGCTGGGAAGAATGCAGAGCCTTGCTGCTTTCGCCGGTGTCATCGGTATGTTGTGTGTCTACTGGGTTTCCGGTGACCCGTCGTTTTCCGGGATCTACCAGGTGATAGGCCTGGCAGCCGTGCTGGGTGCAATTCCGCTCCTATTAATGGACCCGAATCTCGGCCATTGTTCTTCGGCGCGCATGGTGCTAAAACGGAAGTACGCCCTGTTCTATGGTCTCGAGTTCCTGGCCGGCTGCCGCCGTCAGATCTTCGTGACGTTCGCCCTGTTTGCCTTGGTCAAGACCTTTGGGGTCGACGTGAGGACCATCATTACTCTTTCCTTGATCAACAGCTGTGCCAACATCTGTATGGCTCCTTTTGTGGGCAAAATGATCGATCGCTTCGGGGAAAGATCTGTCCTCACGCTAAACTTCGCCGCCTTGACCCTGGTTTTTTTGGGCTATGGTGCGATCCAGAACGTGAACGTGCTCTTCGTCCTCTACATCGTAGATAACCTCTTCATGCTCTTCACCCTGTCCCTATCCACTTACATCGGGCGTATCGCCCAACCCGAGGAACTACGGGCCTCTCTGTCCATGGGAATTACGATGAACCACGTTGCTGCCGTGATCATGCCGCTGGTCGGGGGTTTTATCTGGTCTTTCCTCGGCTATTCCGCTGTGTTCTATCTCGGTGCCGGGATCGCAGCCGCAACGCTGCTCCTGGCCCGCCGACTCCCCCGACGAGGTCTAGCCCCTGTTTAGGGCCTTTTTCCCCTTGCCATTGCCCCTGCCCTGATTTCATTTATTTCTCCTCACTACTGTCCGGTTAGAAGTCAAATGATATCAAGTGGTTAGCGATGTGCTGTTGGTGACCATGCAAGTCCCGATTTCTAAGGGGTTGAAGAATCAGGACTTGCTCGGACAGAGTAATTCTGGCATTTGGCGTCAGCTGCTGGTGTGATGGGGCCTGAGCGCACAGGAGCGAGGTGAATCCTGAAGGGATTCCGTATTTCAGCCCAGGGTTTCCCAACCCTGGG
>JAKZYH010000695.1:0-15830 GCA_047514575.1 Acidobacteriota bacterium | reverse complement strand
GAATGGTTCCGTCGAAGGACCCGGTGTCGATTTTTGATCTTTTGGGGGAGCAGGGAATCCCCAGCGCCGCTGTAGTGTCCGCTCAGGTGCTGGCCGAGGAGTACCTCCAAGGCCTGGGCTTGGACGAGGTCTTCTTTGGGGACGGTTGGTCGCTGGGCGCTTCACAAGTTTCAGGCGAAGCGGTTTCTCGTCGAGCAGAGACTTGGATCTCGGAGCGAGGCGAACACCCCTTCGCCCTCTGGCTTCACTACTTCGATCCACACGAACCCTACGATCCCGAGCCTGCCTTTGCCCAGCGGTTTGTCACCGGTTATGACGGCCCCCTGGGCAACAGCTTGGAAACCGAGTGGCTGGTTTCGCTCAATAACGAGGAGGTCGCCTCCCGGCTGACAGTCCGCGATCAAGAGCATGTCTCCGACCTATACGACGCTGAGATCGCTTTCCTGGATGCACAGCTGGGACGCTTGTTCGAATTTCTCAAGGAACGAGGGATCTGGCAGCGGCTGCTTGTCGTCATAGTAGCAGACCATGGACAGGCCCACGGAGAGCAGGAGTTCTGGGGTCACGGAGAGCGTCTGCTCGAACCTGTGATCAAGGTTCCCCTTCTGATAAAACTCCCCTACCAGGATCGTGGCCTAAGGGTCAGCGATCCGGTCCAAACACTCGACATCGTTCCCACGCCAGCCGCTCTCCTGGGGGTAGAGGCCCCGGCCGGCTGCAGCGGTCGATCTCTACTGCCGGCGTTGAGGGGGGACGAACTGGAGACCAGCCCTCTTCGCCTGGTGGAACGTCGCAGCTACTCATCCAACCCGAGACGGCTGGGCATTGCGCTGCTAGGTCGGGACTGGAAGCTCACCTATTATCGCGAAGACGAGGGATCCGAGCACCACCTGGGCAGGCCCTCCGGCAAGGGAGGGCTGGATGGCCAGAACTTCTATGCGCCTGACGCCCCAGGACTGCAGCTGCTCGAAGAGGTCTTGGCCGAGCGATCCAGCCAGGGGGAGGAGCAAACTTCTCCACTGTCCCCGGAAAGGCTTGAGATGCTACGCTCCCTCGGGTACATACAATGATTGGAAACCTTGGAAGGCAGGAATCTGGGGCTGTAGCAAGCGCCGAGGAAAATGGAGGCTTTGTTGATGGGTACTTCCACACAGATCTCGAACTTCATAGATGGTAGTTGGCAGACGTCATCGGTTGGTGCGCAGCTGAGCGTGACGAATCCGGCCACCACGGAGGAAATCGCCAAGGTCCCCCTCTCTGAGGCCGCCGAGGTGGGACGAGCGGCCGAAAGTGCTGCGAAAGCCTTTCGGGACTGGCGCCGCACACCGCCGTCCGAACGAGTTCAATACCTTTTCAAACTCAAGCAGCTCCTGGAGCAGAATTTTGACGAGGTGGCCCAGACCGTCACCCAAGAGTGTGGCAAAACACTCCAGGAGGCCAGGGGCGAGCTGCAGCGGGGGATTGAGAACGTCGAGGTTGCCTGCGGGATTCCCTCGATGCTTCAGGGTTACAACAGCGAGGACATCGCCTCCGGCATCGACGAAACCATGATCCGCCAGCCGGTTGGAGTTGTGGCTGCCATCACACCCTTCAACTTCCCGGCCATGATTCCCCTCTGGTTCACCCCCTACGCGATCGCCTGTGGGAACTGCATCATTCTCAAGCCCAGCGAAAAAGTCCCACTCACCTTACAGAAGATCCTGGAGCTGGTTGAGCAAACCGGTCTCCCCAGAGGAGTTATCCAGCTCGTCAACGGCTCCAGAGAAACGGTGGATGCGATTCTCGATCATCCCTTGATCCATGCCATCAGTTTCGTGGGTTCGACTCAGGTAGCCAGGTATGTCTACGGTCGAGCAGCAGCTCAGGGAAAACGGGTTCAGTGCCAGGGAGGAGCCAAGAATCCCCTCATCGTTCTCCCCGATGCGGATATGGAAGCGACTTCGCGGATCGTCGGGGAATCCGCCTTCGGATGTGCCGGGCAGCGCTGTCTGGCTGGCTCGATCGTAGCAACCGTGGGAGCGGCTCACAGACCCTTCGAGGAGGCTATTTCGGAGGTTGCACGCAGCCGGCGGCTGGGATTCGGTCTGGACGAAGGGGTTGAGATGGGTCCTGTCATTTCGGGCGAGAGCAAGGAGCGAATCGAAGCCTTAATCAGTGAGGGAGCAGATGGCGGAGCCCGTCTGACGGTCGATGGACGTCATCCCGAGGTACCGGGCTACGAGGCAGGCTATTTCGTGGGACCGACGATCCTCAGTGACCTCCAATCTGAAAGCAGCCTGGTCTCGACAGAGATCTTCGGGCCGGTGTTGAGTCTACTGCACTTTGAACATGTCGACGATGCCATCGAGTTCGTGAACGGCGGAAGATACGGCAACATGGCTTGCCTTTTCACCGGAAGCGGGGCAGCTGCTCGGAAGTTCCGTTATGAGGTAGAGGCCGGCAATATTGGGATCAACATCGGAGTCGCCGCCCCGGTGGCATCCTTTCCTTTCAGCGGCTGGAAGGACAGCTTCTTCGGGGACCTCCACGGACAGGGCCGAGATGCAGTCGACTTCTATACCCTCAAGAAGGTCGTAGTAGAACGCTGGCCACCGGAATCCCGGTAGAAGCGTGCCGACTGCAGAAAAGGAGTGATCCAGCTCTGGTGGCGACGCACCATGATTTCGTTTCCAATTTGGTTATGCGGGGTACAGAGTTGTACACTGTAACGGTGTTTAGGAGGCATTCGCCTTCGGAGAAGATGGGGAAACACCAGGACCACCTGGGCGATGCGCTCGACGGCGCCCCAGGATTCGGTTCCCGCGGGGGTTCCCAAGCGTCAGATCTGATGGATCCAACCGAGCGCCTTTAAGCAACCTACTCAGGACGTGCCGGAGTGGTGGAATTGGCAGACGCGCTGCGTTCAGGGCGCAGTGGGACATAGTCCCGTGGGAGTTCGAGTCTCCCCTCCGGCACCAGATTTTACTTGTTTGAACACTTCTGTCCGGTTTTAAGTCGAATGGTATTAATTGGTTCTAATTGGTTAGCGATTTGGCCTATCTGATTTTGCAGGCGCGAATGCCTAGCTGCTTGAAAAATGGGCTTTGTGTCGTCCGTTGCCGGCACTTCAGACCTACTGCCCTTGTTTTCTGGGGGCTTCCCCAGTAACCGCTTGCGAACTGCCATCTGCTGAGGTGTACCGGGGAATCGCAAGAGACCCTTGGTAGATGAAAGGTTCGCAGACTGATCAAGTGCCGAGGTTCCCTTGCCTTTGCCTTTGGCCTGACCCTTGCCTCGTTTCAGGACAGATAGAAGGGAGACGATTGGATGAACGTCATTGGCAAAGGCAAAGGTAAGGGCAGAGGCAGAAGCAGAAAGAGGATGCCAGTACAGATATAGCTCAGCCACTGTACGGAGCATCGCACAACAGCGGGGACCAAGTGCGCCTCACCTCTGGCTTTGGTTTTGCCCAATGAGATCCGGTGCCCGGTTCTCTGGATTCTTTGGACCAGTACTTGAAATTTCGGTCAAAAACTGATACAATTGATGTGCTTTCGGGAGGGATTCTGCAACTATCGAAGGGCTTTGTGTAGGGCGAGTATCGATCAAGCTTCAGCTAGAGCTAATTCAGTTCGGAACTATCCCTCGTGTTCCGATGTCGAGGGAAGTCCAAACCCTTATCCAGTTTTTCCCACCGAGTAGGGCCTTGATTCGTCGGTCCATCTCTTGCGGATGCCCTGGCGAGGAGTTGGACTATTCCGACACAGCTCGGCCCTCGTGGTCGAACGAACACAGAGTCAATGCGGTAGCAAGGTCTAATCCGACACTAAGGAGAAACATGCACAACCGGCATACGTTTCAAAAACGAGTTCCGCTGTGGGTAGCCGTGACCTCCTTGATTGTCTGCCTGTCAACTCTTAGCAACAACCTGAGAGCCCAGGACAAGCCAGGCAACGTCAGTCAGCAACTACTTGCCCTTTCCGCTGCACCTGCCACTACGCGAGGAGCCGCGGCCTCCTTGCACTCCAACTTTACTGCTTTTCAGCCACAGGTTCGTGACGGCAGGGTACTCATAGATGCCGTGTCCTCGAGGAGCGGGAGAGGCCTTGAGCGCGACCTGGAAAAACTTGGTTTGGAAGATGCTTCGATCTATGGGAAAGTGTGCTCGGGCTGGCTTCCAATTTCATCCATCCCTTTACTTGAGAACCTGCGGAACCTGAGATTCGCTCGACCCTCCTTCGTCGCGAACAGCGCAGGTTTAGTGACTAGCCAGGGAGATGTAGCGATGCGATCCGACTTGGCACGCCAGCAGTTTGGGGTTGATGGAAGCGGCGTCGTTGTCGGTGTGCTTTCCGACACCTACGACGACTTTTTCGGCCCCCCTATTGGACCGCCACTAACGACGGCAGCGGACGATGTGGCCAGCCGTGATCTCCCAGCGGGCGTCATAGTGGTCGACGACAGTGGTGGACCGGGAATGGACGAAGGACGTGCCATGATGCAGCTTATTCACGACGTGGCGCCGGGAGCTGGTCTGGCCTTTCACACGGCCACCAACGGCCAGGCAGACTTTGCCGGTGGCATCCTGGAATTGGAGAGAGATGCAGGAGCTAGCGTCATCGTGGACGATTCGATTTACCTCAATGAGCCCATGTTCCAGGACGGCATCATTGCCCAGGCCGTGGATCGTGTGAAGGCGAGGGGCGTGGCCTACTTTTCGTCGGCCGGCAACCGTGCTCGCTGGTCCTATGAAAGCGGCTTTAACGCGGACGGCCTCTTCCCCCCTCTCACCTTTCCTTCCTTGCTCCCACCGCCTTTCGCGCCGCCTTTTCGGGGTGGAATCGCCCATGATTTCGGCGGCGGCGACGTGTTCCAGAAAGTTACAATTGCAGGCGTTCCGCCCGGGCAGAGTCGCACCGTGGTTTTCTCTTTCCAGTGGGATGAACCTTTTGCATCCGCTTCCTCCAGCAGTCCTGGCTCCGCCAGCGACTATGACATCTATATCCTCCTGGGTGATCCGCCTATTGGCATACTCGGAGGCGGGATCGATAGCAATATCGGCGCCGATGCGGTGGAGGTGGCGGGTATTGTCTACACCGGCCCGACGGATGTCGAGATCAACATCATGATCACGAAGGTCGCGGGCCCTGATGCAGATCTAATGAAGTACGTCCGCTTTGGAAGTTCCGGGGTCACCGTGAATGAGTTTGACACGATGAGCGCTACCATTTACGGACACGCCAATGCCAGAGGGGCGGAGGCAGTCGGAGCCGCCTTCTATCAGGAGACGCCGGTCTTCGGTATAGATCCTCCGAGGATCGAGTTCTTCTCCTCGGCCGGCACTACGCCCATCCTCTTCAGCCGGAGTGGTAGGCGCAAGAGGTCTCCGGAACTACGCATCAAGCCAGGACTGGTGGGACCAGACGGTACCAACACAACCTTTTTCTCCCCGATAGATGTCGAACCGGACGGCTTCCCCAACTTCTTTGGGACCTCGGCGTCGGCGCCGCACCTGGCAGGTGTAGCGGCCCTGATGATCGAAACTGCAGCCCTCGGCGATGACGACGATGACGATGATGATGAAGGTCTGCTGAAACCTGCCGACATATTCAAGATGCTGAGAGATACGGCCCTTGATATGGATGACCCTGACACACCAGACTTCGACCTCGGCTTCGACCAAAGAACCGGTTTCGGCTTCGTCGACGCCTGTGCTGCGCTGGGTCAGAATTGCGACGACGATGATGATGATGATGATGATGATGACGATGATGACGATAACCGACGATGATGAACCACTGGGCACAGTGACCTCGACATAGAACGGATTCAAGCGGAGCCGCACAAGGCGAGAAATGGAATGCTGACCCGGATTCGTCGCCAGTCGTAGCAACGCCGCCTGGCGATGAGGAATCTGCCCCCTTTAATGTCGTAGTCGATCACGGAACCATTCGGGCATCGACGAAAGCGCCAAATTTCTGTCGCTTGGCGTAAAATCCTTGACGCTCTCGTCCGTTCAGGCTAGGCTGTTTGGTCCGTATGATCGTCGGATCAACCAGGTGAGACCGCTGTTCCCTGGGGTTCTCCCCGATTGGCCGACCGGGAATGGGCATGTCTCGGAATTGGCATCTAAAATGCATCAAGCTCGGAGAGATCTGAGAGTTCCGACTTCGAGCGGATCGGCGGTTTGAGAGGGGAGGAGGAGTTTGTTTCCGTTCAGTCGCCTACGGACCTGCCGCCCAGATAATTCTGCGCGCAGTGAGAGCAGTGCTCCAGGTCGGGGTGTATCGAGTACGCTTCGATCCGGCGCCTATCCCACCCGGGGCCATTTTTCGGCTCCCTGCAGACGGCCCTTCCTAGATATTCAAACACGAGACCAGGAGACACGGGGCAATACGTTTCCGCTGGAGGGATGAGAACGCTGTAATGAGAGGGCAGATTCAGCACCACAAGCTGCAATTCCCTGCCAAGCTGTCTTTGCACAGCGTCGCACTGGTAATAGGTGCGACCGGAATCCTCATTTACAGCATCAATCGAATCATCGGCGGAGCCAGTCTGGACTGGGTTTTTGTTTCGGGTCTCGTCCTTTTCATGGCTGCCTTGGTGGTCAGGATCCCGTTCACTCAGGCGCTGACATCCCTACTCAAATCCGCCGATGACAGACTCTTCGGAGAGCGTGTCCCCAATTCGGCCAAACTCTATGTTTCCTCGGTTATCTTGGTCGGTTCTACTGTTGCTTGCTACAGTCTCTTTCAGGCCTTCTTAAATACTCACCTTCAGTGGCTGTCCCTGGCGGCACTCACCGCTATCGTCGCCAGTTTTCCTGTGAAGATTCCCTTACTGAAGGGTCAGAAGCAGTCGCTGTCGATCAGTATGGGCGATGTCTGCGTCTTCACGGCGATCCTGCTATTCGGTCCCCACATAGCTGTCGCAGTGGGCCTGGTCGAGGCGGGCATCATCACGGTTCGAGTGAAGGTCGGAGGCTACAAGCGTTTCTTCAACCTTGCTCAGTTGGCTATCGTCTCGTTTGTCGTCGGCCACGTCTTCTATCGGCTCCACGGCACCCAGCCACCTCTGGACCGAGACTTGGCCGTAGATCCGGCCCGACTGCTGGTTGAGGCTGGCATCTGTGGCTTGCTCTACTTTGTATTGAACACTGGCTTGGTAGGTAAGGCAGTCTCACTCTGCACCGAGAAACCCTTTTGGGAGGTGTGGAAGGTCAACTTCATCTGGGCTTCGATCACCCACTTTGCCGGCGCCTGCCTGGGCGCCGTGATCTTCATCTGCTTCAAGACGATCCAGTTCTACTCCATCGCTGTCGCTATCCCCATCATTGCGCTCGTCTACCATGCCTACAGAATGAACCAGGATCGGATTCAGCGAACCCAGGACTACCTGGACGAAGTTCGCCTGATTCTGGCCGAGAAGTTGGAGGCGGAAAAGGAATTACAGAAGTCGAGAGACGGACTGGAACTCCGGGTACAGGCTCGTACCTCGGAGCTGCGGACGGCGAATCAGCTGTTGCAGGTAGAGGTCAACGAACGCAAGCAGGCAGAGGAACGCCTTGCAGTTACCCTGACCAGTATTGGCGATGGTGTCATCACGACAGACACCGAAGGCCGGGTGGTGCTGGTCAACAGAGTGGCGGAAGAAATTACCGGTTGGACTCATGCCGAAGCTACCGGACGCCAGTTGAACGAGGTCTTCTGCGTCTTTCAGCAGCATTCCGGGGAATCGGGAGAGAATCCCGCCGAGGTCGTACTGCGAACGGGTAGCACCTTCAAGCACCAGGCTAAGGGTGACTTGATCCGTGCCCGAAACGGCTCGGAGATTGCGATCTCCAACAGTGCGGCTCCCATTCTCGACGATAAGGGCAAGATCTTGGGTGTCGTCCTCGTGTTCCGCGATATCACTGCCCAACTGAGAATGGAAGAGGAGCTCACGAAGGGGCAGAAGATGGAGTCTCTGGGTGTCCTGGCGGGAGGAATCGCCCACGACTTCAACAACATTCTCTCGGGAGTCCTCCTCAAGGCCCAGCTGGCGCAAAGAGCCATGAAACAGGGAAAGGACCCCTCTAGATTCCTGGGCAGTATCGAGGACGCTACCCAGACGGCGACCGGTTTGACTCAGCAGCTACTTACCTTCGCGAAGGGAGGGGCTCCGATCAGAAGTACCGTTTCCGTCAAACAGTTGGTCGAAGAATCGGCAACCTTCGCGTTGCGGGGCTCCAAGACGATCTGCGAGTTCGACATTCCCGATGACCTGTGGGCGGCTCACGTCGACACGGGTCAGATCGGGCAGGTCATCAACAACCTCATTATCAACGCCGAAGAGGCCATGCCCGACGGGGGTACCATCAGCATTCGGGCCGAGAACGTGCAGATCGCCCAGAGCGCTCGAGTCGCTGGCCTGGCACCTGGAGCCTACGTCAAGACTTCGGTAACCGACGGAGGTTCGGGCATATCACAGGATGACCTCCCGCGAATCTTTGACCCCTACTTCACCAAGAAGGATCGCGGCAGTGGCCTGGGCCTTACCAGCACCTATTCGATCATCAAACGACACCAAGGCCAGATCACCGTAGAGTCCGAGCCGGATTCGGGTACGACCTTCACATTCTATCTTCCTGCTTCCAGTGAGCCCGTTGTCGAGAAGGAAGCAAGACAACAGGAGTTATTCAGCGGAGGCGGCCGGGTGCTGGTGATGGACGACGAAGCTATCATCCGGGAATCCCTGGGGGAGCTCCTGGACGAGCTTGGCTACGAGGCAGAATTTGCTGGTGACGGTCGTGAAGCGCTAGCAAAATACAAGAACGCCTTCTCTTCGGGACGTCCTTTTGACTCGGTCATCATGGATTTGACCATCCCGGGAGGAATGGGTGGAAAGGAGGTCATCAAAGAACTACTGGTGTTCGACCCGGAAGTGACCGCCATCGTTTCCAGCGGCTATTCCAAGGATCCGGTGATGGCAAACTACCAACAATATGGCTTTAGCGCGGTTCTGGCCAAACCCCTGAGACTGGAGGAAGTCGCCAGAGTCATCAACATGACAGTGAACTCTGCTTCTTCCCGAAATCTATCCCTCTCGGCCTGACTCATCGGGTTGTCCGCCCTTCTTGACAACCTGCTCCACGTCCGTTCGTGAACCTTCGGAATTCTGGTCCCCATCGAAAGGACGCGACCAGACCAGTGTGAGAGCAAAATTCTCAGAATGCGCGAGCTAGTACAGCGTTCTGTAAATACCGATACGTTTACAGATGGGGCTTGTGAGGCGAGATCAAGGCAGGAGGAGGAAGACGATGTTTGGCCATCTTCGACGACGACGAACGGGGTCGATGCGACCAAACTGGAGAGATCGTCCACAACCCCCATCTGCAAACCCGTCACTACATGTCTGACCTGGTACTAGCAGCTAAACAAAGTTTCCAGGTTTTCCTGGAGTTCGGAAACGGTGTAGGGTTTTCGAAGGACTTCCTGTCCGCCGGCCTGGTAGACATCCTCGACCTCACCTTCCATCGCCTCCGCGGTGATGGCAAGGATAGGAACCCCCTGCAGTGAACTCGTTCGGACGCCTCGGATCGCCTCGTATCCTCCACCGTCCGGAATCATCATGTCGACAATGATGAGTGCAGGCCGAAACTCGGTCACCAGAGGCAGAAACAGAATTGTCGATGAAAAGGAACGCACATCATAACCGAGACTCTGAAGGATGAACTTCACAGAATAGATGTCGTCGGCGATTTCTTCTATCACCGCAATGCGTTGGTCCTGACGAGCGGCCCGCAGGGGCGAAGGTGACTTCTTCATTGGCTCAGCTTCTTTCTCAGCATCTGATTGACCAGCTGCGGATTTGCCTGCCCGCCCGTCTCTTTCATGATCTGGCCCACAAAGAAGCCGATTAGACCTTCCTTACCGTCGCGGTACCTCTGGACCTGTACCGGATTGGATCCGAGGACGCTGTCCACAACCTCCTCAAGCAGATCAGCGTCGCTGATCTGCGTGAGGCCCTCCTCTGTTACAATTTCCTCGGGATTCGCGCCTGTCTGACACATCTTGTCAAAGACCTCTTTGGCGATCTTGCCACTGATCGTGTCCTGATCGACAAGACGAACCAACTGGGCCAGATTCCGAGCCTGAATCCGGCAGTCTCCCAGCCCGACCTCATCTCGTTTCAGGTAAGCCGTGAGCTCTCCCATCATCCAATTGAAGATCGTCTTGGGCTGACGGTAGAACTCGACCGCTCGCTCGAAGTAGTCGGCAAACTCCCGGCTATGGGTGATAAGAAGCGCATCCTCTTGACTCAGCTGGTATTCCTTGGCAAAACGCTCGGCCCGGACATCAGGCAGCTCAGGGATCTCTTCTTTGATTTGACGGATCCACTCCTCTGGAACTACAACCGGCAACAGGTCAGGATCTGGAAAGTAGCGATAATCGTGTGCCTCCTCCTTTGTCCGCATCACTGACGTTCGCTCAAGGTCCTCATCCCACAGACGTGTCTCCTGCTGCAGCGACCCTCCCCGTTCAAGCACATCGACCTGCCGCCCAATCTCGAAATCAAGTGCCTTTTGTAGAAAGCGAAAAGAATTCAGATTCTTGATCTCGACCTTGGTACCCAAACGGCTAGCACCTACTTCTCGGACCGAGACGTTGGCATCACAGCGGAGACTCCCTTCTTCCATATTCCCATCGCAGATCGCGAGATACAGCAGAATCCTCCTCAGGAAAGAAAGGAAATCGCTAGCCTCCTGAGAAGAGCCGATATCGGGATGGGTCACGATCTCAATCAAGGGGACTCCACAACGATTCAGGTTCACCTGTGTGTCTCCAGCTGGCACGTGAATCGATTTGCCAGCGTCCTCCTCCAAGTGCACACGGATGATCCCGACACGCTTTTTCCCAGTCTCCCTTTCCTGGTTTGCCGGATCCGCCTGGCCTAAAGGCAGTGTGACGACTCCGTCCTCCGCCAGGGGACGTTCATACTGAGAGATTTGGTAGCCTTTGGGAAGATCTGGATAGAAATAGTTCTTCCTGGCCAATATCGAGTGCCTGTTGATTCTGCAGCCCAACGCTAGACCCGCCTTCATGGCCATTCCCACAGCCTCCCGATTGGTCACGGGAAGCGAACCGGGAAGACCCAGGCAGACCGGACAGGTGTGTGAGTTTGGTGGAGCACCGAAGCGAGTGCTGCAGCCGCAGAAAATCTTACTGTGGGTCAGTAGCTGCGCATGAACCTCGAGTCCAATGACAGGTTCAAATCTCATGATTCACAAGCACTTCAGCTGGAGAATACGGGCACTTGGAATTCCTGTTGGAGGCCATGGGAATCGATCTGAGCCTCTCCGGAACTCACCATCTCGAGCCAGAGGCTTTTCTGGCGGTTACTCGGTTGACTGCACTAGCGTCAATAACTGGTCCAACGCCTGCCGGCTCTCTCCTGGAGAATCGATCCAGCGAATCTGTGGCTCCTTTCGGAACCAGGTCATCTGACGCTTAGCGTATCTTCGGGTGTCCCGACAGGTCAGTTCGATGGCTTCGGGCTGGCTCAACCCACCCCGCAGAGCACTCAGGACATGACGGTAGCCAAGGGCCTCGAACGCCTTGCAGTCATCACGATAGCCCTCATCCAGAAGCCTCTTGACCTCTTCCGTCAAACCCTCGTCAAACATGCGTGCGACGCGGCCGTTGATTCTACCATAGAGGACATCCCGCGGTAAGTTGAGACCCAGCTTGAGAACCGAAAAACCCTCGAGTGGCTTCCTTTGGTCCTGCAGCTGACTGATGGGGGAGCCGGTGGAGAAATAGATTTCCAGAGCCCTCACGATCCGCCGTTGATCCCTTGCCTGAATTCTCCCTCCGGCCGCCGGATCCTTACGGCAAAGGAGGGCATGAAGGTACGCAACTCCCTTCTTCTTGGCGATCCGACCCAGGCGCTCACGCATCGCATCGGAACGGCCCGGCCCGTGAAAGATCCCTTGCAACAGCACACGGAGGTAGAGTCCCGTGCCGCCGACGACGAAAGGGATCCCGCCTCGGTCCGCGATCTCCGAACAGACGCGCCGGGCATCCACGACGTAGCGCCCTGCGCTGTAGAGTGCTGCTGGACCGATCAGGTCATACAGATGGTGGGGAATTCTCTTTCGCTCTTGCCCGGAGGGCTTCGCGGTACCGATGTCCAGCCCACGATACACTTGCATCGCGTCGCAATTGACAATCTCGCCCCCAAAAATCTCAGCCGCGCGCAGAGCCAGCGCACTCTTTCCCGAAGCTGTGGGACCAACCACAGCCACGAGAAGCCTGGTTCCGGGCTTGGTAAGGATTTCCTGTGGCTGTTTGCTCATGGATCCGGACCGTCTATGGTTGGAAGCTCTGGGGATGCTTCGCCGTCCATCCAGCTCAAGCTCCTCCTGCCCTGATCTCGCCTCGCAAGCCCCATCTGCATACATCATCGTATTTAGGGGACGGAGCACTAAGGTCCCAGGACTTTCTCTTGTATTCCACAACTTGATCAGTTTGTGAACTTTTCATTGACCAAGGAGCCCTAGGATACTTCCGGTGAAAGCTTCAGTCCTGCTCTCTCCTCGGAACCGGATCTAACCCGCATTTCGCATCGCTGGTCTGCTGCGTCAACGCAAATATCCGTCCTGGCTACGTTAGCTCTGTCGGCCTCCGCGACCTGCGATGTGCGATGTGCGACGAATTTTCCTAGTACGCCCGCGTCAGCTCAACCCCCTGATAGTAGTGCTTCAGAATACGCTCAAACGACCAGCCCCTGCGCGCCAACTCAACGGCTCCCATTTGGCAAAGGCCGACGCCGTGCCCCCAGCCCCGCCCCTTGACCTCGACTTCGACGATTTCACCCTTCGTGGCAAGTGGACGAAAATCAACCACCCAGTTGCTCCTCAAACCCAGCGTAAATCGGAGGGTGTTTCCTCGCAGGACATGCTCTCCTTGGCTGCCTTTCCAGACTAGCTCCAGCAAGCGGCCCTGGACACTGGTTCGCGACCTGACTAGCTTCTTCAGCTTGCCTAATCGGGCCAGGGTCTCGGAGTTCTTCAAGACGCGCGAGATTGAGATCTTCTCCTGCCAGCGATGGTAGCGACTCCCCTGGTCAGGGCAGAGGGACCCTCCTCTCAGGTAAGGTAACGCTGGACGATTAAAGATCGCATCATAGCTCTCGGTCTTTCCTCCACAGGTGGAAGAATAGAGCGCCACGATCGCCTTTCCCTGAAAAGTAGCGATGAGGCCTCGCGTTAACCGTATCGCCTGGTCGGTCACTGAATGCTCTCCCTTCAGGCCAGCGTAGACTTGAGAACGGTGATCGGCATAAAGATCGTATCCACGACTGGCCTTACTCCCCAGATGGGCAAGGGCAAAAGTCCGCGAGGCGACTGCCTGGGTCTTGAGAGCCTCGATCTGGGGATAACTGTGAGGGCCTAATTCCTGGGGGACAACGCCTCTGAGATAGTCCTCGACCCCTACCTCGTTGACGAACACCGGTCTGCCCAGAGGATTGATGAAGACCTCTAGCACTCCTCGGTAGACCATACCGTTCAGGCTCAGAGACTCTCCGGGTGCAGGCTCGAAGCGAAATCCAGATCCGGTGTCGAGAAGGACCCACTCCCCCTGCTTCTGGATCAGCCTTCGGATCGCTTTGGATTGAACTTCCAGCTTGATTCGGGACCCGAAACGGGATCCTCCGACTTCGGCGGACCGGAATCCTTCTAGTAAGAGGACTCTGGCCAGGGAAGACGGCTCAAATTCCTTTGCGGTTCCTAGGATCGGTGGAACCGCTTCGGATGAGGGTTGCCGTGGCAGCTCCTCGGAAGGTCGATCGGAAGCCCTTGAGGGAGCCTTCGATGCCGAGGGAGGAGCAGGTGGGGGTGTCCGCTTGGAGCCACACCCAGGCAGCAGGACGAAGAGAAGAAGAACAATCGACCCGTAGTGCCTAACTCCCAGCGAGCTCATCGTCGGCCTCACCCTGACCCTCGGGTGGTGCGAAGTTATTCTTACGCCAACCCTTACTCATCCTCAGTCGACGAAGCGGGAGGAGAAATCGTTCAACGTGAGCTGATGACATCCAGTACCTCCAGCGCCAGCGCCAATGCCCTCCGCCCTTCCTCGGCGGAACAGCCACGCTGCTGGTCCGGTCGGAGTGCGTCACCCGAAACAGCGCTCAGAAAGGCCTGGACCTCCAACTTCAGAGGCTCTTCTGTTTGAACTTCCAGTTTTCGATCGATCACCCTACCTGATCCACCCTCCTGAGACAGGCTGAACATTTCGACCTGCTCTCTGTCGAAGTCTATCGACACATAGTCGTGGGGCTGGAAGAAACGCAGTTTCCGCACTTTCTCCCGGGAGACCCGGCTGGCGGTCAGATTCGCCACACACCCATTCTCAAACTCGAGCCGAGCATTGGCAATATCGACCTGTGGAGTCACCACCGGGATCCCGACGGCCCGAATCTCACCAACCGCCGCATCCACCAGGTGGAGGATCAAGTCCAGGTCGTGAATCATCAGATCCAGCACGACGTCGATATCCAGGCTTCGGGGTGTAAAGATTCCCAATCGATGTGCTTCGAAGAACTGAGGACGAGTCACCAGAGGCTGTATCGCCCTCAGGGCCGAATTGAAGCGCTCAGAATGACCGACCTGTAGGACACGGCCACTGCCCAGTTGAATCTCGATCAGATCGTCTGCCTCACGAACAGTTTGCGTCATGGGCTTCTCTAGCAAGACGTGCTTGCCCTGCCTCAGAAAGTCCATCCCGATCGAGGCATGGTCTCGCGTGGGCGCTGCGACACTGACAGCGTCGACTCGATCGATCATCTCTTCATGGCTGCGAAACGACTCGCAGTGAAACCGGGCAGCCACTTCCCTAGCCCGATCGACCTGAGGATCGACGACTGCGACTAGCTCAGCTTCAGGCAGATCGGAGTAGACGCGGGCGTGATGTTGACCCAATGCACCGACTCCTACGACGCCTACTCTGATGGGAACTGACACCTTTACTCCGCCACAACTGCAATGCCCAAGCGATCCGCCCCACGGACAAAGTTCGGCCGATCCATGATCAGCGTCTTCTCAGAGTCGATCGAGATCGCGGAGACGTTGCACTCTTCGATAATTTTCAGCGTCCGCAGGCCGATCACTGGGACGTCGAACCTCATGTCTTGAGACGGCCGACTTGCTTTCACAACCCTCAAAGGCTGTCCTGTAACGAGTTGTGCCGCCCGACGAATCGTCTCATCCGTACCCTCCATCGCCTCCACCGCAACCACAGCACCCTCCTTGACCACGACAGTCTGACCCAGATCGAGGCGGGTGAGCTCGATCGCCACGCGCCGCCCGTAGGCCAAGTCACTCTTTTCAGCTCGGCTGGGGGAGCGCCGCGTGAGCACTCCTTGTTTCGGCACCAAAGAACCAAGAAGAAGCGTCGAATCCATCAATTCGATTCCCTCCTTCTGCAGCACCTTGATAATTCCGTTGATCAGGGATGCGGTGTTGCGGTGCTCGAGCGAGGCCAGAAGCCTCAGCATTTTCAGATCTGGAAGTGCGGCCAGACGACCGGCGGGAGTGGTTCCTCCTGCGGCAAAGATCTGGACGTGCTTGACCTGGCCTGCCATGACGGCCCGGTTTACGCCCGAGCTCTTGAAGATCTTGATCAGCTTCCCTAGCTGCCCTACACCCAACCAGTGGACCCTCGCCGAACCCTCCGACGCTTCGACGATCTGCTCAATCTCAGGAGAGGCCTCCTCACTAATCGCCGCTACCACGACCTCGATTCCCTGGCGCAGTGCCTCTTCCAGAACCAGCGTCGGAAACGAACCGTTGCCTGCGATCAGTCCTAGCC
>JAKZYH010000694.1:0-7566 GCA_047514575.1 Acidobacteriota bacterium | reverse complement strand
GTCTGGGCCTGAAGATCAAAGGCCTGGACATCATCGAAGCGCCCCTGGTTGGTGAAACCGGCGAACATCACAAGCTGTCCTCCAACCGGATCAAAAACCGAAGCAGAGCCGTATCGAGGCGCCGGTGAGGACTGAGGACTGATGTCCTGCCACTGCAGGGTTGCCAGGTCCAAGGCATAGACATCGTCGAACGAGCCCCCGCTTCCCTGACCCGCCCAGCTAATCATCCGCTGCCCCATCGGGTCGTAAATGGCGTTGTGGCCGCTACGCGGCGCCGGTGGTGTTCCCTGCGGTGCAAGTTCGACCCAGCTGTTCGAATCCAGATTGAAGGCCCACAGATCATTCAAGAAGCCACCCATCTGTCCTCCAAAGATGATGATCCGATTTCCGGTGGGATCGTAGATCGCTGTCCCTAAGGCCCGAGCGGGGGGAGTAGGCCCAACCCCGTCCGGCGCACTCAGTTGCTTCCACTGCCAATGCTCCGCGAGAGCTTCGTTCGATACGAGCATCAAGGCGACGAGGGCGAGAATCCAGGACAACAGTAGTCTCTTGGAATGTTTCATCAGATCTCCAACTATCTGGTTCAGGATGGAACCGACTCCGCACGAGTTCCACCCGGCCTATTTTACCTGATCTCCAAGGGCGGTAGGGTCGATCGCCTGAATCCTCGAGGTGACTCAAAGATACTCTGTCGTGTTCGTTTCCGGGTTCCGCTCCTGCATCAATGGAAGCTTCCCCAGGGACGTTCAGACGTTCAGACGTGCGACGACGCCATGAAGATGAGATTTGCGAAAACTATCACACAACCTGCACCGGCCTGGCCCCGAGCATGCTGCAATTCCACTGTGTTTCCAGTAGAATTCGGCAATTGGACCTGGCGCCTCCGCTCTAGGAGCTCTCCAGAAGAACTTCGCCTCGAAGCAAAGGAATGCTGGAAACCATCGATCTCGACCGCGTCCTGGACAAAGGAAAGTACGGGGAGCACTACACCAAACTGTCTGGAGAGCTCAGAACCCTCCAGCGACGCTGCCACGAAAAGCAGCTTCCCGTGATCATCTTGTTCGAGGGCTGGGACATGTCGGGAAAGGGGGAAACCATAAACAAGGTGGTAAAGCGTCTGGATCCAAGAGGGGTTCGGATTCATACCACCTTCGAGCCGACCGAGCCGGAAAGGCTGTTCCCCTTCCTGCACAGCTTCTGGCTTAGGCTCCCCGAGAACGGTGACGTCGTCTTCTTCGACCGCTCCTGGTACCGGAGGATCCTTTCGGCGCGAGCCAAGAAGCTCGTCTCGAAACGAGAACGCTTTCAGATCTATGACGAAATCAGACAGTTCGAGCGGCAGCTGATCGACCACGGAACCGTGTTCATCAAGTTCTGGCTCCATCTTGGTAGGAACGAGCAAGCTCGTCGCCTCAAAAAAGTTGCCGGAAACAAGTATGAACGCTGGCGGGTGGGACACTTGCAGGGCAGCCGCAAGCAACAGTACAAACGCTACGCTGCCGGGTTCGAAGAGGTTTTCGAGCGGACCAGCACGCCTTACGCCCCCTGGACCGTTGTCCCAGCTACGGACAAGAGATACTGTGTGATTAGGGTCCTGGAAACAATCTGCGACAACCTAGCCGGGTCGGTCCGTTCGGGCCGGGGAAGGAAGAAAGTAGGCGCACCCCAGGTGGAGGCAACGAGGCGTTCGCGCGTGTTGGACGAACAGCCCGTGGTGTTGAAAAAGGTAGACATGGCACGGGAACTGAATAAGGACCAGTACTTGCTGGAACTGAAGGAGCAGCAGCTCAGAATCCGCGAGAACGAATTCGAGATTTTCAGGCGGCGCATTCCGGTTGTGGTTGCGTACGAGGGCTGGGACGCAGCCGGAAAGGGGGGTAACATCAGACGGGTTACCGAGTCCCTCGATCCCCGCGGCTATTCAGTGATCCCCATCTCTGCGCCGAGGGGTGAGGAAAAACACCATCACTACCTGTGGAGATTCTGGCGACATGTTCCTAAGGCAGGCCATCTGGCAATTTTCGATCGCTCTTGGTATGGGCGAGTCCTGGTTGAACGAGTGGAGAAGCTGGCCCCTGCCCGAGACTGGAATCGAGCCTATCAGGAGATCAAGGAATTCGAATCTCGGTTGGCGAACTTCGGGACCGTCCTCATTAAGTTTTGGATTCACATCACGCCCGAGGAACAGTTGGCTCGATTCAAAGAACGCAAACGAAACAAATACAAGCGCTTCAAGTTGACCGACGAGGATTGGAGAAATCGGGAAAAGTGGTCCGCCTACGAACGCGCCGTATCCGATATGCTGCTCAAGACCAGTACCACCTACGCTCCCTGGACGGTCATCGAAGGCAACTGTAAATACTTTGCGCGAGTCAAAGCACTCAAGACAATCAATGAGGCCATCGAAGAAGGACTCAGGAAGTTCAGGAAAAAGAGCTAACTTCGTCCTTTATATTGACTCGATCGATGTCGGGGGCTAGGCTGCCTCTGAGGAGGATCAGATGACACCAGAGCAATCTCCATCCCCGGAAGTCCTGTTGGATATGTACCACCTCATGTGGCGTATTCGCCTGTTCGAAGAGCAGGCTGAGTTTCAGTCGAGCCAAGGGAAGGTGTTGGGTGCCTTGCACACCTGTATCGGCCAGGAGGCGGCGGCAGTGGGAGTATGCACCCACCTCAACAGCGAGGACTACATCGCCAGCAATCATCGAGGCCATGGCCACAGCCTCTCAAAGGGCGCCGACATGAAGCGAATGATGGCTGAGCTGTACGGCCGCATCACCGGCGTTTGCAAGGGCAAGGGAGGCTCGATGCACATCGCCGATTTCGCTGTCGGGATGCTCGGTGCCAACGGCATCGTAGGAGGTGGTTTTGGACTGGCGACCGGAGCGGGACTCGCAGCACAGATGCGAGCCGAAGGACAAGTGGCCGTGTGCTTCTTCGGCGATGGTGCCGCCAACCGTGGCCCCTTCCACGAGAATATCAACATGGGAGCGGTATGGAGGTTGCCGGTCGTCTACGTTTGCGAGAACAATCAGTTCGCCCAATGGACCGCCCAGGAGGAGGTTACCCTGGTCACCGACATCTCGTCTATGGCGTCTGCCTACGGTATCCCCGGGCTCCAGGTCGACGGCATGGACGTGCTGGCCGTGTATGAGGCTGCCGGCGAGGCCATTGGGCGGGCACGACAGGGTGAAGGGCCGACCCTCCTGGAGTGCAAAACCTATCGATTTCACGGTCACAACATGGGCGATCCTCAACAGTATAGGACCCGTGAGGACATCGCCGAATGGTCAGACAGCCGTGACCCCCTCGCGTCCTTCGAAAAATACTTGACCAAACAGGGGATCCTTACGGCAGACGTATCTGAAACGATCCAGAAGAAGGCGGCCGAAGAGATCCAGGAGGCGGTTGCTTTCGCAGACGAGAGTCCTTATCCCGGTCCAGAGGAACTCTACAGGGATGTCTATTCCTATGAGATCACTTGACCGGCGACATGTGTGGTGGAGTTGAACGATGCCAAAGATCAGGATGAATGAGGCGATTCGTGATGCGTTGCACGAAGAAATGGCGCGGGACGAGACTGTCTTCGTCATCGGAGAAGACGTGATTGCCCACGGCGGAGCCTATGCGGTGACACGAGGCATCGCGGAGCGCTTTCCCGATCGGATTCGCCAGACGGCGATTTCAGAAGCAGGGATCGTGGGAACGGCCTTGGGCGCAGCCCTCTGTGGCATGCGACCAGTAGCTGAAATGATGTATGTCGATTTCGTCACCTGTGCCATGGACGAGGTCGTGAATCAGATGGCGAAAGTCCGCTACATGTTCGGCGGCCAGACCGATGTGCCGATCGTACTGCGACTTCCCTCGGGCTCGGCACGACTGATCGCAGCCCAGCACTCACAGAGCCTCGAGGCCTGGTTCATGCACGTCCCCGGTTTACAGGTCGCAGTGCCTGCGACACCCTACGACGCCAAGGGTCTCATGAAGTCAGCCCTTCGGGGACGGGATCCGGTGATGTTCATCGAGTACAAACGCATGTATTCGCAGAGGGGCGAGGTCCCAGAAGAGGACTATACCATTCCCTTCGGCCAGGCGGACGTCAAGCGGGAAGGACGCGACGTGTCCATAATCGCGACCGGTCCGATGGTAGGCAAAGCTCTGGAGGCAGCCGAGACGCTGGCACAGGAGGGAATCGAGGTAGAAGTAGTGGACCCCCGCACCCTGGTCCCGCTCGACAAGGAAGCGATCTTTGCCTCGGTCGAAAAGACCAACCGGGTCATCGTCGCGGACGAGGAGGTCCGGCGAGGCGGATCCGGGGCAGAACTCGCTTCCATGATCGCCGAGGAGTGCTTCGACGCGCTCGATGCACCGGTCAAGCGTGTGGCCGGGGCCGACGTCCCGATGCCCTTCAGCCCAGAGTTAGAGAAACTGGTGATACCGAAGCCCGAGGATCTGATTTCCGCAGTTCATGAATTAGGATTATAGAGAGAGTCTTCGGAGTTCAGAACCAGCACCACGGAATCACAAGAAAGCTGAGATCGCGTCATGGCCATTAAGTTCGGGATGCCCAGCCTGGGGCATACGATGGAAACGGGCAGGATCGTCGAGTGGCTGAAACAGGAAGGAGACCCCTTGGCCAAGGGAGAACCGCTGCTCGTGGTGGAAACAGACAAGGTCACCACCGAAGTGGAAGCGCCCGTGGATGGAGTGCTGGTCAGGGTCCTGGCGGCGGCAGATGAGGAACGGCCAATCGGGGCGACGCTGGCTCTCTTTTCAGTCCCTGGGGAAACCCTGGACGAGAGCGAGATCGAGCGGCTGCTGGCAGAGGAAGCGGAAGCGGAAGCTCCTGCGACTGTGACGCCTGAGATCGCACCTTCTCCAGTCAATCGATCAGCCTCAGTCGATCGATCGGGGGAAGCTCGGACTTCAGGGGAGCGGCTCAAGATATCACCGGTGGCGCGAAAGATGGCCGCCGAACTTGGGGTCGATCCAACAACCGTGACAGGTACCGGACCCCGTGGGCGAATCACCAAAGAGGACATTCTTGGCGCGGCTTCGGCGACCGGACCTGCCACCCCATCCACACTCGCCGCGTCCGCGCGCATCCCCCTGACGGGTATCCGGGGCCGAGTGGCCGAGCGCATGTTCCAGAGCTGGAACACCATTCCCCGCGTCACCCTCACGATGCAGGTGGATATGAGCGCCACCGTCGACTTTCGCGAGTCGATGCTGGAGCAGTGGCAGGAGCAATACGGTCAGCGAATCTCCCTCAATCACCTGATCACCAGGGCTGTAGCAGTGGCACTGACCCGTCATCCAAGACTCAACGCTACCCTGGTCGATCGAGTCGTGAATCTGCACGACCAAATCAATATTGGTGTCGCGGTGAACCTCGACGAGGGCCTCGTTGTTCCGGTGATTCGCGACGTCACCACTAAAGACCTCGGGCAGATCGCCAGCGAGGGTCTGGACCTGGCCCAGAGGGCTCGGGCCGACAAACTGCAGTTGGATGATGTGGCCGATGCAACCTTCACCATCACCAACCTGGGGAGCACGGGTGTCGACCTCCTGACTCCGATCATCAGCCCCCCGCAGGTGGCGATCCTAGGGGTGGGCAGAATCCAGCCACGCCCCCTGGTGGTTGAGAATGAGCTCGCAGTCCGTTCCACGGCTCATCTCTGTCTGGTCTTCGATCACCGCGCCTTGGACGGTGTTCCCGCGGGCAACTTCCTGCAAGAGCTTCAAGGCCTTTTCGCCTCACCCGGGGAGTACACGAGCTAACCTGAAACTTCGAAAGTCGAAGCTACAAGATACAAGGTACAAACAAGCTCCAAATCACAAGCATCAAGTTCCAAACGATCGCCCACCATCACGTTCCGCGATCCGACAGAGCCGCGAACGACTTGAGCCGCTAGCAACATGAGGCCAAGTTCCGGCCGTCGAGGACGACGAAGAAGGGAGCGAGCTGGACAACTCTTCCCCACGGAGTGACGCACAATATCGCCTATCCTCGACCGAAGTTTCGTTCTCGAATGGGGCAGCTCCGCTGGGGGGGCACTGACCTGAAATTTCATTTGCTGTTTTCGACAGAGAAACGCCTTAAGCCATTGATTTATAGTTGGATAGAGAGTTGTCCAAGCAATTTTCTGAAAACCGTGGCGGTGGCCTCCAGGCCGCCGTTTTTCGAGCCAAAGGCTCGAGGGAAGGGATACGGCGGCTTGGAAGCCACCGCCACGCCGGCCGAAGTTTCTTTCTCGAATGATCCGGCGCAGCCGGTGGCGGGGCTAACCTGAAACTTGGAGGAACGATTTCGATTTCGATTTCGATTTGGATTCCTTTGACCCAAGGTTAGAGCTGACCGACCGGTGTTTGCGTGCTCCCAGGGCCTCCCGGAAAGGGCCCGGGTAGAAGCCGCAAGATCGGCAGGTCAACCCCGAGGAATTCGAAGTTTTCTTTCTCGAATGGGACCAAGCCTCACCGAGCAAGATAGCCGCCGTCCACCCTCAGACTGTGGCCGGTGACCATCGCTGAAGCAGGGCTGGCTAGATAAAGCATGGCACCGGCAAGGTCCGCAACCTCCGCGACCCGACCCAACGGGGTCAGGCTCTCGATGGCGGCACGGAGCTTGGGATCATTGAGCACCCCCGCCGCCAGACGGGTATTGACGTAGGTCGGAGCGATATCGTTGACTCGCACTCCTCGTGGCCCCCACTCGGCGGCTAGCGCCCGGGTATAACTAATCACCGCCCCCTTGGCGGCGTGATAGGCCGGATTGGGATGGATGCCACCGCCGCTATGACCCAGGATAGAGGAGATGTTGATGATACTACCGCTTCCCTGCTTCAGCATCTGCCTTCCTGCTTCTCGACAGCAGAGGAAGGTACTGGTCAGATTACGGGTCACGATCTCGTTCCAGTCGTCCAGCTCCATCTCTACTGCCGGCACCAGCTTCCCCCCGCCGGCGCAATTGACCAGAATATCCAGCCGCCCCTGTTCGGCTACCAAGGTGCCAAAGGCCGTAACCACCGCTGCTTCATCGGTTACATCCAGATGCCGGGCTATCGCCCGTCCTCCAGCGTCGGCGATCTCTTGCGCCACCCCCTCGGCAGCTGGAGCATCGACGTCGATCACGACTACCAGAGCACCCGATTGTGCCAGCACATGAGAGGTCATTCGGCCGATTCCGTTACCCCCTCCAGCAATCACCGCCACCTGGCCATCGAGACGGAACAGCTTATCGACACGGGGCACGCCAGTAGGTTTGGTATTCATTAACCGACTCCTGGGAAAGCTTCGGCTGATTATGGTTGAAAGGACTCCAAATTGCCATTGGATGCGCCCGGCATTGATCCGGCCTCCCGCTCATCGTACAATTCGTGACCAGACGGAGTTTGTTCTCGGTCTTCCTCAACCAGAAATCTTCGCTAGCAGCCCGTGGTGAAAGTCGCTGATCGTTAGTCAGGTGCAGGCAATAAAATGGGCTCATGGCAATGGGGAAGAAGAAGCGGCGACATCAAAAGGATTTATGGGTGGCCACCAGCGAGATGCCAGTTCCTCCGGGAC
>JAKZYH010000693.1:0-3788 GCA_047514575.1 Acidobacteriota bacterium | reverse complement strand
CGGGATCATCCACTTCGATCTCAACCGCCAGTTTGTTCTGCTGGTTCAAAGAGGTCTTAATTCGGATCTTTCCCAGAAACTCCGGATTCAATTGAATTTCGAATCGAACCGTCTCGCCACCCTTCAGAAAGCGCGAGTGCTGAACGAACTGGCTAGCTACAGCGTCGACAAATGCCGTAGGACTCTTGAGCCATGCAGGTGTGCCCTGTTGGCTAAGCTCGGAACCAAGGGACGAACGACTGCTGCTACTGTAGGCCAGCTGCAGTGCTTGAGCGGAATCTCTCGCATCCAGGGAAGTTGCCCTCGTCGACAGAGTCACTTCTCCTCGTCCGCCGGGTCTTCTAGCCTCGACCACGCCGAGCTTCTCGCCAGCCTCTCCCCAGACTTTGTCTGAGGAAGAGTCCCTATTCTGGCTCGACCGGTGCCGGACCAGGACCGGGCGCTCACTATCTTCCTGCTGCGTCGCGGAGAAGGTCTTCTTCTGCTCCTCGGTTCCTGGTTTAGCCTCCGGCTCTTCGGGGCCCGGAGGAAGCTCTTCTCTGCCTTGGATCCAGGAAACTGGCTCTGGATTCCTGAGGACGGGGTGCGCTGTCTGGCCAAGGGCGCCCTGCACCGGGAGGGAATTCTGCTGTCTCCCCCGGTTCTCACCTCGAAGGTCCTTTTCCACGACAACCGGCGCACGCGGCCATGCCGGTACGGTTGATCTACTGTTCTGATCCAGTACCGGACCGCTCTGCTCAAACACTCGGGAGACTTGTACTTCCGGCTGACCTCGTCCATTCAATAGGTCACTCTCGCTTTTCGACGGTTGGAAACGCACTGGATTCGATTGAGAATCGGGGAGCGTTCGTCTTGGCTCCAAGCCCTCTCTCAGAATGCGATCTTCGAGCGCCGAGATGCGGATCGGCTCCGCCTGCGTCCGGGCCGGCATCCTGACGGCCTGTGTTGCCACCTCCTGCACCTTCTTGGGAATCATTCCCAGCTCGCTGGACTCCTTCTCTGCGTCGAGCGTAGACCCACCCATTTCCCGGACCCAATTCAGAGGGCGTCTACCCACCGGCGATTCGCTCTGGACTGTGGCGGCAAGCGAAGGCAGGGGGACCTTCACGCCCCTCACAGCCGGGGATCGGCTGCTGGAGTCCCAATCCGTCCGGACAGGTCTGAGTTCACTTGGTGAATCCTCTTTAGGACTTCCTTCAGCACGCTTCCGAGCTCTGTCGTCAGGTCTGGACTGAAGAAGGGAGTCCTCACCGCTTCTACGCAGTTGTTCTGTTTGTGTGCGGGTCTCAGCGGTACCCGTGTTGTTCCTCGGACTCCCGGCGCCCTCCGCTGGCGGAGCCTGATTCGAGGAAGGAGTCGTCTGCACACGCAATGTCCCTCGGTCCGAAGCACTGGCTCTCTTTGCCGAAACGTCTGGGAGGGCTCGAGGAGGAGATTCCACGATCTCATCGCGTTTCGACCCCGTCTTGGCCCCCGACTCCGATCCAGTTTCGAGCCGAGACTCAACGCTCGGTAACTGTTCCTGGCCTACAACCCGTTCCGCAACAGCGCTGGAAGGACGGGCAGCTGGACGGTCGCTATTCGCTTCGGGTTGGACGGTGTCTCCTTTTGGCTGAGCGTCTGGCCCGATTTCAGGTTTCGATGGCTGCCCACCAGCCTCGCGACCCCATTGAGAGGCTTGAGCCTGCAACCCAACAGGACCGCTGAACCGGTCCAGCCCTCGCAGCAGCAAACCCGTGTCCACTGGTCGCGGAAGGGTCGATTGGGTGTATCGAGTCAGAGGGCGTAAGAGATCGTCAGCCTCTCGAGACGGACGACCAATCTCGTCTGTGCGCGCGGCTCCCCTGCCTGCCTCCGACCCCGGGTCGCGTGTTCCTCGCGAAGGGTGGATTCCTTCCGGTCCTGGATCGTTGCTCCGGGCTGCGGAGCTAGACCTTGACGCCAATGAAGAAGAGCCCTCTGTCACCCGAGCCTGTTGAGGCTGGCGAGCGACGGCGTCCAGACCATCGTCGTGATGCCCAAAGCCTGAGACCGACCTCGGCAGCTGACTGGAAGAACTCTCCGCGGGGGTTCTGCTGACGTCCCCGGTTGCATCCGAGTGTCCCCTCTCAACCCTTGCGGCCAGTCCCGTACTAGCATTGAGTATCCACGATCGGTCCTGCGGAATCTGCGCGTTCCTCGCCCCGTCGCTAGGACTGAATTGACTGGCAATTCCGGGTCTGCTCCGGACTCCTGCCGCTCTTTGTCCCTCAACTGGCTTGACGCCTGTCCGGGCAACGTTACCCGGAGCTTCGTTCCCACCAACTGCTGCCGTCCGAAAAACCTGGGCGGGATTCTCAATCGAATGCCAGGCAGCTGCTCTGCCCCGCACCCAGCCCCGAAGATCTGGATCAAATCCCTTCGGAAGCCTCGAGCTAGACGTTCCAGGCGGGACTGATGTAGCCCGCCCTGGTGTCGCTTCGCTTTCGGCTTTGGGAGGATCTCTATCATTTCCCTTCGCGTCGCTCGGTCCCTGACCAACCTGACGATTTCCCTCGACTTCCTGAGAAGCCGGCCCTGGGCCCTGAGGGCTCTTCGGATCAGCTTCGGAGATGGGGACACGATGATCCCGCTTCGCAGTCGAGTCGACGGGCGTCGAACCCTGACCTGCCGAACTCCCAGTAGATCCACCCGGTGCTTCGAAAAGCGAGCCTTTGCCAGGTTCTCCAAGCGCACGTATTTCCAGGTCCCCCATCAAATCCAGTTCAGGGGGCCGACGTGCATCGAGGTTCCCAGAGGTGCGTTCCGAAACAGGACGATCCTTGTGCGATGCTTCGATCCCAGAGCTCGGTGCAGGGTCTGAAGACGTTCCCTGATCGGCCGCGGAAGGGAGAACATCTCTCCACTCCATGCTGGAGTTGCCTGCCTCGGGACCCTGAAATGGAGGACTCCCGTTGGAGCCTTCACCCGCTTGCACAGCGTCGTCGACTCCTTTTAACGCACTCGCTCCCAGGTACTGTTTCAAGTCCAGGTCGAAAGAGAATAGTTGAGCCAGAAAGTCACCTCGCCACCCAGTTTCCGGTGCTTGTCCCACTGGAGAGCTTCCGCTCTCCAGGTTCAGAAAGGTGAGATCTAGACCAACGTGGCTCATAGTTTCATTTCTCGCTCGCCTGACGAACTGAGCAAGCCCTGTGCCAAACCACAGTTCCACTCGCGTTTTTTTCTTAAGTTGTTCTTTTAAAACATGTTAGAAGAAGAATACTGAAAGCCTTGAGAACCATACTGAACAAGACCGTGGGCAAATGTTGCCGACCTTGAAGGGCAAAACGGGGCGCAACCTGATCGAGAGTCTGGGCGCTTGGCACTCTGGAAAACTACTGTCCGGTTCTAAGTCGAATGATATCTATCGACTGGCGATGTGCTCTACTTGATCTTGCAAGATCTAGTTTCTAGCCAAACATATTTGGAATTTGGGGGTATGCACGTGTTTCCGGTAACAGCCCCATCAGCACACATCAGGAGATGTAAGTCATAGGCATCTTGTTTACCACTTCGACGAATTCGCTTTCCGATTCGATCGAACACCGCACCGATCTCGCTGCAAGCTGTTGTTACGACGGGCACAGCAAGTTGGTCACCGTTGAGCCAGAACCTATAATCTGCATGGTGAAGCACACACGAGGTCGACGGCCCAGGCAAGCGAAATAGTGCCTACCGGAGACAAGTGCATACCCCCAATTTGAAATTTTGATTTCTACCGATCGGACACGATACGGTCGGCATAGTGGTCCTTTCTAGGAGGCCGCTTC
>JAKZYH010000692.1:0-3330 GCA_047514575.1 Acidobacteriota bacterium | reverse complement strand
CCCAACGCCTTCGACGGTCAGGAGACCCTTTTCTGGTCGGAAGCGGAGCAGATGTATCTGATCTACACCCGCTACGCCACCAGCAAGGACCGCAAGACTCGAAAGAGAGCCGTAGCACGGCTCAGCTCCAAGGATTTTCTGAACTGGACGGAGCCGGTTCCGATGACTTTCGGCAGTGCCGGAGTCATCCCTCCCGACCAGCACTACAACAATCAGACCCACCCCTATCTTCGGGCTCCCCACATCTATCTCGCTCTGTCGGCTCGATTTATGGAGGGACGCCAGGCGCTGTCGGATGAAGTCGCCCACCAGGCAGGAGTCCCGGAGGGGCGCTGGCAGGATTGCTCCGAGACGATCCTGATGACGACTCGAGGCGGCAGCCACTACGACCGGACCTTCATGGAGGGTTTGATCCGACCGGGTCCGGGACCCCTCAACTGGGTCACGCGGACCAACTACGCGCTGGGAGGCGTCGTCCAGACAGGTCCTGGGGAGATTTCCCTGTACTTGAATCGACACAACTATCACCCCAGCTGGCACGTCCGGCGATATC
This sequence comes from Acidobacteriota bacterium, assembly GCA_047514575.1. Classification (GTDB taxonomy): domain Bacteria; phylum Acidobacteriota; class UBA6911; order RPQK01; family JAJDTT01; genus CAUZIZ01. The sequence continues at coordinate 2,777 of JAKZYH010000692.1, read as the reverse complement.
GACTGAGGCTGGACGGATTCGCTTCGCTCCACGCTCCCTACAAAGGCGGAGCTGCACTTACCAAGCCAGTCCGCTTCTCGGGAAAAGAACTGACCCTGAACTACGCCACGTCGGCAGCCGGCAGCATTCGCGTAGAGATCCAGGACGTTGAGGGCAAGCCCCTGTCTGGCTTTAGTGCGGAAGAGTGTCAGGAGATCCTGGGAGACGAGATTGAACGAGTGGTGGCCTGGCAAGGGGGTAGCGACCTTTCCGCTCTCGTGGGCCGTTCCGTCCGTCTCCGCTTCGTGCTGAAGGATGCGGATATCTTTTCGTTTCGCTTCCGATGATCGCAACGGCGGAAATCCCAAGATACAAGATGGTGCCGCTCAATCGTTCTGGCTCGAGCAGCCTCCAGATCCAGATGTGAGTGTCCAGCAGTAGCCGCATTAGCGAAGAGCTTCCCACTCTTCCGCTTCAAGGGCCGGCTTCACCAGATCGCCAAGGATTGAGCCCGTTCCGCGCATGGCGCCAGCCCAGTCCACCTCCCTGGTCCGGGGAACTGGGGCAAGCTGGGCGACTGGATCGCCTCGCTTGGTGATTACAATTGTCTCTCCTGTCTCGCGAACCTCGCCCAAGAGTCGCAGACAAGTCTGCTTGAACTCGCCCGCCCCAATCGTCTTCATGGGCCTCACTATACCTTAGCTGCTAGCTCGCGCATTCTGAGAATTTTGCTCTCACATTTGTCTGGAAGCGTGGGTGGGATGGGGATCACAATTCCGACAGTTCAGGAACGGGTCCAGTTGGCCAAAAGACAGTTCCCGCTTTCGGCTGGGGCGGCGTGGCCCCCTGGGGTAGGTTGAGGGGTGGCCTTTAAAGAGGCCGCTTTAGCGGTCTAGCGCGAAGCGTAATAGACCGGTCCTTCAGGGCCGGGTGGGCGGGCAAGCGGCTGCTGGAGCCTGCTTCAGCGGGCTTTTCGGGTAAAGGCTTCAGCCAGGCTCCGGGTCCACGAGGGCTAAAGCCGCCGCTCGAGAAGGACCGTAAGCGGCCCTCAGGGGGAGGTAGGAGAAGCGGCTGACCCCGGCGTAAACACCGGGTCTAATACGCTTCGCGCCAGGCCGCTGAAGCGGCCTCCTGGAAAGGGCCACAATGCCTCCGACCGTTTCGCGTCCGATTGGTGGAAATCAAAACTTCAAATATCTTTGGCTAGAACTAGGAGCCTGTCTGTGCCAGGACCCAATCCACGTAGCCTGGGTGGCCCTTCTCTACGGGCCAGGCGAGAATCTCAGGGACATCATAGGGATGAATTTCCTGGATCTTCTCAATCAGCGAAGGGAGTCGACCCGCTGAGGTTTTCATCACCATCAAGAGTTCCTGGTCTTCCTCCAGATCACCCTCCCACTTGTATATTGACGTCACATTGTCAATAATGTTTACACATGCGGCGAAGCGTTCTTCTACTAGCTGCCGAGCAATTCGCCGTGCAGCGTCGCTGTCGTCGATGGTGCAGAAGACGATTTGGACCGATTTCATTTTGTTCTCCGTGAGCAATGTCGATTAGTCGTAAAGCAAAACGTGAGGTCTCCTGGATTCTTCTCTTTCTGAGTTGTCTTCCCCTGATCTACATGCTCATCTGGGGCGACGGAGGCTTTCTGAAGCTTCGTGAGAGCCAGCGCCAAGAGGAGGGACTCCGAATGAAGAACCTGGACCTGCGGCAGGAGCACCAGAATCGCATCGAAAACATCCAACAAATCAAAGTGGATCCCAAGGAAATCGAGAGGATCGCCCGGGAGCGTTATAACTTCGCCCGGCCCGGCGACATCATCGTGAATCTGCCCGAGTAGGCTTTCCAGCTTCGCAGCCACCGAGAATCAGCGACCGACCGGCAATTCATTCAGCCGCTCCGTCCTGAGCTTCCAACCCTCGACTCGCCCCTTTGAACTGACGACTCCCAGCAGTCCTCTGTCAAGAAAGCCCACGAAGTCTTCTACGACCCGAGTCAAGCCGGGGAAGGTGACGATGATCTCATCCTGCGGAGACATCACCGCATAGTAGGGCAAGGCGATTGTTCCAAATCGTTCCTCCTCAAATCGGAGATTCTCTTCGTGCTCCAGCTCCGGCCCGTCCGTGTACAGCCGCACCAGAACAAACTGCGCAAGGCGCTTTCTCACCTCTGGCCGAGTAAACACGTTGGACTCCATCCAGCGACAGTTAGTACAGGTGTAACCCGTGAAATCAACGAACAGCGGACGGTTTTCCCGTCTGGCTAGATCCAGGCCGGCCTGATAATCCGTCAACCAATCCGGTTCATCGCTCTCCGAGTGTCCTCCCAGAGATGCAATTGAGGCCGGATTTCCATAGTCCCGCGGAGGCAGGAAAGCATCCAGCTCACCCAGGGGAAAACCGAACAGCCCACGAAACAGGTAGATAGCCACGGCCCCAAAGAAGATGACGGAGAGAATCCGGACCACGCCCAGCGGAGGGTTGGGACTCTCGTGCTCGAAATGAAACCAGCCCAGGAGATAAAAACAGGTTACCAACGCGATAGACAACCAGACCGTGATGAAGAGGGGCCGGGTGATCAGCTCCCATTGGTAGACCAGATCCACATTGCTTATAAACTTCAGCGCCGCTGCCAGCTCCAGAAAACCCATGGTGACTTTCACCGAACTGAGCCAGCTTCCGCTCCTGGGCAGCGCCTGCAACCAGGACGGGAAGAGGGCAAGCAGGAAGAAGGGCGTGGCGAAGACGACCGCGAATGCAGTAATCCCCAAGAGGGACCAGAGAAAGTCTCCCTGTAC
>JAKZYH010000691.1:0-6240 GCA_047514575.1 Acidobacteriota bacterium | reverse complement strand
CCAAAGAGTCTAACCAAGGCAGGTCCCCTTCCCAAATCAGGTCCAGCAGCTTCAGGGCCCAAAACAACCCCCTTCTTTCACCATCGCCCCAAAGCCCCGTTACATAAGGCTTTCAGCTATACCTCAAAAAATAGACCGGACCGCAGTGCGAGCATATGCAAATCGGACGCTCGGTCACTTCCCCATTTTCTATTCTTATATAGGTTACCTTTTTCTGGGCATTCCCTTCTTGGCTCTGACCTCAGCTATTTATGGAAATCGTTCCCTGGAGTACTACTATGGATTTCAGGCCCGAGCGGCCCTGATTCCGATCCTGCAAATTTGGGTGCTGCGAGATCTTTACCAACGGATTCTTGGCAATGCAAAAACTCCTAGGGGAGAGCTCCTACGATCCGTTATCGTAGTTGTGGTTGTGACGGCCCCAGTCGTCTGGAGTGTCCTTGTTGGAAATCATAGCTACTTCTTGCGCTACCATGCGATTACCCTTGTGTTCCAGGTTTTTCTCTGTCTTATCATCTACCGCGCAATCGGCCAACACCGCGGCATTATCTTGGGTCAGAACTTTCTGGGTATCCTTTCCGGAGTTTCAATAATGGTAGCTTTTCAGGCCATTAACTTCTCGAATCTGTTGTTCCTGGACGGCTCTTCGCAGGTTTTCCGCTTCTTTGGCCAGTTCATATACGTTATTGGTCTCATTGTATTCGCCTACACGCTTTGGGATGAAAGGCCGATGAACCGACTCGAGTCTTCAGACCAAAAAAAACTGACTGAGCTCAATACCAGATTGCAGCAGGTATTGAGGTCTCTTACTTTCCATCGATGATGATGTTTTTCTACGTCACCGCCCTGTCGGTCCTGCTCGTTTTTTATATGTTCTACCAAATGGTTGTCGCCTTTAGTTCGGCAGAGTCCGAGAGAAGGCGACTGGAACAGGTAGAGCTTCGGTTGGCGCACATCATGCGGCTGGTAGAGGCCCCGGATGTTCGTCTCTTGATGCAGAACGAAGAGACTCGCCAAGCACTTCTTTTGGAATTTTCGGTAAGTCTGAGGAAGGATGTGCTTGAGTTGCTTCGCGCGAGGGAGCTGAGAATAGCCTCCCTATTCTGGGCCGCTGTTTTCTTCTCGAGCTACTATCTGATTCGCCTCAAATCCAGGCTCGTTTGCGGCCGGGCCGATTTGAAGTTTCTCTCCGGCCTGGAATTGGCTCTTTTTCGCACCTTGGACTAGCCAGAACCGATCGTGTCCCTGAAACATGGGGACTGCTGTCAGCCCTTTTTCCCTGCGCCTTGAGCCGTGAGTCGATTGAACACGTGCGCCCAGACCACCAGGTAGTGCTCGATTAGCTCTTTGAGGTAGGGAGCACAGCCCTTCGCGTGGAGAAAGAGGCAATAGCGCTGGTCGCCATGCTGCTTTTCGAACCAAAGGCCTTGATCGTAGCTGAGACCATCCTCCAGATAGAAGTGGAGTCGGTCGATTAGAAAGTCGCTCAGGTTCTGGTAGAGGAGAACCTTGCACTTCTTCTCCTCAAGGCAGAAGAGCGCCGCGCCCTCTGCCCCTGATAGAGAGACGATCTCACTCAGCCGGAACTCCTGGATCTTCCTTAGATAGACCGGCTGATCGAGTGTCTGGGATCCGACCGATTCCACCGGCCAGACGTCATGGATATCCGCTTCCAGAACGCCCAACACCCGAAACAAGTTGTCGAGGCTGATGTTGTAGAATCCGCTTTCCATGCACCCATACGAACCCTTTGGAATCCCGGACTGTAGAGCCAGATCCTTGATCCTCATCCTCTTGCTCTGACGTAGTTCTCGAAGACGCCGCCGAACAAACTCATTGACACCTCTGGTCTTACTCATAACTAACTCCGATGGTTGAAACCGACCCGAAGTACCTCAATAAACCCTTTTCGAACGGGTCTCCAATGGTACCTGAGGATCCTCTCCCGGTTTGCCTGAGACCAGACTAAGACTACGCCATGGACGGACGGTATGTAAAGTGTCGCTGGGATAGACCGGGATAGACCGGTCGGGAGAAGACCTCGACGTCCGCACGTCGCGGGTTGCGGGCTATCTAAGACGCCAGACCATTCTTCTGGGGTTCTACAGCGTACTAGGTAAGGCGCGAAAACCCGCTCTCTGCCAACGGTCCCTGCAAGCGACTTTCTGCGTCTCCCTTTTCGATCGCTTTGGCCAGTTCCCCGAAGGTTGAGTCGAGTGCTTCCCGGTACTGGTCGAGGACTGCGTCGGTGTGAGCGAAGGAGGCGCAAAAGGACTCTGTTGCCAGAAATCCCCGGTTCAACATGTGCTGGGTCAGGAGCGTGCCCAGGGCTTTTGCCTGAGGCCCATAGTCCAGGGAGAAGCTGCACATGGGATGCTGTCCGTGGACACCGATCGCCAAATCGTGTTTCTCCGCGAGCAGTCTCCAGCCTTCCTGGACCTTTCCCCCGATTCGATCGATGCGCGCAGAGAGCCCAATCTCCTTCATTTTCTTGAGGGTGGCCAAGGCGGCTGTGGGTCCAATGGCGTCGGTCCAGGTAGTGCTGCTTATGAAGGAGACCTGGGCGGCGCTCATGACCTCCTTTCTGCCGATGATGGCGGCCATTGGGTAGCCGTTCGAGATCGACTTGGAAAAGACCGCTATGTCTGGGTCCATGCCGAGTTTCAAGTGCACGCCCCCAAGACAGAATCGCCAGCCCGCGCTGACCTCGTCGAAAACCAGAACGGCACCGATGGAATCCGCGAGTTCCCTGACCCGGTCCAGGAAGCTATTCTCGGGCCAATCGCCCCGCATGGGCTCCATCACAATGGCTGCCAGGTCCGGGCCGTGCAGGGCCACTAATTCCTCTAGCTCTTCTATATGGTTGTAGCGGAAGGGTAGGGCCGTACCCTGAAGACCCCGAGGGACCCCTCTGGGTTCGAGCCCGGGCATCAGGTGACCGTCGAGTGCACTGTCGTTGGCCAGATTTGCCGCCAGATACCAGTCGCTCCAACCGTGATAGCCGCAGAAGGCAATCTTGTCACGCCCCGTATAGGCGCGGGCGATGCGGACAGCAATTGACATCGACTCACCACCCGCTCGGGCATAGCGGACACTGTCGGCCCAGGGATGGAGCTGGCATAGGAGATCCGCCAATTCAACCTCAGCCGGAGAGTTCAGGGAGCTCATATTCCCTCCGTCGACGGCCTTCTTGACTGCCGCGTTTACATCGTCATCGGCAAAACCCAGAAGACTGTTTCCCACCGAGTGAATGCTCACGTCTATGAGCCGCCGGCCATCCAAATCCCAGACCTCGCAGCCCTTTGCTCGTCTGTAGTAGGAAGGCCACAGCTTGGGCAAGAATCTCTCGGGACGCTTGCTTAATAACTGTGTCCCCCCTGGGATTTTGGTTTTGGCATGCCGGTAAAGCTTGGCTCCGGTGGTGTGTTCCCAATCTACCTTCGAGTAGTCCATGTTTGTTCAAACTCCCTTTATGGTGGACTCATTATAGACCCGACGGAAGTGGGACCCAATCGCTGAGACCTGGAATTTAGAATACAATCGCCGCACGTGACCGAGATCCGCAAGCTTTTTCCCTACCTCCGACCCTATTTCCCACTTCTTGTCCTGGCACTGATCCTTCTCGTTTTCACCGGTGTTCTCGAGACCGTTCCCGTCACTTTGCTCTCTCCTCTTCTAAATCAGTGGTCCGGTGAGGGCGCAGAGGCAGCCGCTAGCGCAGAAGGCAAGTTTGCCTTTCTCCACGACTGGTTGGGTCTCCAGGAGAATCCGCTTTCGCGCATCGCCTACGTCCTGCTGGGATTTGCGTTTCTGAAAGGACTCTTTCTCTATTGTGCAGAGTATGCCATGGGATACATCGGGCACAGAGTAGTGGCCGCACTAAGGAACGATCTCTACCGGCATCTCCTGGAGCAGTCTCTGGCCTTCTTTGCTCGCAATACCAGCGGGAGATTGATGGTACGCGTGGTTAGCGACACGGAGCGGCTGCAGATTGCAGTGAGCAGGATCCTGACTGATTTTCTACGTCAGATTTTTCTGTTTCTCTGCTTCCTGGGGCTTGTCATGTACACCGATTGGAAGTTGGCTCTCTTGTCTTTTCTCGCCGCGCCTCTAGTGCTGTCCATCATACTAAACCTGGGACGAAAGATTCGCATCGCCAGTCTCTGGAGTCAGGAGCATTTGGAGGAAATAAGTCATGCCCTGCAAGAGGTGATAGCGGGAAACCAGATCGTCAAAGCCTTCACCATGGAGGACTACGAGAAGAGACGTTTTCGGGAGCTCAACCAGAACCTTGTCCGAGTCAATTTGAAGGCGGCCCGTATCGGCGCTTTGAACTCGCCCCTGATCGAGTTTATCGGCTACGTCTCCTTTTTCCCCTTTCTTCTCTACGCCCACCACCAGATGAACCAGGGTTTCACGATCGGGGTCTTTGCCGTGTTCATGGTCGCTCTTTTCCGGCTCTACGAGCCAGTCAGAAAGCTGTCCCGGATGCACCTACACTTTCAGCACTCCTCGGCCTCCGCCGGACGGATTTTCGATTTGCTGGCAACCCATATGGAGATTCCTGATCTACCGGAGGCCCAGACGCTTGCACCCTTGAGCCGAGAGATCGCGTTCGAAGGAGTCTCCTTCAGCTACGAAGATGGTGGAGAGAGCGCTATTCTCCAGGACTTGGATCTCTCGATAGGGCGGGGCGAGATCGTCGCGCTGGTGGGTCCAAGTGGCGCCGGAAAGTCGAGCATGGTAAGCCTGATTCCCAGGTTCTTCGACGTCACTTCGGGGCGGATTACTATTGATGGTGTCGACATTCGTGAGGCGCGACTGGAGTCGCTACGAGATCAGGTCGCAATCGTGACGCAAGACACCTTCCTTTTCAACGACTCGGTGGTGAACAACATAGGCTATGGGCGGGAAGATTGCTCCACGGATGAGATCGAAGAAGCGGCCAGAGCTGCTTTCATCCACGATGTCATCGAGGCCCTCCCGCGCGGTTACAACACCGTCATCGGGGAACGAGGGCAACAACTCTCAGGCGGACAACGCCAGCGAATTGCCATCGCTCGGGCGATTCTAAAACAAGCCCCCATACTGATCCTAGATGAAGCCACCTCGGCACTGGACACTGAATCCGAGAAATTGGTTCAAAACGCTCTTCAGAATCTGATGGAGAACCGCACCACGCTCGTCATAGCACACCGACTGTCGACGGTGCGAAAGGCCGATCGGATCGTTTTGCTCGATGCCGGACGAATCATCGACATTGGCGATCACCAAGGCCTTCTCAACCGTTCTCTACTCTACCGGAGATTGTCGGATGCGCAGTCAGAGAAGGTCGAAGGTCGGTCGAAGAGGTCGCACGTCTGAACGTCGCACCTTCCAGGCCGGGGTTCGGGTTGCTGGCCCCCTCTAGGGCTGCTGCCAGTCGGACCAGTTCACCTCAGGTCCAGGGGACTTGGGACCTGCGACAGACGTGCGACTTGCGACTTCTTTCGACCGACGTGCGACCTGTGAATAACAGCAGACCCAAGCTCCCGACCTCCACTTTTGTTTACGTCTCCGGTTCCCCATAAAGCTCGTTGAGGACCGTATCGCTAATGCCTACCGAGCTGAATCCACCGTCGTGATAGATGTTCTGCATGGTCACCTTGCGGCACAAGTCGGAGAGCAGGGCTACGACGAAATCGGCGCAATCGCTGGCCTGGGCGTTGCCTAGAGGAGACATCTTCTCGGCGATGTCATAGAGCTGATCGAAACCCTTGATGCCTTCGCCGGCGGTCGTCTTGGTTGGGCTCTGTGAGATGGTGTTGATGCGGATGCCTCTTTGTCCCAGGTGGTAGCCCAGACTACGAGTGACGCTTTCGAGCAATGCCTTGGCGTCTGCCATGTCGGAGTATCGGGAAAAGACTCTTTGGGCCCCGATGTAGGTAAGTGCGGCGATACTTCCCCCCTTGTTGAGAGCGTCGGCCTTCAAAGCCTGACTTACGATTCGGTGCAGTGAGAGGGCTGATACGTCAAGGGTCTTGTGGAACCAGTCGTAGTTGAGATCATCGTAGGATCTTAGTTTTCTTACGTTGGGCGACATGCCAATCGAGTGGACGATGAAATCTATTTTGCCCAAGCTTTGCTTCAGCTGCTCGAAAGCAGCCTCGACATCTTCGCTCGAACTGGCGTCACAGGGAATCAGGGGGGCGTCGTCACAAAGCTTCGCTAGTTCCTGAACTCTTCCCAGACGAAAAGCGA
>JAKZYH010000690.1:0-9428 GCA_047514575.1 Acidobacteriota bacterium | reverse complement strand
CAGGCTCCGGGTCCACGAGGGCTAAAGCCGCCGCTCGAGAAGGACCGTAAACGGCCCTCAGGGGAGGGAGGAGAAGCTGCTGACCCCGGCGTAAACACCGGGTCTAATACGCTTCGCGCCAGGCCGCTGAAGCGGCCTCCTGGAAGGGCCACATTGCAACGATCGTTAGCGTCCAATCGCTGAGAATCAGAATTTCAAATATGCTGGGCTAGGACCTAGGAGACTGTTTCCAGGATCTGATCTGTGACCAGCGCGACCAGTCCTTGGCTGGACAGGATGGGCTTTCTGTCTGTCTTGGAGATCCTCAGCTCGCTCAGGTCTTCCTCACGACCCAGCTGCTTCAGGCGGCCCGCTCCAATCAGGTATTGGTCGGTTGCAGCCAACCTGCCTTTGAAGACGGTAAAGACGGGAGTGCCCAAGACCGCTGCCTCTCGGTTCATGGTGCCGCCGCCGCTCAACAACAGATCGGCGTGATAGGCGAGTGTGGGGCCATCGTAGACTTTCTGCGCAACGTGAACGTTGCTGAGACCTTGTACGCTAGCAGCCTGGCTTTCCAGACGTGGGAGGAAGAGCAGGTGGGCGTCGCTCAGAGCCGACAATTTCTGGAGAACCTGGTCGAAGAGTTCGTTCTCAAATCGATGGTAAGCGGTCCATGGGGCGGGTGGACGAATGACGACCAGGCTTCGATCTGTAGGAAGCGATTCACGACGAAGATATTCCGGGTCTGGCTCGAAATCCGAGAGGTAGAGCTGCTCCTTGATTCCAGGGTAAGCCACCGCCTTCTTGGACGCTCCATACTTGGCAAGATACTCTCGCGGAAACGGTTCGGGCACGATCACCCTTCGAGCAAGGCGAAAGCAGATGTGATTCAGGGGTTGATGCTCATAGTCCATGAGGGTGACTGAGGGGATCCTGACGACTGCAGCAGCCACCGATTGGCTGTAGGAATTATGACTGAGGGCCAGATCGAATTGTCGAGGGCGAAGCCATCGAATCAGTGCCAGGACCCGGCGCAAGTTTTCACGGATGGGGCCCAGATGACTGCGACCTCCGTGACGGCCCACAACCTCGTGCACGATTCCGAATCGATCGGCTAGTTGAATGGTCTGGGCGTATTCACGGGTGGTGACTTCAACCTTATGTCCGCGACGGCGTAGTTCGGTCAGGATTGGCCGGAAGAAAAGGACCTGAGGGGAGTTTGCCAGATCGAGCCAGATCCTCATTTAGACTCCGCCCACTCCAGTTCTACCAGTGCTCTCAGCATCCATGCCTGGCTCCAGCGCATGTAGGGAGTCCGTATTCGGTAGTAGGGGTGGATCTGAAAATGAAAGTAACCCTCTGGGGCCTGCATGTTCTGGATCGTCCACCTTGCAGTCTTGAGTGCGCGAGTCTTGGCGGACGGATCCGAGTCGACGAACTCCAGAAACGTGAGTATCGACTGGGCCGCGCTGTGGATGTCAATGGGGAACATGCTATCGGCATAGTATTTGGGAGCGACATCTGGACCGAACATGTTCTGTTTCCAAAAGGCATAGCCTCGCTCGACAGCGGGCTCGAACTCGCTTGTTGCAAGGGCCATTCCAACGCGGTTGAGCGCTACCAGGACGTATCCGGTGTGAAAGTTGTCGATCCAGCCGTCCTTTGAGCCCTCTCCGTAGAGCCAGGAGCCATCCGGCCTTTGCCTGCGTGCCGTGTAGCGAGAGGCTGCCAAAGCAGTCGATCCCAACTCAGGCTCGCCCATTCTTGCCGCGGTCTCTGCCAACAACCAGGCTGCGAGAACGTTGGCGTTGTGAATGTAGCGCCGGTCGAGAGGGGTGTAGCTAAAGCAGATTTCGTCGGGGCGGGGCTGGGTTTGGTGGAGGTCACGGAGAATGAAGTCGCAGGCACTTCGGATCGTGGGCAGCGCCTCCTGGCGTAGCCTGGGGGGAACAACCGAATCGCCTAACGTAGCCAGATCCACGAAGGCAAGCCCTATGAACGAGGTCGTGACTATGTTGGGAGTGCCTGCCGGCGCGAAGAACCCCCGATTGGGCCAATCGAAGTTGTATCCCCAGCAAGAACCGCTGTAACCCTGTGAACCATGTGATTTGAGCCACTGGGAAAACGAGCCGATCCGTTCCAGATGCGAATTCTGGTGCGTTATGAGGAATCTTCTCAGGTACGAGGATAGAAATAGCGCCATCCCCTTGGCGTTATAGCCTTTGGAGACGCGGAAAAGAGGTCGTAGGTTGATGGGGCAGCGCTTGAACAGCTGCACCCATACTTGTCCCAGCCGACGATTTCCAAAGGTGAGTCGGCTCAGCAGCGGACTGTTCAATGCGTCATAGGGATCCCAACCCTTGAAGTCCCGAGCCTCGATCCAGGTTTCCAGTCGCCTTAGCGCAGCACTGATGTTGGTCTCAGCAGGTGAGTCGGATTGCGGCTGGATCATTGGTGCGAAGTCGGGGACTGAGGGGGCCCTATCTCTCCCTTTTTCCCGTTCGGCCTATGGCTGAGCCAGGTGGCGGCCAGGTTCTAGATCTGTGAGATGAGAGGCGGGCTCGTCGATCCAGGTACGGATCCAGAGTTCGAGCGTCAGGAAGGCCCACAGCTGGTAAGTAGAATCTTCGATCTGTTCTTCCTGGGCGTTGACAAGATTGGTGATGGCAGTCGGGTTGAAATAGCCGCGGCTCTTGATGGACCTTTCAGAGAGGAGATCACCAATCATTTCGCGGAGGTCCACCTGCAGCCAGGTTCGGATCGGAGCTCCAAAACCCGCCTTTCCCCGCCAAACCAGTTCCTTTGGGAGGATTCCCTCCATGGCCCGTTTGAAGAGGTACTGCTGTTTCATCCCCTTGATTTTGTAGTGGTGAGGCAAGCCTCGCACGAAGCTTGCCAGATTCTGGTCCAGAAAGGGAACGCGTGCCTCGATCGAGTTGGCCATACTCATTTTGTCCGAGTACGTCAGGTTGAGCTCCGGGAGAAAAGTCTTTTGATCGACGAACAGCATCTGGTCCACGAAATGGGCATCAGACACTCGACGAAAGTACTGTAGATGGGTCTCATAGGGGTCGAGCTGCCTGACCTGTTCCTGAAAATCCTCGGTATACAATTCGGTTTGCTCACCCGGCCCGTAGTAGGAACGATGGAAGACATAGCGGGCGGGTGCAGGCATGCCTGCGCCCCGAAGCACCTTCCGGAAATAGCGGTGGAATGCTAGCACCTTGCCCGGTCGGACGCCTGGGATGTGTTCTCGAAGCGCAGGCAACCGATCCCAGACAGGCAGCAGGACTCGGTCTCGCACTCCCGAGGGGAACGCTGCCAGAGGCCGGGAAAAACGGTCCTGCAGATGCACTCTATAGCCACCGAAAATCTCGTCGCCGCCCTGGCCGCTGAGCAGGACTGCAACCTGGTCATGTGCTGCCTGGCAGATCAGATAAGAGGCGATCGCAGCGGGATCCGCAACAGGTTCATCCATATGCCAGACAACATGGGGAAGCAGGTCCGTGACATCGGGTTGGAGTTCTATTTCGTGATGTTCGGCGTCGAACTGTTTCGCGATTTGGCGAGCGAAGACGAGGTCCTGGTTGGATTGTTCGAGTTTGGAATCCTCGGCCCGGAAGGAGATCGTGTATGCCTTCATGGGGCGGTTGGTTATCTTAGTGCCCAGGGCTAATAGCGCACTGGAATCCAGTCCTCCGCTCAGGAAGACGCCCAACGGCACGTCGCTGATCAGATGGCGTCTGACGGCGTCCTCCAGCAGCACGCGCAGTTCGTCGATTCGATCAGCCTCCGTCCGATCTGACGAGGAATCGGTCGGCTTGCCCTCCCAGTATTGCCGAGTTTGAAACTCGCCCTCTTTCCACAACAAGACATGGCCCGGCTGTAATTTGAAAACACCCTTGAAGAGAGTTTTGGGGCCCGGTACCCAGAGGAAGTTCAAGTAATAGTGAAGCGCTTCGGGATCCATCTCCGGGTTCAAGATGCCTCCAGCCAAGAAGGATTTGATTTCAGAGGCAAAGGCCAACCGTCCTCCCGACAGTGGCATGTAGTAGAGAGGCTTTATCCCGAATGGGTCGCGTGCCAACAGTAGCTGGTCTTCCTTTTGGTCCCAAAGAGCTAGTGCGAACATCCCATTGAGGTCGTTCAAGAAGTCGATGTCACGCTCCTCGTAGAGGTGGATCAGCACTTCGGTGTCGGTTCTCGAGCGAAAATGGTGCCGGCTCTCCAGCCGGGATCGGAGCTCAGTGAAGTTGAAGATCTCCCCGTTGTAGGCAACCCAGACCGAGTCGTCTTCGTTGCTCATGGGCTGATGGCCGGCCGCCGAGAGATCGATGATGCTGAGGCGTCGGTGGGCCAAGCCGATCCAGGGAGCCCCTCGTCGCTGGAGGATCTTGACTCCCATGTCGTCTGGCCCTCGATGAGCAACTACTGCACTCATCTTCTCCAGTTGCCGTTCACTGGCGAAGCCGGCAGTTCCGCAGATACCGCACATGGGTTTTTGATCTATTGCTTACAGTAGAAGTTAACTAAAGCCAATAATTTAGGCCGGATTTCATCTGACAATCTGACCGGGACACTATAGAGTTGTTCGCTGATTTAAGTCAAGGCGGAGGCGAGCCGAAGCAGGCTACAGAAACATGGCCGGAAAGAGCAAGAGCGACGTTTGGGAAGACTTCACCGCTGTCTCCTGGCGAGCACATAGTCGAGCGTGATTTGCGGAGTCGGCGGGGTTGCGGCGAAACTCACCGTTCAGCAGGCTGTTGAAGACCGATCATTGGCCGATCCCTTGCATTGAAGCGCTGGAGGAGCCTTTCTGAAAGCCGGAAAGACTCCTCTGACCGTACCAAGAATAAAGGCCATGTTTGCAAGCAGAATAAATCCTGGAGCCAGAAGTCCCAATCGGGAAGAGCGGCTCGCCGCACTCATCACCACCGGATAGGAGCAGAGAGACGAAAGGACCAGGAAACCCGCTCCCACCAGGCTGGATATCGAACCAGAGAGTGCAGGAATCCCACTCAAGATCGCGAGCCCCAGAAACAGGAGCTGGAGCCTCCGACTGAACGGCGTTCGGCTGTCGGACAGGGCCTTATTAGGGTAGCGATAGTAGATCCGGAAGGCGCGTGTGGCGTAGCGAAACTTCCTGCGCAAGTACTGGAAGAGGTTCTGGGGATGTGGATGAGAGACCCGGGCGGAAGGGACGAAGTACATTTTATGGTCGAGGCGGGAAAGCCGAAAGGAAAGTTCCACGTCCTCTAGCCAGTCGAAATCTTCGTCGAAGGGTTTCTCCCCAAGGACCTCCTTTCGAAAACCGCAGTTGCCCGTGTTGAGGAAATCGACTTCCTGATGCTTCTTCATCTTGGAATAGCGTTCGTCCAGCTCGATTTGAATCAAAGCTGCGACCCACTGGGACTGCTCAGAACAGCAACGCCCAACCGCACCGGCAGCCTGATTCTCGAGTAGCGGACGACTCAGAGTCTCGACCCAATGTCGATCAGGGACACAATCGGCATCCGTAAACAGGACGACTGTCCCTTCCGCTTCCTTCACTCCACGGTTGCGGGCGGTTGAGGTTCCTGAGGGAGGTTGTGAAAAAAGGTGAGCTCCGTATTCCTGGGCGACCCGGGCACTACCATCGGCGGAGCCGTCGTTAACGACGATGACCTCATATTTTTTTGGAGCTAGACTTTGATGCGCGAGGCTGTTCAGACAGCGGGCCAGGACTTCTTCTCCGTTCCGTACCGGAATCACGACGGAGATCTCTGGGCTCATGGTTTTCCCCTGAAGATCCAGAACGTCAATGCCATGGCCGCCGTCGGAAGAAGGATAAGGGAATGAACGAGCAGGCCGAAGGCCAGCGCCGGTGTCTTTGCGATTCCGAATAGGCCGAGTCCCAGGACGGACAATTCCTGAAAGACTCCTATCTTTCCCGGGGTCGAGGGAACGGCGACACCGATCTGGAGGATTACCAGGAGTGCAACCGAGACAACCAGCGGCTGTTCCAGGTTAAGGAACAGCAGAACTGAGTAGTTGACCAAAACGCCGCTACACCAGAGCATGGCGGAAATCGCAATCAGAACTGTCAGGGATCCAGCAGTCAATTGCAGGTTCATACTGGGAAGTCGGGGTACGACCAGGACGCCTAACGCCAGCAAGATCGTTCCCAGCAGGATGGCTGCTAATCTCGGTCCTTCTAGCCATTCGGGTACCATCCAAACCAATGGGAGCAAAGCACAAAGGCCTGCAAGAAATGCAGCGTCGATTCCTTTCTCGAGCGCGATTGTGCCTGCTGTCATCCACTTTCTACCCTTCATCATCAGTACTCTGGCCACGTCGCCAGAGCGGAGTGGCATCAGGATATTCAGGGTCTGTCCGGTTACGATCGCCTTGACCAGAGTAGTCATGTCCGGAGCCTGATCCGAGAAGAGAGTCCTCCATCTGAGTGCGCGCAGAAAAGGAGAGATCAAGACTAGGGCCAAGGCGACTAGTAGGAATTCGATGCGTCCCTGGGAGAGCAGCTCCAGAAGGCGATCGAAGCTCACTCCTCTGGAGGCTATGGCAACCAACACGACACCTAGCAAAGCTGCCAACAACAAGCGGAGGGATGGACGGGGTGTTTTCATCGTTTGCAGACTCGCGCCGAAGTCCTATTCATGCGAACGATCTCTCCGCTTCAAGGGGGTCGAAGATGAAACTATACTCCCGTTTTTCGACCCTCGCCATCTGGGGCTTTCTAGGATCCACTGCAGCCTTTCTATCAGCTGCCTTGGTCTTGATCCGCTTCTTCCAGAAGGTTTGGAGCGTCATCGCTTCTATCCCAGGCGGGAGACGACTGGCGTGTTAGCGCAAGGCCGACCACAAAGCCGGTTTCCATTGCCAGGCTGGGAAAGCTGACGTCGACCAGGTTGTGAATCACGAAGGCGGTGAGGAGTCCTACGGCGGCATAATCTCCCGAGACT
Organism: Acidobacteriota bacterium; assembly: GCA_047514575.1. Taxonomy (GTDB): domain Bacteria; phylum Acidobacteriota; class UBA6911; order RPQK01; family JAJDTT01; genus CAUZIZ01. The sequence continues at coordinate 2,490 of JAKZYH010000690.1, read as the reverse complement.
CTAAACCGGGAAAAGGCCCTTTTGAAAAGCCTGGCCAGAAAATAGAGGAAGGCTGCGAGGCCCAGTACACCGTAAACCGCAGCTAACTGCAGGAAAAGATTATGAGAGTGGACCTGGTAGTTGATCTCAAGAGCGGGAAAATAGATTACCTGGTCCCGGTACCGGTTGATGATCTCGACGTGTTCCTCGGCGACATCCTTGTATCTTCCTGGACCGACGCCAACCCAGGGATGATCTCTCCAAAGCCGGAACCCAAGTTCCCAGTAAGGGAGTCGTGAGTCCACCAGAGTTCCTGCCACGCCTTTCTCCGATCTCACCTGCACGTTCTCTAGCGACCTTTGGATCTGGTCTCCGATGGAAGTCCTTGGTAGGACAAAAACCCCGACCAACAGGATCCCGACCAGGTGGGCAGCAAACAGTGGCCCCGAACGCCTCAGCCACTGCCGAATGGCTCCGGCGTGGTTGAAGTCGGGTTGCCGAAGTCGGGTTCCGTAGTGCAGCAGCGTCATTGTCAACATCGCCACGATCAGCGCCAGCGGCGCCGTTCGGGAAAGTGTGGACAGCTGCGCGATCAAGGTCAGCGTGAAGAGGTAGATCCAGAGGAGCCGTACCTTCCGACCTGCCGAGGTCAGAATGGAGAAGAAATAGAGTGGGAGCAGCAGGTTCAGGAAGGCTGCAAACTGGTTTGGGTTGTTGAAGAAGGAGAATACCCGGGTACCCGAAACGAGTTTGGCGTCGACCAGAGGAGTGAGCTGTAGAAAGCCGGAAGCAGCGAATAGGAGTCCGGCCAGGGCCAACCCAACCTCGACCCTGCGCGAGTGGCGTCGACCCCGGAACACTTCCAGAGTGAGAAACAGCATCAGAAAGATCTCGGCCGCCCGAAGAAGATGGGGCAAGATCTGGTACCACTCCAGGCGGATGATGCCCGAGACGGCGATGGCAACCAGAAAAGGCACGCCCCACAAGACAGGCTGTGGCTTCAGCTTCGCAAGTTCTTGCCCGCTTAGCCAAGCCAAGAGACAAGCCCCGAATTCCAATTCTGACAGGGACACGATGATCCCTTCGTAGGATGGTCGGGCGGCGTCAATGGGAATGGATAGAAATAAGAGAAAAAGGCCGTAGGTAGGCCGGAGGCGTGTGAGGATTGCCAAGGCGGTGACCCAGAGGGCGGCGAGGGGGTGAAAATAGAGAAGCGCCAGCGTGACCAGTAGGGCGATCCCAGCATAGGCAATCCAGCGGAGCACTGGGACAACTTATAGAAAAGAAATCTGTTTTGCTAGCCATGTTTCTCAACGCCGGCATCACCACACGCCGAGGAAGGGCGATTACGGCGTCGTACAGGATTTATGAATAGTGATCAGGCTAGAACTGTCGCGACCGTTGGGAATGGACTTGCTCTGGTTGTCCTTCGGGGTTCCTGCTTGCACGCGCCTTGGTAACTATTCGAGTCGGGATCCGGATCGGGCTCTCTCAGATCTGGCAGCCTCAAGATCCCAGCGGTGCCAGCCGTCGAAGTGCCTCTCCAGTATGTCTTTCCCTTCTCCTGGTGAGGAAAGCCCCGCAGCCTCAAGGTCGGCGTCTACCATGATGCGGACCAACTCGTTGAAACGAACTTTTGGCGTCCAACCCAGTTGTCGTAACGCTTTTGCCGGGTTGGCCTGCAGCGACTCAACCTCGTTGGGACGGTAGTATCGCGAGTCGATCTTTACATGATCTTTCGAGTTCAGGCCCACATATCCAAAAGCCTCTTCCAGGAACTCCCCTACTGTATGGGATTCGCCAGTGCCGATCACGAAGTCATCGGGTTGCTCCTGCTGCAGCATCATCACCATAGCTTCGACGTATTCGGGAGCATATCCCCAGTCACGCTTGGCATCCAGGTTGCCCAGGTAAAGGTGCTTTTGCCGGTTGCCAACGATTGCCGCCAACGCACGCGTGATCTTGCGGGTCACGAAGGTCTCGCCTCGTCGCGGAGACTCGTGGTTGAAGAGGATGCCGTTGCAGGCAAAAATCTGATAGGCCTGGCGATAGTTCCTCGAAGCCCAGTAGCCGAAGAGCTTGGCCGTGGCGTAGGGACTCTGTGGATGAAAGGGTGTGCTTTCGTCCTGAGGCGAGGGAGTGCTTCCGAACATCTCACTGGAGGAGGCCTGATAGAAGCGGGCCCTGACTCCACTCCGGCGAACAGCCTCGAGAATGCGGACGGTTCCGAGGCCAGTCACGTCCGTCGTGTAGTCTGGCAAGTCGAAGCTGACCCGAACGTGACTCTGAGCTGCCAGGTGGTAGATTTCCTGGGGCTCGATCTCGTAGATGAGGTTCTGGAGGCTTCCTGTACTACTCATATCGCTGTAGTGAAGCAAGAGGCGTGTTTCGTTGTGAGGGTCATCATAGAGATGGTCAATGCGACTGGTGTTGAAGGTACTCGCACGCCGGATCAACCCATGTACCTCATAGCCTTTAAAGAGAAGAAGCTCGGCGAGATAAGAACCGTCT
>JAKZYH010000689.1:0-10579 GCA_047514575.1 Acidobacteriota bacterium | reverse complement strand
CCTACGGTCCCTTCCGGCCTGATGAGGCAGACTGTGAATACCATACCCCGTCAGCGGTCAACCGCGACTTTACGCTGATGGCGGAAAACGGCATCAACGCTGTCCGGACCTACACCGTCCCACCGCGGTGGCTGCTGGATGAAGCTTGCAGCCATGGATTGAGGGTCATGGTGGGCATCCCGTGGGAGCAGCACATCACCTTCCTGGACGATCGACGCCGAGTCCGCTCCATTCGGCAGAGGGTTCGTGAGTCGGTGAGGGCTTGCGCCAATCATCCGGCGGTCTTCTGCTACGTGATCGGCAACGAGATCCCGGCTCCCATTGTCAGATGGCAGGGACGGCGAAGGGTCGAGCGGTTCATCCACAGACTCTACCGGAGCGCCAAGGACGAAGATCCGGGGGCGCTTGTCACCTACGTCAACTACCCCACGACCGAATACCTGGAGCTTCCTTTTCTCGATTTCGTCTGCTTCAACGTCTACCTCGAGTCCCGAGACAGTCTGGCGCGCTATCTGGCCCGGCTTCAGAATCTGGCGGGAAACCACCCACTGGTGATGGCCGAGATTGGTTTGGACAGTCGCCGCAACGGCGAAGAGGAGCAGGCGTCTTCGTTGCGATGGCAGCTGGAGACCGCTTCGGAGGCGGGTTGCGCCGGCGCCTTCGTCTTTTCCTGGACCGACGAATGGCACCGGGGCGGGTATGACATCGAGGATTGGGACTTCGGGCTCACGACCCGGGATCGGAGCGCAAAGCCGGCCTTGGAGTCGGCGCGAGAGGCCTTCTCGTGGATTCCGGCTGGGCCCCAGGTGGAGTGGCCTCGCATCTCGGTTGTCGTCTGCGCTTACAACGAAGAGGAGCACATTCGGTCTTGCCTGGACGGACTATCGAGGCTCGATTACCCAGATTTCGAAGTCTTGGTGGTAGACGATGGCTCTACGGATGCTACCTATGCCATTGCCAGCGAGTATGACTTCAACTTGATAAGGACCGAGAATCAAGGTCTGAGCAATGCTCGCAATACAGGGATGGAGGCGGCCACCGGATCCATCGTGGCCTATATCGATGCCGACGCCTACCCGGACCCACACTGGCTTATCCACCTGGCACTCAGCTTCCTGAAGACGGACCACGCCGCCATCGGGGGGCCGAACATAGTGCCGCCTAAACTAGGCCAGGTAGCGGAGTGCGTAGGCAGGGCTCCGGGAGGTCCGGTCCATGTTCTTCTGACCGACGAGGAAGCCGAGCACATTCCTGGATGCAATATGGCGTTTTTTAAGAGCGCCCTCGAGGAGGTAGGTGGCTTCGATCCCCAGTTCCGAATCGCAGGCGACGATGTGAATGTCTGCTGGAAGCTTCAACAACGCGGCTGGACGCTGGGCTTCAATCCGGCGGCGATGGTTTGGCATCATCCAAGAGGCTCACTGCGCCACTACTGGCGGCAACAGCTCAACTACGGCAGAGCCGAAGCGCTGCTGGAGCGCGAGTGGCCTGAGAAATACAATCACCATGGACACCTGACCTGGAGGGGAAGGGTCTACGGAGACAGTCACACCCGCCCGCTTCCGCTGAGGCGCTCCCGTATCTACCACGGTGTCTGGGGCACCGGGCTTTTTCAGCGGCTCTACGCCCCGAGCAACGGAAAGCTGCTGTCGCTGCCCCTGATGCCGGAGTGGTTCCTGGTCATTCTCGGCTTGGCTGGACTGTCAAGCCTGGGGTTCCTGTGGAAGCCCCTGCTCCTGGTCTGGCCTCTGCTGCTGCTGGCGGTGGGAGCGGTCCTGGTTCAGTCGGTGGTCAGTGCCATGAGGGTGAGCTTCAATGGCTCGGACAGATCCCGGCCGCTCGTCTGAAGCGAAGATTTCTTACCGCCTTGCTTCACATTCTTCATCCGATAGCGCGTCTCTGCGGTCGCCTGCACTATGACCTGACCCCCTGGCGCAGAAGAGGCGTCTCAGGGTGGATGTTCCCGCGTGTGCTCACCTTTTCGTTCTGGAGTGAGGAGTGGAAGGCTCCGGAAGAGTGGTTGACCTCGCTGGAGTCGGCACTGAAATCGCATCGGGTTGTGGTCCACCGGGGTGGTGACTATGACGGCTGGGATCTGGATGCGTGGTGTGGGGTGCTGGGGGGAGCCCGGCTCCTGATGACCGTCGAAGAGCACGGAGGCGGAAAACAACTGCTGCGCTTTCGAGCAGTACCCAAGTTTGGCGCCGCAGCCTGGGGGACGATGCTGTCGGTGGCAGCCCTTGCCGCTGCTGCAGCACTCGACCAGGCCTGGATCGCCGGAGCTCTGCTTGGGGTCTTCGGAGCCCTGTTCCTGGGACGGGCAGTGGCCGAGTTCTCGGATACGGCATCGAGTCTGAAACGGGCACTGCAGCAGCTGGGTGCCGACCGGATTTCATAGCAGGTGAGTGCTCCGCAGCCTGCCTTGAGCTAGAATAACAACGACTGGTCCTGGCGCCCGTCCTTTTTTTGTGCGCGGTCGGCATGCCGAATCGGGCTCTGGACGGATCAGGAGGAATGCGATGAGGGATGTGGGACGCCCCACCCAATTCTCAGAATCGACCAGAGATCCCGCGCTTGAGGAGTCTGAGGAAACCACAGAGGCGGTCGCCAGGCTGCAGCGGAAAGTCGCCGATCAGCAAGAGCAGATCAAGGCCCTCGAGAAACGGCTTGGAATCAAGGGGAAGAACCCTGCAGGGACAAAGCAGGAGCCGCCAGTTGCGCCGGGATCCCCATCCTCAACTAACGACAGTTTGAGGGCCGCGGGTGAACCGCCCCAGGGAGCTCAGCGGCCCTTGCCCTCCAGGACGAAGGTCTACGCTGTTCTGATCGTACTTCTGTTGATGGGCGCCGCCTATCTCCTGCTGAATCGAAGTCCCGAGACTGTCAGTTCGCAGAAGCCAGGCAGTCCGCCTTCCACTGCTTCGGCCCGAGCGGGTGACGAGACAGTAGTTCCGGTGTCGTTGGTCGTGGCCGCGGATGGTGAGATCTCTTCCTTCGTCACCTCCACTTCCAACCTACGTCCTCTGCGGGAGGTTGAGATTCCGGCTCAGAGCGACGGTATCGTCCAGAGAATCATGGCTGAGGAAGGCGACTACGTGAGAAGAGCTCAAGCACTCTGTATCCTGGATGAGACCCAACTGCGCATGCGCCTGGAGTCGGCCCAGCAGAAACTGGCCCAGGCCGGATTGCAGCTGGAGAAGGCAGAGATCCTGCAGGAAAAAACCACCGCCCAGCTTCGTAACACCAAAGAGGACCTGCAGGGCCTTCAGGAGATGTATGAGGACGGGTTGGTCAGTAGGCGCGAGGTATCCCAGATAGAACACGCCATCGAGAGTCTGGAGTTTGACCAGCGCGTATCGCAGGCTGAAGTACAGCAGCTGACCCACCACCAGGAAGAACTGAAAACAGAGATCGCGGAGACTCAGCTTGAGATTTCCCGAACGCGGATCAAAGCACCTTTTGGCGGGTACATTACTGAGCGTCTGGTCAGTATCGGTCAGACCGTCGGCGATTCGCTGCCGCTATTCAAGCTGGCTGACTTTTCTCCTTTGTTTGCGGATATCCACTTGTCTGAGGCCGAGGCCCACGATGTCCGAGAAGATCAGAGTGCCGTTTTGAGTAGTGGGGCCGCTGGGACCAGGAAGACATCTGGCCGCGTGGTTCGCGTCGGCCAGGTGGTTGACGAAGCCACTGGAACCATCAAGGTCACCGTCCAGCTGGACGAGGCGGGCGGGTCTTTTCGGCCGGGTGCTTTTGTGCGCGTGGATATCAAGACCGATGACCCTGCGGACTCCGTTGTTGTTCCCAGGCGCGCCATAGTGAAGGAGAAAGGAGACTCGTTCGTGTTTGTGGCTCGGGGAGGACAGGCCAGGCGCGTGGCGGTAGGTCTTGGCGATGAAGATGACGACCAGGTCGAGATTCTGCATGGTCTCGCCGCTGGAGATCAGGTTGTGTTTGCAGGTCAAGGGGCCTTGCAGGAGGGCACCAGGATAAAACCGGTCGTCGGCCCTGAATGACCTAGCCCGCCAGGAGGAATCCGATTTCGCATCTCTCCAGAGCTCACTCGACCTGCTCACTCGCTTCGAAGCAATTAGATGAATCTCATCCGAACCTCGATTCACCGTCCCGTCACGGTTTTCATGTTCGCGACAGCGGTGGTTCTGTTCGGTCTGGTCTCGCTCGATCGACTGCCACTCAATCTGCTCCCTGACATTTCCTATCCTTCCTTGACGCTGCGGACGGCCTACCTCGACGCCGCGCCCGAGGAGGTCGAGAATCTGATCACCCGACCTATAGAAGAAGCGGCAGGGGGTGTCCCGGGCCTGAAACGCCTCAGCTCCGTGTCCCGAACCGGCCAGTCGGAAGTGGTGCTGGAATTTTCCTGGAACACCAACATGGACCTGGCCAGCCTCGAAGTAAGGGAGAAGCTCGATGCTGTGACCCTGCCCCAGGGCGTGGGCAAGTCCATCATTCTCCGCTTTGATCCGGCTCGCGATCCCATCATGCGACTGCGGCTCTTCGGCGAGAGCGCAGATCTGAGCCTCACGGATCTCCGCTACGCCGCCGAGAAGCAAGTGAAGAAAGATCTGGAGGCCACCGATGGGGTGGCTGCAGTGCAGGTCATGGGTGGAGTCGAGGAGCAGATCCACATCGAGATCGACGAAAAGCGGCTGGCCGAACTGGGGATCGCCATCACCGAAGTGACCCGTCTCCTGGACCAGGCCAATCTCAATCAGGCCACCGGAAGTCTGGAAGATCTCGATGCCAGGTACCAGGTTCGCATGCTCAACCAGTTCGGCTCAGTCGACGACATCAGACAGACGATCCTCCATGACGTAGCGGGATCGAAAATCATTCTCGGCGATGTGGCCAAGGTCTGGAGGGGCGCCAAAGAGCAAAAAGTAATCGCCCGCCTGGACGGGAAAGAGACGGTGGAGCTGTCGATCTACAAAGAAGGGAGCGCCAATACCGTCACCGTCGCTGGAGCCGTGAAGCAACGGCTTTCCCAGCTGCAGAGCTCTGGCCTTTTCCCGTCGGGTATCGCCTATCGAGTGGTCTTCAACCAGGCAGAATTCATAGAGAATGCCATCCACAATGTCCTCCAGGCGGCCCTGATTGGTGGCCTTCTCGCGACACTGGTCTTGTTTCTGTTCCTGAGAGATCTGCGCAGCACTCTCATCATCGGTTCCTGCATTCCCATTTCAGTTTTGGCTACCTTTGCCCTGATGTACCAGACCGGCATCACGCTGAACATCATGTCATTGAGCGGGGTGGCTCTTGGTGTGGGGATGCTGGTGGACAACTCCATCGTCGTCCTGGAGTCGGTTCATCGTCATCTCCGACAGGGAGGGAAGCGTCGGGAAGCCGTCTTGCGCGGAGCCACTGAGGTGGGCAGGGCGGTGACCGCGTCCACGCTCTCGACCGTGGCCGTCTTCCTGCCACTGATCTTTGTGGAGGGCATTGCGGGTCAGCTCTTCAAGGACCAGGCCCTGACCATCACCTACTCGCTGTTGGCTTCGCTGCTTGTCGCCTTAACCGTTATTCCCATGATTCTTGCACTGGGCTTCAAGCAGCAAACGACGGAAGCGGGCGAGCATTGGGGCACCGCCCCGGCAATCATCGGCCCTCACCCGTCCTCGGGTTTCTTTCGACGATCGATCTGGAATCTCCAGGCCATCCTGCGAAAGACCCTTCGTTTGGTCTTCATCGACGTGGTCATTCTGCTCCTGGTTGATCTGCAGCGTCTGGTACGGGGACTCGGTCGACTGCTCCTCAGGATTCTTGCCCCGCTGCTGAACGTTTTTGAGGCGGGATTCACTTTCCTGGCCGGCAGGTACCCAGGCCTGCTGATCTGGTCACTGGGTCACAAGAAAACCGTCTTTCTCACGGTTGTGTTGCTGGTCGGGGTCGCAGGAATCCTGTCGTTTCGCTTGGGAGCGGAGCTGCTTCCTTCGATGTCTCAGGGCGAGTTTGCCTTCGAAGTCAGGCTCCCCGAGGGCAGGCTGCTCCAGAGCACGGACCAGGTTGTGAGAGATGTAGAGACGCGCGTCTTGAACTATCCTGGGGTCCGATCGATTTTTTCCAGCGTCGGCACGGGCAGCCAGAACCAATTTGACCGAGGGCTGGAGCGAGAAAACCTGGCTGAGATCTACGCCGTCCTCGAGAATCAACAGGATAGACAGACAGAGGAGGAGATAATCGAGGGGATCCGGAGTGAGCTGCGAGAATACCCCGAGGTGACCTACAGTTTCAGGCGTCCCGCGATCTTCAGCTGGAGAGCTCCGATTGAAATCGAGATCTATACCTTCGATCTCGAGGCCTCGCGTGCTGCTGCCCAGGAGGTTGCCAGGGTTCTGGCGGGAATCGAAGGTCTTAGCGATGTTCAGACCAGTACCCGACCCGGCAGCCCGGAGATCCGGATTCGCTTCGACCGCCAACGCCTGTCTCGTCTGGGCCTGGAAGAGAGGCAGATCAGCAACATTCTCAGGAACAAGATCCGGGGCGATGTGGCCACTCGTTACCGGGATGAGGATAGACAGATCGATATTCTGGTCAGGGCGGGTGAGGGAGACCGCGGAAACATCGAAGCGATCAAGCGCCTGGTAGTAGCAACCGGGACATCCGGCGGGCTTGGACAGAACGATGAAGAACCTCTGCAAGCGGCCTCCGCCTCGACTGTCAACGGGAAGGTCCCTATCAGGCTAGGAGCCGTGGCCCAGGTGTTCCTGGACCGTGGACCCAGCGCCATTCACCGTATCAGTTCCCAGCGCGCGGCGGTGGTTACAGCCAATCTGAGCGGGCGAGCCCTGAGCGTCGTATCGGAGGAGATCCGCAGCGAGTTGAACCAGCTGCGTGATCAATTAGGGGAGGCGGTAACGCTGGTTCTGGCAGGCCAGAACGAGGAGCTGAACACCTCCTTCAACAGCCTCCTGTTCGCCCTGGCTCTAGCGGTATTCCTGGTCTATCTGGTTCTGGCATCCCAGTTCGAATCGCTGATCCATCCCTTCGTCATCATCTTCACCCTTCCCCTGGGCGCGTTGGGGGTAGTCCTGGCGCTTTCACTGACAGGGATGGCCGTCAGCGTGATGGTCTTTCTGGGTTGCATCATCCTTTCGGGGATCGTGGTCAACAACGCAATCGTCCTAATCGATTACACCAACCAACTGCGCCAGCGAGGTCTCTCTCGCTACGATGCTGTGGTCGAGGCAGCCAGGGTCCGCCTGCGCCCGATTGTAATGACTACTCTCACCACGGTACTCGGACTGATCCCGATGGCGTTGTCGTTGGGTCAAGGGTCCGAAACCTGGGCCCCCATGGCGGTGGCTTTGATCGGGGGGTTGCTCTGCGCAACCCTTCTGACACTGATCGTCATCCCGCTGGTGTACGAGCTGGTGGATCGCAAAGTCTATGTCTTGGAGGAGGCAGATTAGTACGCTCGAGCGTCAGTGCGTCTAACCTGAAACCTCATCTGTGAATTCGGAGGGAAAAAGGACGTAAACCATTGATCTAAAATTGGATAGGGAATTCTCCAGACTGTTGTCCAAAAACCGTGGCGGTGGCCTCCGGGCCGCCGTTTTTCGAGCCAAAGGCTCGACGGAAGGAATACGGCGGCTTGGAAGCCACCGCCACGCCGGCCGAAGTTTCTTTTTCGAATGATCCGGCGGTTTGCAGCCGAGGGCGGCGCTAACCTGAAACTTAAAAAATTCCAAGGTACAAGAAACAAGATACAAACAAGTTCCAAATCACAAGCACCAAGCTCCAAACGATCGACTATCATCCACGAGCATTGGCGATCCGACAGAGCCGCGAACGACTTGACTCGTTAGCAACATGAATCCAAGTGCCGAGGAGAGAGCCGGACAACTCTTCCCCACGGAGTGACGCACAATCTCCCCAGTAGCCGGAAGTTTCGTTCTCGAATGTGGCGGCGCAGCCGGGGCGGGACTGGCCTGAAACTTAACCAAGCTGGACTGCAGCTAGCAGGAAGGATCTACCCCAACGGGTTTGTTGCCGACGTAACATCATGAGGGTATCTGGGTGGGGCTCCAGAAGGGAAGGAGCATGAAGGAAAAGAAGGCACCGCTCCGACTCGCAGATCTCTCGATTCGCCATCCCGTCACGGTGTGCATGGTCTTCCTCTGCTTCCTCGTTTTGGGAGCCATCTCAATTGACCGAATCCCGCTGGTCATGCTGCCGGACGTGGACACGCCCTACGTCGGGATCCAGCTGCCCTACCCTGGATCCACTCCTCAGCAGGTCCTGGAGAGCATCACCGTGCCGCTGGAGGAATCCCTGAGCACGATACCCGGCCTGGAGCGGATCACTTCGACCTCGAACCGGGACAGCTCCTACATCTTTCTCGAATTTGGCCTGGACAGAGATGTGGATTGGCTTCGCTGGGAAGTGAGGGAGAGACTCGATTTGACTCGTCCCCGACTCCCGGACGACCTGGAGCACGTAGACATTCAGACCTGGGGTTACGACGATACCCCGATCGCGGCAGGACGCATCTCCTCCAGCCGAGATCTGGTGGGCGAATACGACTTACTTGACTCGAAGGTCCGGAAGGCGCTGGAGCGCGTGGAGGGGGTGGGGAATGTCCGCATCGAAGGACTTCGGCGGCAGCATATCAACGTCGACCTTCGATTGGCCGACCTGAGACGTCACCGGGTGGAGCTGGCCCAGGTCACCCAGCTGCTGCGAAACATGAACTGGAAGGCTTCGTTGGGAAGTGTCGCCGATGCGGGCCGGCGCTACGGCGTCCTGGGTGAAGGCTCAGCGAGTTCCTTGGACGAGATCCGGAATTTTCCCATCGGCGGCGCGGGCCTCAGGCTCGGGGATATCGCCGACGTCAGAATGGGAGCCGAAGAGCTCAGCTACGGCCGCCATCTCAACGGCGAGAATGCGGTCACGGTCGAAGTCCGCAAAACCGCGGCGGCCAATACGGTGGACACGGTGGGCCGGGTCATGTCCAAGATCGAGGAACTGAATCGCGACCCCTCATTGTCTGGAGTCACGTTGTCCCTATGGGACAATCAAGGGCACGAGATCACCGAGGCGCTCTCCAACCTGCTGAAGTCGGGGACCCTGGGGGCTCTGCTAGCGGTAGCCGTCCTGTTCTTTTTCCTGCGAAGTCTGGCGGTAGCGTTGGCAGTAGGATTCGCCATACCGTTTTCGATCCTGGTGGCGGTGGGCCTACTCTATGTCCTGGGCGAGACGCTCAACGTGCTCTCGATGATGGGTCTGATGCTCTCGACGGGTCTTCTGGTCGACAACGCCGTGGTGGTTCTGGAATCGATCTATCGTAAGCTGGAAAGGGGAGAGAAACGGGTCGCGGCTGCTGCTGCCGGCACCAACGAAGTGACGACTGCGGTAGTGGCGGCAACGCTGACCTCGATGATCATCTTCGCTCCGTTGTTGGTCTTCGCACAGACCACGGACCTTTCCCTGTGGCTGGCAAACGCGGGTGTCTCGCTGATCATAACGCTTGCCTGCTCCCTGTTAGTGTCGTTGACCCTGATCCCGATGCTGTTGGCTCGGTTCTTTCGTGTTGATCCCGCCAAGGGATCGGTACTTCAGGCCGCCCCGGCAGAGGGTACTGTCCACAGGGAACATTCAGGTTCGCAGGATTCCGCATCAGGAACCTCGTTCCTGACTGGTTCTTATCTAAAGCTGATGTCCTGGACTCTCCGGCACCGAGGGTTCACGGTGCTGTTGATCCTGGGGATTTTTGTAACCACGCTTTATCCCTTTTTCCGGTTGACTGACAATCCTCCTGAGAAGGAAGGCTTGAGTAAGCTGGCGATTCATTACGAGTTCACGGAGAACTACAGTCACGAGAGTATCGAGAGTGAGTTCGTGACGCCAGTGGAGAGGTTTCTCCTTGCCAACCGGGAGCGCTTCAAGATCGCAAATATCTACAGTGGATTCAGATGGAATTCCGCCTCCACCAGAATCCAGTTTGACGCCGACAAGATCACACCCAGCGAGGTACAGGAGATTCGCGAGGAGATCGCGAGGGGATTGCCGGAGATTCCGGGCGCTCAGATTTCGCTGAGGCGTCCCAGAAGTCAAAGGAATCGAAATCAAATTCGCGCCAGGCTGTACGGTGAAGATAGCGGCAGGCTGGAGGTCCTGGCCCTCGAAGCCAAGACCCGATTTAGCGAAGCGCCAGAGTTCGAAGATATTCAGACCGAGCAGGATCGGGGAACGGAAGAGGTCCAGGTCGCTTTCGACCGGGCCCTGACCAAGAGCTACAACCTGACGCCCGCGTCGATTTCCGAGCTGCTTGCAGTCACGCTTCGGGGTCGCAGAGTAACGGGATTCTCTCAGCCTGCTGGGGAAGTGCCCATCTGGGTGAGGCTGCAGCCGGAGGACCGAAAGAATCTGAGCGACATCGGATCCTTGGCGGTCGCCAAGAGAAATGGGGACGAAGAAATCTGGTTCATCCGGTAAATGGGGAGGTGCCGCCAGTCAAAGGCAGGCCATGGAAACTGCCGCACTATGCAAACCGTGGAAAAACAAGTAGTTCTGGAGGAGAACTGGCAAGTGCTCGCAGTTGTTTTTCCACCGTTCGCAC
>JAKZYH010000688.1:0-7603 GCA_047514575.1 Acidobacteriota bacterium | reverse complement strand
CTGCCGCACCAACCGGCCCTACGGGCAGATGAAGTCGCACGGACTCATCGTCGACTATATCGGCGTCTTCGACAACGTGGCCCAGGCGATCCAGTTTGACGAGGAGGGCATCACCCGCGTGGTGACCAACATCGGTGAGCTGAAGTCGAAACTGCCCGAGGCGATCCAGAAGTGCCTGGACTACTTCAGCGGAGTCGACCGGACCCAGGAAGGCTACGAAGGCCTGATCGCCGCCCAGGAGTGCCTGTCTGACAATGCAGCCCGCGACCGCTTCGCCGCCGATTGCAGCTATCTGGCGCGCCTCTGGGAGGCGATCTCTCCGGATCCGGTACTGAGTGACTTCGAGACCGACTACCGCTGGATCGCCCAGGTCTACGAGTCGGTGAAACCCTCGACCGGCACCGGGAGGCTGCTCTGGCACAAGCTCGGGGCCAAGACCATCGATCTGATCCACGAGAACGTGAGGGTCGACGCGGTGCAGGACGACCTCGAGACCCTGGTGCTGAATGCCAACCTGCTGGAGGCCGTTCAGGGTGTCCCGGATCCGAAGAAGAAGTCCAAAGAAATCGAGATCAAGCTGGCACACAGGCTGCGCAAGCACTTGCACGATCCGCTGTTCAAGGCCCTGGCGGAACGGCTCGAGGACCTGAAGAACCGGCACGAACAAGGCCTGCTAACGAGCGTCGAGTTGCTCAAGGAGCTTCTCCACCTGGCCAAGGACGTGGTGGCCACCGAGCAGATAGCGCCACCCATCGAGGAGGAGGACCGCGGTAAGGCCGCACTGACCGAGCTGTTCGAGGAAGCGAGCAATTCCGACACGCCGGTCATGGTTGAGCGCGTGGTGGGCGACATCGACGAGATTGTCCGTATCGTCCGTTTTGATGGATGGCAGAACACACACGCCGGAGAACGGGAGGTGAAGATGGCTCTTCGGAAGACGCTCTTCAAGTACCGGCTGCACCAGGACCAGGAGCTTTTCGGGAAGGCGTACAAGTACATTGCGATGTATTACTGATGGCGGGTCATTTCGCAACAGCTTGCAAGGGGACGGCCGCTACGCGGCACTCATCGAGCTCGGCGAAGTACAGTGAGTTTCTAACCGCGGATCACCACGCCCTGCTCCGGCGGCCGTCAGAACTCCCTCCTGAAAGCGGATTCTGCACATCGATCATTGCCCGTAGCTCTTGACCCTCCATGCCTGTCTTTCCCTGCGCGCGGAATTCCAGCCTGTGGTTGTGCGTATTCGTGTTTTTCTGGCCACGCACGTTCCTAGTAGGTAGCGGCAGATCAGAGACGGTACCGCTCCCTGGGGATTGCTACGCTCAGCCCCAACGGGACGGGGAGTGCGGACGAAACCAATGTCAAAACCATCTACGCACCCTGATCAGCACATCATCCGATTAGAGTCGATCCGGCAGCGGATCCATTTGATCCGTAGCCATAAGGTCATGCTAGATAGCGACTTGGCTGAGCTGTACGGCGTAGAGACCCGTATCCTGGTACGGAACGTGAAGAGAAATGCAGATCGGTTTCCCTCCCACTTCATGTTCCAACTCACCCAGGAGGAGTTCGACAAGTTGAAGTCGAATCTTGAGAGGCAAAACTTGAAATCCCAGATTGGGATCTCAAGACAATGGGGCGGTCGTCGCTACCCACCGCATGCTTTCACCGAGCAAGGTGTGGCAATGCTTTCCAGCGTTCTGCACAGCAAGGGAGCGATTCAGGTCAATATTCAGATCATGGACACCTTTGTCCGGATCCGGCAACTGCTGGGGACCCACAAGGACCTTGCCCGTAAGCTGGAGGAATTGGAGGAAGAGTACGACGCCAAGTTTCGTGTCGTCTTTGATGCCATCAGCAAGCTGATGGACCCAGAACAACCTCCCCTGCGCCGACAGATTGGGTTTCAGCCAGCGAAGGATCATGAGCCATGAGAGACGGTGAGTTGGGGAGGCAGCCTATTTCTTGCCTTTTCGTCCACTCGTGACCGATCTGCGCGGTGGATTGGGCTGGCGGATCAAGCGCGACAGCGGAGGAGCCTTCCCCTTTGGCTTGCTCGCTGGCTTCTCTTTAGGATCTTGCTTGCTTTGTCTGTCTTTGTCTCTATCGTCAGAGTTCATGTTCTGCACTCTGAGAACGTCCTTTGCCACGGTCTTAGGCGCTCAGAGCCTCGGCAACTGCATCGGGGGTCTCGGCAGCCACTTTCAGCAGTGCGCGGGCGGAGGTCGTCCTGGATGTTCTTTCCATCGGCGAAGAACATGTAGAATGTTTCATCACCCTCATGCCAGTATAGATGACACGAATGCTACCCCGTCTCCCAATACCACTTCTGTCCCATCGGACCTTCCGCAGACTTCCGCTACCACGGATCATCGCGCCCTGGTCAGGGCGGAACATTAAAGCTTGTTGAAGCGTGCGATACTCCTCGTCCTTCAGTACGCTATTTAGTTGCGGCGTGAAGCTCCTCTTTCCCAGGGTCCGGAAACCCTGGGCTGGAAGACCCAATCCCGTTGGGATTGGCCTTCTTTTCAGGAACTCGAGAACCGCGAAAACAGAACGGGTTTGGGAACCCTGACTTGAAACTCGCGCGTGGCTTCGGTCCCCAGGCCGAAGTATTCATACGTCGAGCCGCTGGCTCGACGCACGGCGGCCTGGAGACCACCGCCACGGCTGGACTAGTGGGAAACGCTCTCGCTGTTTCAGGTCACGGTGAGACGATCCTGGATCTGCCGATGCGGTAGATGCGGCCGGGTTGGCCTTTGGCTTCGTGAGTGAAACTTGCCACGAACAAGTCGGCCCCGCGAATTGTCAGATAGTAGGGGACAATGTCTGGAGGCAAGAGTCCGCTGATGTCTTCCCACTGGCCGGTTTCGAAGTCCCGCCAAGACGAGAATCTAATAAACTTCATCTCATTGGAGTCCGTCCCCTGGGCATAGGCTGGACAGAAGTACGACGTCACATACCACTGCCCCGCGAAAAACTCGATGTCGTTGGGCACTAGTCCGGTGGTGCTCCAGCTGCCCGCCGTTGTGTCGCGTTTCTTGCCGAAGCTCATGAACACACGAAACTGCTGTTTTGAAAAATCGTCAATCTCGATGATCTTGCCGACACTCGAACCCACGACGTAGACCTTGCCGTCCACAATCGTCAGTGCTCGCGAGTAGCCGAGATGCTGCGAGAGGTCGAGTGAGGATTCGCTTTGACCAAATCCCCAGAAGCGAAAAACCGTCGCTCGATTCGGATTGAGCCCGTACATCCAACCCTCGTCGTCGATGACGATGTCGTGCGGACGATCGAGCTTCACGCCGGCGATCACCTCGGCCACCTGCTCGATGTGAGGCAGATTCAGATCGCGGAACGACACCAGGCGATGCCGACCGGTGTCGGTAGCGTAGTACAAACCATTGCGCGGATTGTACGCGACCGCATGCGGGTCTTCGAAGATCATCAGGGGTGACTCGCGAAACTTGTCGCGACTATCGTCGCGAAAACGAAGCCGACTTCCTGCCGTGATAATCTCCTGCATTCCTCGAAACAGGATATGTGTGCAACCGGGAAACGTCCCGTTCCTCGGAGCGTACTCGCTGACCTGCAGGTCCACCGCCTCCGCCGCGATCTGCGAAAAGATTGAGTTGTTTGATCCCACGAAAACCACAACCCAGCCGAGGACACACGCCATCCACCATCTCGACCAGGCAAACGAGCAACGGAGCATCCTGCGGAGAATCGGAACGTACATGGTTTTTCTCCCCACACTTCAGATGGGGATCAGAGCCAGATGCACGCGGAGGGCCTCATCCAGATCCCTCTGGGCTTGCGCGCTGAGGTGCCCTGCTGTGCGGACCACCCGCCTGCGGTCGTAGGTCATCACCATCGAGGCGTTGGCCACTCGGGCCTGCCGAAGGCTGGATCTGGGCGGACGCAGGTCCACGATGTAGGTTCTGCGGGCGCGATCCGGCGTAAAGGCCTGGGTGGGCACCACGGTCACGGCCTGACCGTATCGATTGGCGATGTCGTTGGAGACGACCACACAGGTTCTCGTCTTGCGTGGCTCGACCCCCAGTGACAAATCGCATTGAATCCACAGGACATCTCCTCGGCGAATCTGGATCTCGTCAGGCATCTTCCTCTCCCAAGAGATCGTTTTGGAGCCCTTCGAGCTCGCCCAGCAGTTCCTCGACATCCTCGCGATCCGCGGCGTAGTCCTCGGCAAGTTGGCGCCGTCGATCCTGGGCCGCCCGCCGGGAAAGACCCTCCCTCAATAGCTCCCGAGCCAGCCGAGCCCGCGGCTTGCCAAGCTTTCTCGCGTAGCCTTCCAATTGCGTTTCCGTGTCATTATCAAGTGTCAAATTAAGTCTAGACATGATACAGAGGATAACACATCGAGAGAGAACCGAACTCTGAGCCCGCCTCGAGATAGACCCTGGGAGAGGCTTTTTCCCATTGATCATGCCGGTTCGCTCCTATAGCCTGGAGTCCAGTTGGAACCATGATCCCCATGGTCGCTGAGGAGGGGCAATGAGGGCAAAAGTGTCAGTTTTTTCGCTGGTTTCCCTGATGTTTTCATTGGTGCTGGCAACGCCGTCAGCAGAAGCCACCGATTCCAAGCAGCCCGTCGACATCGGCTCCCGGCTGGAGCTGTTCGTAGATGACTTCCTCATCGATTCCATGGACGGGGTCCATCTCAAGCTGCACACTCCCGTCTCTGCCGGGAAGATCATTTCCTTCGATAAGCCCTGGGAGGGCAATACCAGCGACTATCACACCGTATTCCGGGACGAAGACGGCTACCGGATGTACTATTCGGGAACCAGCCACCCGGATTACGCCGACCAGGACCAACTGCGACCGGGCGAAAAGGTCCTCCCCAAGCACGAGTCCGTCACCTGTCTTATCGAAAGCAGGGACGGGATCGAATGGTCTCGTCCCTCACTGGGCCTGGTCGAGTTCCAGGGCTCCAGGGACAACAATATCGTCTGGAAGGAAGAGGCAGGTTGCTGCTTCGCGCCCTTCAAGGACGGGAATCCCGATGCGCCGCCCGCTCAGCTCTACAAGGCATTGGCGAATATGGGGAGCTGGCCCGAGTCTGTCCTGATGGCCTTCGTGTCGCCCGACGGTAAACGCTGGAGTCTGGCCAGCCCCGAGCCCGCTATCACCGATGGGAAATTCGACTCCCTGAACGTGCCCTTCTGGGATCCGGTCCGGCACCAATACGCCGCCGTGTATCGGGATTTCGACGGCGTTCGCAGCCTGAAGTATGCCACCTCGAAGGACTTTTTCGAGTGGACCCCGGGGCAGTGGGCAGAGTACGGGAATACGGCCCGGGAAGAGCTCTATACCAACGCCACTACTCCCTACTTCCGCGCTCCCCACATCTACATCTCACTCCCCAAGAGATTCGTTCCCTGGAGAACCTTTCACTCCACTAACCCCTACCCGGGGGTCTCCGAGGGCGTCTTCATGAGCAGCCGGGACGGCGTGCACTGGGACCGGCGCTTCATGGAGGCCTTCATCCGGCCGGGTCGGGACCCTCGCAACTGGGTCCATCGCTGCAACATGCCTGCTTCCGGGATCGTGCCCACGTCCGCGGACGAAATCTCTCTCTACGTGGGTCGCAACAATACCTACCCCAGTTCCCACCTGGAGCGCATGGTCCTACGCCTGGACGGCTTCGTTTCGGTGCACGCGGGCTATTCCGGGGGAGAGCTGATTACCCGGTCTCTGGTCTTCGAGGGGGACAGGTTGGTGCTCAATTTCGCCACCTCGGCTGCAGGCAGTATCCGGGTAGAGATCCAAGATGTCAGAGGCAACCCCCTGCCCGGTTTCGCCCTGAGGGAATCGCCCCTGATCTGGGGAGACGAGATCGAGCATACGGTGAGGTGGGAGCGAAGTCATACCAAGGCGACTTCCGACAAGCCACTGGCCGGGATTGCCGGGAAGCCAGTCCGGCTGCGTTTCGTCATGAAGGACGCCGACCTGTATTCCCTGCGCTTCCAATGAGGCCGGCTCAATTGCGTGGCTATGATCCTGGCCTATCTCAATCGGAGCATTTGAACATGCGCGTTTGTTTCCTCTTCGTGACGTTGGTCCTGATTGTGCTGCCTGCTGCTACTCAGGCCTCTGCGGCGGAGGCGGAATCCAAGCGGCCGAACATTGTCTTCATCCTCGCGGACGATATGGGATATTCGGACCTCGGGTCTTACGGCGGCGAGATCGCGACACCGAACCTGGATGCACTGGCAGCGGGCGGACTGCGCTTCACCCAGTTCTATGACACGGCTCGCTGCTGGCCAACCCGAGACCTGGCCAGTCAGCTACCCGATAAGCTGAAGGAGCTGGAAGCCCTGTGGACTGGCGAGCTTGAGCGGGTGACCCGCCTGGCTGCAAGATAGCCAGGCTCTGGATCAGACTTTCCCAATCGAAGCGTCATGGCTCGAGACCATACCTCTGGCAGAGATAGGCGTCCAGGGATCGCACTTCGTCAATTCCAAGGGCCTTCTGGTAGCAGATGATTTCCGCGATCTGGCAGCTAAGCCAGGAGTCCAGGGTGTTGCTGCCGATTCCCGTGATCGGACTGGGGACGTCCTCAAAGACATCCAGACTGGTCGGAGGCAATGTCCCGGCGATAATCTTCCCGTCCAGGATGATGCGGGTCTCTTTCTCCCGGTAATCGACCGTCACCATCAACCGGTGCCAGGCTTCGCCCTTGATCGTCAGCTGTCGGCCGTTGGCAAGGGACCTAGTGTGATCGATCTTCTCCTTGGGCCTGGGCCGTGAAGAGAGCCTCACCTCGCCGCTTCCTTCGACGATTTGCACCGAGACCCGCGTATCGTAGTTACTAATGTGGGAAATAAACAGATAGCGGTTCTTGCCCCACGCGACGTCTGTCGCCGGAGCGGGACCGTAGAAAAGATCCGCGCGAACCACGAAAACTGCTGAAAATCCACTGATCGCTTGTCCCAGTGCATGGCCGGCCCGGTTGAGGATCAGCGTCTGACGCTGGGCCGCATCGAAGGACACGGCGGGGTGGCCTGCCAGGGCGTCGGTCTTGAAAGTCGGCGGTTGATGCACTCCCACTCTCAGGCCTGCTTGCGGAATCAGGTTCTCCCAAATGGCATCGTAGGCCTTACCCGACCTGTCCGGCCATCTCTTGACCGAGTGCCCATTGCTGTGTTCCTTGGCGAGGTCGCTGGCGGAAAGCCACAGACCTAGTTCGGTGATTTCGTCTGGCTGCATGATCTGGCTCGCGTTGGCGCCGGAAGCAAGTAAAGCGACCGTCATTGCAAGGGTTGTCAGGGCCATGGAGCACAGGGACCACGGTGGGGAGAGTACGTTAGTACACTGGTTCATATTGGCTCGGGGTTTCTCGGATTGATTCACTAGTCCCATCCTCCCCGCTCAAACATTGCTGAGCATTTTGGTGCGTTTCATCATCACACAGGTGTCCTTCGATTACATGGCCTTTTCAACCTGTTGTACCCGAAATACACTCGAAATGAAGTTTCGGGTCAGTGGCCCCCCAGCGGGTCCCATTCGAGAACGAAACTTTTGTCGAGGATAGGCGATATCGTGCGTCACTCCGTGGGGAAGGTCACTCCGTGGG
>JAKZYH010000687.1:0-3496 GCA_047514575.1 Acidobacteriota bacterium | reverse complement strand
TCGTTAACGCCACCAAACAGCTGATCGGCGAGATTGTGGGAACCTTCTTGGGAAAATTCCGGATGCAGACCTCGTTCACTCGTCGCCGACCGGAATCCCTTCCCGGTCAAATTTAGGTACTTCCACCACGGGCTGCTAGACTGACTTTCGAGGCGGTTCTGGAGAGTGAACCGGAGCATCTCACCTCTCGCCTTGCGCTGGCGATCCTCCATCTCAAGTTAAGTCAGTTCGGAGAAGCCCGAGCGCACCTGGAACAGTCAGTCTCGCTGCCTCCGGGAAATCCTGTAGCGAACTACCTGCTGGGACGAAGCTATCTTCGCCAGCCGGAACCGGAGAAGGCCGCCGAGGCTCTGCGGACAGCTGTTGCGGCATCTCCTGCCTTTCTCGAGGCTTGGTTTTCGTTGGCGCACGCCTACCGACTCGGGGGAGACCTGGCGTCGGCAGGTGAGGCTTATCGTGAAGTCATCCGACGTGAGCCGGATCAGTTTCATGCCCACTTCGAGCTTGCCGGCCTGTTCAAGGAAATCAGTGACAGGGCGGCCTTCAAGTTGCGCGGGGATCTGGAATCAGCCGTGCCTTTCGGAACTTCAGCCAGGGAATGGGCTCGGGAATTGGCGCTCCTGGAGGAAGAAGTCGGATCCTATGGCCAGTTCGCACTCGCTTCCTTTGGTACTGCTCTCAGAATACGCCCCTTTGATTTCGAATCGATCTTTCAGATCAGCGAGATTCTGCGTCGGTCCGGGCAATCCGGTGAGAGTCTGGAAGTACTCGATTGGCTCTCACGGCGCCAGGGGAAGCACTGGATCCACTATTACCGGCGGGGAGCCCTCTTGATAGAGCTGGGTCAGTACGAGCCCGCACTCCGAGCGTTGAAGAGGGCGCTGGAGTTGAAACCCATTCAGGGAGATGTGTACTTTGCCCTAGGCTTCGCCTATGTTCAAACGGGTCGTCTCTCAGAAGCCATCGACACTTTTCAAAAAGGCGCGCTGTATCAGCCCTTCAATCCCGGCACGTATGTGAACCTTGGGGCTGCCCATGGAAACAGGGGCGACTTCCAGTTGGCGCGCAGGGCGCTTGAGCGTTCTCTCGAGCTCGCGACCTTCCCGCTACCTCGGGTCCACCTATCCCACACGAACCTGGCACTGTTGAACCTGAAGCAGGGTCGCACCGACGATGGGATCAGGGCTCTGAAGACCGCCTTGCACCGCTCTCCAAATTATCGATACGCCCAGGAGCTATTGGATAAAGTTCTGGCCAGCCCGGCCCCTGCAGTCGATCTGGCCGAGGAGAGCTTCGTCTACAACGATTTATTGGAGATTTTCGGCGAGGTCAGTACGGTTGGATTCGACAATGAATAACCGCAGCTTTGTGATCTATGCCGGTCTTTTTCTGTTGTTGGTAGCCGTTCAGGTGGCGATTCTGCTTAATCTGGACCGTGGAGGACCTGTAGCCAGTGTCGTCTGTCATGCCACCAACGGTGGTATCCCGTTAAGGTCCGGTGACGTAGAAGTTTCTGTCTTTCCGGCCTTCCAGCGGGAGCAGCTGGCCGCGGAGGGGCAGCTGGATAGGGCAATCGAGCTGGCGCCGGGTCGGTACGACATTCGTCTCTTCTTCAACCGCTCCCAAGATCAACAGACCGTTTGGATTGAGGATGTCAACCTGCCCGCAGGCCAGCAGTCGGTGCGGGAAGTCGAGTTCGAGGTTGGTGAGATCAGCGTGGCGGCAACCGTCGGTGACGGGCCAGCCGCGCCGGACGAGGTGGTCGTCTATGTCATGTCCGCCGGCAACCAGGATGACATCATCACCTCCATGAGCTCTGGCGAGAAGGCCCTCATCGGTTCCGGAAACTACGATCTTCGGGTCGTGCTGCTGGAGGGGGCGGAGGAGAAGGACGCAGTCTGGCTGCGGGATCGTACTGTGAAGTCGGGAATCCACACCGTCGAGGAAGTCGTTTTTCGCCGAGGTTTCCTGAAAGTCGATGCAACCAACGCAGGCCAGGACCTGTCGGGCGAGTCGGTAACGGTCACGGTCTATCGCGCCGGGGATCAGCAGCGGGAGATCGTGGACACCGCTCAGGGCGGGGCAGCGTTCGGCCTGGCACAGGGAAATTACGATGCCAAGGTCACTTTCTCGGGCTCTGATGATAAGCCTGTCCGATGGCTGCGGGATCTTGAGATCAAAGAGAATGAATCGGTCGAAGAGAGGGTCGACTTCTCTTCTGGGACCGTTGTGACCCGGGCGGCAATCAGAAACGGCGAAGAAGTTGGCCCGTTTGAGGTCTACGTCTACTATTACCGGGCGGATGATCACCAACAGCCAGTGGTTTACACCACTGCTGGACGACCTGTCACCCTACAATCTGGACACTACGATGTGCGCGCGAGCTTTTTCCGATCCCACGATCAACCGGATATCTGGCTCAGGGATCTGCAGCTGAAGCCCGGGAAGACTGCGAGGCGGACGCTCTATTTCCCCTCAGGAAAACTGCTGGTAAGAGCCTATGACAGGACCGGTACCGAATTGGTAGGAGACAACGTTTTCGTCTACGTTTATGGGTCCAAGGATCGGAAGCGACCGATCACGTCGGCACGCAGCGGCGAGCTGATCGTACTTACAGAGGGCAGCTATGATATCCGCGCGGAGGATACGCGAGGTACTTCGAAAAAGATCTGGCTATCGGACGTACGCTTGTCCGCGGGTAGGGTGACCGAAAAGTCGATATCGCTCGATGATCCGAACGTTTCGCGCAGGTTCCAGGAATCGGATCCTAACGTCGATCCTGGCCGACGTTAAGGCTTGGTAAAATCACGCCAATCTCGAAATCGCCAGCAGTCTGGTTTTTGTTGATGACTGCCCTGGCCCTTACTCTTCTGTTTTCTATCTTAACGATCGCAGGGATTTCTACTGTCCCAACCTCCTGCTTGTTCAAGCGGGCGGCGCTACGCTGCGTCAGCCTCATCCTCGCACCCTTGATGTTAGGGTTGGCAGCAGTGTTGGGCCTCAGAGCGGTATCTGTTGCTTTCTGGTTCAGCAGGTTCAGGGAGAGGCCACTACTTCGTGTGATCAGTGTGTCCACCTTCGAATCGTTGTCATCATCACCTGAGTAGGAGTTGTTCAGCAGGATTTCCCGTACATCGCTGCTATGGTATATGAAAATCGGCGCATCGCGATGATTCACTGCCATTCCCGATTCAGTACGGCTCAGCATCAGCAGCGAAAGGCTTAGGCTGACTACCGCCAGTGTTGCGAGCATTCCGTGTCTCAGGTGTTGTTGTGACATGCATTCCTCCTGTTTGCCAGATGAGCCTGTGATAATAGCGCCTTGACGTCCCATGGTCAAGGACAAGATGGGACGTGGGCCTGCGTCAGAGAAGTGGGTTTTGCCCGAGAGCCATGTTTCTTGACACATTTCTGAGAGTATAATACCTCTCAGGAGGTTGCGAGATGACCAAAGAACTTGATGGGCTGCTTTCGTGGCGCGCTCAGTTGCTGGAGA
>JAKZYH010000686.1:0-3735 GCA_047514575.1 Acidobacteriota bacterium | reverse complement strand
ACCACACCTAGCGCCAAGCAGCAACGCGCCTTTGATCTTCTGGAGACCATTGGAGTGTAGGCAGAGCGCTGCACTCCCTATCGCACCTATCCCTTTGAAATCATGGCACTTTTCTGCCCCCAACACAAAGGAACTTCAGTTGATAGTGCCGCGCGAAAGCCGGAAGGGAGTCCGGGCAGATAGTGGGAGAACTCGATCCAGTGCAGAATCCGGGTGACGGGCGTCGGATTGCCGTTGGCGATCGCGGCCGAGACCATTCTGATCTGCGATGAACTGGCCAGCCTCGAATGAAGCTGTTCCAGCCACTCTGGGGCGACGACGACATCGGCGTCGAGGAAGGCGAGGTAGCGACCCAGCGCGTGGGTTGAGCCGAGGTTCCGAGCAGTGCCGGCATGGGTGCGGGAGGAGAGCGCGTGAACGTTGACCCTAGGAAACCGCGTCCGGATCGATTCAGCCGTGCCGTCGCCCGAGGACTCGACCACCAGGATCTCAAAGCCCAGGGAGGTAACCTGGCCAAGGATTGAGTTCAGCGTTCTCTCCACGGTCCCACCGGACCGATAGCAAGGGATGATGAAGCTGACCTCGGGGGCCTCTGACGCTGGATGTGAATGGACCGACTCCGACTCAGCTACTTGCTCTTTGGTGTCGGATACGGACGGTGAGGGACTCATGACCCCCTCATGACGATCTTCTATGGCTTCCTCCTTGGAAACAGGCCCTCACGTACCCCTTCGAAAATCGTGTAGGCACGACGCCAGCGGAGAAGGAGAAGGTTATAAACGAGGCTCGCCGCAAGCGTGAACCAGAAGAAGACCCACCTCCACTTCCCGACCTCATGTTTCTTGAAGAAGAGGACGGTGTTGCGGCGGATCCAGAAAGCCTTCTGTTGGGGCCTTTGCCGTGTCGAGTGGGCTCCGCGGTGGAAGGCTTGAGTGAAGGGACAGTAGTAGATCGGATAGTCCATCTGGGCCGCCCGGTAGAGGAAATCCACCTCTTCGTGGTACATGAAGAAGGACTCGTCAAACAAGCCGACCTTCTAGCCCAGTAGCAGGTCGACCGGCTTGACGAGGTTCCAGCGGGGTTCGTCCGCTGCCCCCTTACCTTGATAGGAGCAGAGAACATGACTCTAGTCAAGGCGGCCCCAAGCGGCGTCCAGGCGGGTGCGATCGTCATGACGAAGGATTTTGGGTCCGTAGATCCCGGCGCCCTTCTCTTCGGCAAACTGGACCAGCCGGCCGAGCCCGTCGGGCTCGACGACGATGTCATTGTTCAACAGATAGAAATAGTCCGGAGCCTCGCTTCTGCAGCCACCAGCGTCGACAGATTCCTGGCTTTCAAGAATCGCAGCGTTGAGGGCAGCGGCGTAGCCCCGATTCTTATCCAGAGCGAGGACCCGGACCGAAGGGGGGACGAGAGTCAGTGACCCGTCGGTAGAGGCGTTGTCCACCACCACGACGTCTAGTGATTCGTAGTGACTCTGCCGCAGGGCGCTCAACGTGTCTGTGAGCACCTGCTGGCCGTTCCAGTTGACACAGACGGCTAGCACTTTGCGATGAGTTGACATACCTGGGGAGTCGCCAAAGTTCGTTCAGCCCACACTTTCCTGCGTTTTCCAAGTGCTCGCGGGGTTAGCAGTATTCCCGCCCCGAGACCCTTCAGAAAAGCACCGAAGAAGCCGGCCTTGAGGAGATGAAAAAGGGTGCTGCGCGCCCATCCCACTGCCAGCCACGGCGTGTTTCGGAAGAGCTGATAGGTAATCATGAGCTGCCAGCGATTTCGAGTGATCCAGAAAACGCGATTCCTGGAGTAGTAGGTCCGGACTCGCCGCTCCGATTTGATTCTCTCCTCTGCTGCGACGCCGTCCGCCATCCTGGTTGCGGCATCCTTAGTAGGTGGATCAACTGAGTCGCGACCGGAGCGTTCCGGATCAGAGGCCGCTTCCACATGGTAGACGATCGCCTCCGGCAGGTACAGGCACCGGAGGCCGGCAAACTGGGCCCGAAGACTGAGATCGACATCCTCGAGGTAGAGGTAGAATCCCTCGTCAAAAAGACCAATCCGATCGAACAGTTTTCTGCGGTAAAAGGCTGCCCCGCCGCTGGCTCCGAGGACCGGACCGGTCAGGGTGTAGTGGCTCGCCGGTTCCCCCATCCCTCGCTTGTGGGGCAGCCCCCCGCGGCCGTAGCAATCCCCGGCGCTGTCGACTGTTTCCCGGCGTCGGAAATTAAGCATCTTGGAGGCGAAGAACGCGTAGTCAGGGTAGCACTCGAAGGCCTTCAACCCGGCCTCTACCCAGTGAGGGTCCACCTCGGTGTCGTTGTTCAGGAGGGCCACAAACTCGGTCCGGGACTTCTGAATCCCCAGATTGACGGCCTTGGCGAAACCGAAGTTCTGCTCCAGGGGGAGGTAGTCTACGCTCGGAAACTCGTTCCTTAACAACTCATGGGTTGAATCGGTGGAGCCGTTGTCCACCACCAGGACGCCGCAGGGCACCGTCTGAAGCCGTAGGGAATGCAGACAGGTGCGGAGAAGTTGTTCCCCGTTCCAGGTGGGCACGATGACGGTCAGTTGCTGATGGCTGTCTTCATTCATTCCGTGCCTGCAGAATGCCCAGGTTGTAGTGATAGCTCATCAGGTCAGGGTAGTAACGACTTAGATCGGGCCAGCTCCACGCTTCGGTGAGTCGGCATAACCAGCTCAGCGCACCCATCTTCAGCCGCGTGAAGCCGGAATATCGAGGGACGCTTCGGACATTCAGAAAGGAGTCCAGCTGGGGATGCATTTGATAGAACCTCCAAGCCGAGGAACCCACTTTTCTTTGCCTTTGAACAAATGACTCCAAGGAGGTGGGATGGTGGTGGTAGGCGATTGCCTCACGGTGAAAGACCAGGTGCATGCCCAGTTGTTGGAGCCGGTGTCCTAGCTCGATATCCTCCCACCCGTACTCCTGAAAGCTTTCGTCGAACCCCCCTGACTCCCAGAAGAACGACCGGGAAATGGAAAGATTGCTGGTTACTGTTTTTGATCCGGATGGAGATTCCACCACCGTCTCCTGGACCCTGGTCGGAGGCACCGGGGGAAGTGGTGGCATCCAGCTCAACGGAGCCAATTCACTGACGGCAACCTTTGTCGCTCCGAACGATCCCAAAATCTTGACCTTTCGGTTCTGTGCAGACGATGGCCTGAATGGGCAAGTTTGTGACGACACCATTGTAACCGTGGTCGCGCCTGGCGGTGGTGGTGGCGGAGGAGGTGGTGGTGGCGGGGGGACAGATCCGGACCCCGTGTTACTCGCCTGTAATGTAGCCGGGAATCAACCAGCCCAAGGCGCTATCGCGAGTGGGGCGCCCCGGACTGTCGGCACTGGCGAACTGGTCACGCTGACAGGAAGCGGATTTGATCCCGACGAATCGACAAACCAGTTCGGGATCCAAGGGGTTTTCTATCAGTGGGCCGTGGTGGATGCGGCCGGTCTCCAGATCACCCTTCAGACCAGCACCTCCACCGCGAGTTTCGTAGCGCCGGACGTGAGCGCCAGCACCACAGTCATTATCAGTCTAGTTATCTCTGATCCACTCGGCTGTGGCGTCAGGGACGAAATTGCTATAACGATCCAGGCCAGCAACGGGCCCCCGACCGTGGATGCCGGAGTCGATCAGACGGTGGCCAAAGCGGCGACGGTTACTTTGATAGGACAGGCCAGTGATCCGGACCAGGACCCTCTGACCCTGTCTC
>JAKZYH010000685.1:0-3471 GCA_047514575.1 Acidobacteriota bacterium | reverse complement strand
CCAACTGTTGAGCGGCGCAAAGCGGAGTGTGCCGGAGGCCGCACCGCCACGGCCGTCGTGGATACGGTACGTGCCTGCGCTGTGCCACGCCATCCGAATGAAGAGCCCCCCATAGTGGCCGTAGTCGGCCGGCCACCAGTCCTGCGACGTCGTCATCACCGCCTCGATGTCCTTCTTCAGTGCATCCAGGTCAAGCGTCTTGAACTCCTCAGCGTAGTTGAAATCCTTGCCCATGGGATCTGACAGGGAAGAGTTCTGGTGGAGAATCTTCAAGTTCAACTGATTCGGCCACCAGTGTTGGTTCGCCACGGTCCCAACCGCGGTGTGTCTGTGAGGCCCGCCCAACGCCGGACACTTGCTTTCAGCCATCGTACAACTCCTTATGTTGAAACGGCCCGTAACCCACCGCGCCACGCGGCTCTTGGACGATACTTCAGTTGGGTGAGGAAACGCAATGCTCAGATCTGATTGTCGGGCGGTCCGAGCTTGTGCCTTCTACAACTGGCGCAGAAGCTACAGAATTCCATACTTGAACCGATGATCTCGTGGGTAGCAGACCGCACTGCCGGCTGCAGGATCTGTGGACTACTGTCTTTTCCTTTTCTTCGCTTTCTTCTTAGCCCGTCCTGGGAGCGTCGTTGACTTCCTGACCCCGCCGAACAGATTGTGGCTGGGCCAGTTCTTGACCGCGGCGCTCCCTTTGTCGAGGGCCGCAGCAACAGCGTCCCCAAAAGCCTTGTCGCCATTGGGCCGACAGTTGAAGACCACCGCCATGAATGAGATCCCCGCTGCTCTTCCTGGTCACCCGGCTTCGGGTGGTCGAACCTATCTGAGAACCACCGAAATTTTGCGATGCTGACCTTCGGCATCGATTGCCCGTATCACGGCCCTCTGCTCCTGTACATCTGTAGCAGGAAGGCCCGAGAACTTCCGGTTCAGGTGAAACCCAGAATGGCGGCTGCCCGTAATCGAGGGGTACGCCTCTTGAATATCTTCTCTCTCGATCCCATAGGCCGCGTTCGCCAAGAAGGTTCCGTTCAGGTGCACTTCAACCCGATCAATTCCCTTTGCAGACAACGCCCACCCGGATATGTCGAGAGATTCAGAAGAGTAGGTAACCCTGTCGCATTCGAGAAAGAGATCCTGGAGGGCTCCTTTGGGACCCGTAAGTCGCTGACGGAGCCTCTGGATCTCTCTCAATGGTCGGGTCAGCTTCCAGGACCAGCTGTTCTCGATAGATTCGATTCTCCGTCGCTGTTGCTGAATCAGATGGGTCTGCTGGTGGCTGATCTTCTCCTGGTCGTGGAGTTGAATCCTCTGCAGACGCACCCTTCTGGCGAGGTCGAACACAGCCGGATCGGAAGTCATCCGGATGAAATCAATCTCCTCGAACCCAGCTACTTCTCGCAACTTCCTCGCCACAGCAGTCCCCAGCAATCCGTACAACGTATTCAGAGCCCACAGTTTCGCCGGAGCGTAGTCACCCTCGAACGCCAGCATCGAAAGGTAGTACGGAACCAGTGCGACGTCCAACTGGGGACCGAATCGGGACGCCTCGGGGAAAATCTCCAACAACTCCTCCGTGCTGGAAATCGCAAGGTAGTTGTTGAGGACCTGAGACGCCTGCCAGTCGTGCCGGGACTGGGAACTAAGGTTTTGCCCGCTCAGGTTCGAATCGTCGTCGTGAATCCGGAACTTCAATAGCCTCTCAGGAAGGATGAAGATCTCATATTGGGCGCAAAGTCTGATCCAAAGGTCGAAATCCAATAACTGAGAGAGGCGGGTGTCGTAGTACCCGACGGCGTCATAGCATTCTTTCCGGATCATTGCACTGGGGTGACAGAGGCAATTGTTTCGATAGAAGAAATAGTTCAACCACTCCTGACGAGTACGGTTGGGCTGCTCGAATAGGGTTTGGTAGAGATGAGGCGTACCCTCCAGCTTCTCACCGTTATCGTCTATGAGCTCGACCCAAGAGAAGACGGCCCCTATCTCCGGATGATCCTCTAGGAACTCGACCTGCGCCGCCAGCTTGGAGGGCAGAAAGACGTTGTCGGCGTCCAGGATGGCAACGTTCTTCCCCCGGGCATGTCGGACGCAGTTGTTTGTCGCTGCCGCAACTCCTCGATTCCTGTCAAAGCTGTAGAGCCGGATCCGGGAGTCGTCGAACGCTTCGATCCGGTTGAGGCTGCCGTCTGTCGAACCGTCATTGGTGATGACGATCTCAAAGTCCTGGTAGGTCTGATCCAAGACGCTCTGGATTGCCTGGGAAATGAAAAGTTCGCCGTTGTAGCAAGGGATGATGACACTAAGTTGTGGCATAGAAGAGAGTTCCCCGATCGGCGGCCATTATACTGACGATCAGGCTTTAAAACACCGAGGCAGAATCTAGAGGAGCTGGTCGAGAACTCCGCGAAAAGAGGTGGGGAGCCATCCTACTGACTCTACGATTACCGAATGCTGGCGTAGAAGAAATCATGACGTCGACACCAGTCAGCGGTGGGACATAGCATCAACCTCTGGCATCCTGCAAAAAAACCGTCGCCGTCATACCTGAAGTGTATACTCAATCGCTATTTTGTGTAATCTACAGGGAGCAAACACCGTGCGAGGCTCTGGTTAGCTCAACGAACAGGAGGTATACCCATGAACAAAGCAGAGATGATTGAAGCAGTACAGCAAGGATCTGGTCAGGATCTAAGTGCTACGGCAACAGGCGACGTGGTTGATGCAGTGTTTGACGTGATTGCCGGTGCGATCAAACAAGATGGCCGCTTTTCCCTAGCCGGATTCGGAACCTGGACCGTCCGTGATCGCGCTGCTCGTATGGGGCGCAACCCACAAACAGGCGCCGCGATCGAGATCAAGGCGAGCAAGACCGTAGGTTTCAAAGCCGCGCCCGGCCTGAAAGCAGGTCTGTAGGAACTTTGACGGGGAGACACCCGTCTTCCCGTCGTTTCCGCCGTCGCTGCTGATACCGTTTGAGGGCCGGGCTGGTTTGCCTACACGTTTGTAGCCTCAGAGGTAAATCAGTTTCAGTCAGGGAGTTTGGTCCGTCCTTCAGGCCGCGAGAGTTTTGGTCTTTTTGAGTATCAGCTTCCTCGGCGGAGACTATTCGTTGTGCAGCTCTAGCGACTGGCCCCACTCACCCCTTTCCAGAGTATCCGGCTTTGTGTCGATTCTAGGGAACGATCAACGAGGAACATCGAGGAACCGACTTGATCCTTCGTTTGTTTGTCTCCAGCAAGTTCCTAGCATCCTCTCAAACTAGAAGTTGTAGGTTCTGAACGGTGCCAGTTTAGCTGTTACCTCTTGATAGCTAGCGGGAGGTTACGGAGATTTTGATGACAGATCTCCGTAACCTCTTGATTTAAGGTCAATAAGACTAATCTAGCAGTGTAGTACCCATTTCTTGAGCCAGGCTCCGGAGTCCCAGGACGTTGGCCAGGTCCTGCTGGAGGGGATCCATCC
>JAKZYH010000684.1:0-3123 GCA_047514575.1 Acidobacteriota bacterium | reverse complement strand
ACCCTGGGCTTAGATTCATGATGGCCTGACTAAGGCCTTTTATGGGGGGAGTCTCACCCCCTAACGGAGAACCATTTCCAGGTTCCCGTCTAATACGCTTCGCGCCAGACCGCTGAAGCGGTCTCATTTCAGCCCCTTTTGGGCTCTTCTCGGTTGCTTCTACCCTCTTTGCTAGAACTCAATCCCAAAGGAAAGTCCTACTGATCGCTTCGGAAAGGATGGACTCCGGTGGATGCGGAGCAGCCGACGAAGAAAATCAGACAGGTAGCGACCAAGGGTCTTGTCAAGAGAGCCTGTCCAGGATCGACTTTCATCTTCCCTCCGATGAGCCTCGGTCCCCTGGGAGTTCGAGCCTCTTCGTTGATTTCGAGACTGCCAGGAACGAAGCCTATCCTGCTCAACCCTACTCTTCGAAGTGCCGCAACAGCCAGCGGCAATTTACTACTTTTTCCACCAGATCCAGGGGCAGGTAGAAATAGTGGCAGGAAGGTTCGAAGCCGATCCTCGAATCCTCCTGCACGAGGGTAAAGAGTTGACGTGCCAAAACGATCTCGGACTCCAGATATCGTTTGATTTCAGCCCGCAAGCCCTGGCGCTGTTCAGGCGACAAGGTGGTGGTGGGATCGGCAAGTGCATCGCGGGCGAGGATGAAATTCGCCTGATTGGCGACTGATTGAAAATTGATCGCTGCGGCCCGAGCAAATCTCAGGTCCGCTCGAACCTCGTCACGTCGATCCGGTGACGCCTTCTCCACGGCCGCCTGCAATTCTGCAAGCCCCGGCCGCCAACCCTGGGCCATCTTCTCGAACTGGGTCGCGAAAACTTCTGCTGGGTAGGGGCCGCGCCATCTGTCCAGGTCGTCATATGGAATCCCCCACATGGTCGCCTGGTAGCCCGTCTTCGAGGGATAAAGGGCATTGGCCGGACCGATCTGGACCGGCGAAGTGTACACGACGCTCACATGAAACGGATACTCACGAAAGGCGTCGCTCATGAGGGTCCAGGCCTTCCGTACATGAGCGGCTCCCTCAGAACCAAACCGCTCTCGGGCCAGCGAATCCAATACGGTGTCGAGATTCGGCATAGGTGTGCGGCTGGAGCGCTGCGCCAGTTGAAAATTGGGCGAAGGATACCCGCCCATCGTCCAGCCGATCAGCATTCCGTCGAGTTTGGCCGGCACCAGGTTCCGGAGGTGCTCAGCCACGAGGTCCATGACGGGGAGATAAGGCAGGCTGGCGATCTCACAGGTGTTGTTGAACTGGATCTCGGCCGCCCTCTTCAGCCCCGCCTTGGTGGCAGCCGCCCAATGCCCTTGAGCCCGCGGTCCCGGTCCGATCGCGGAAATCGAATATTCGCCAACCTTGGTCTTTATCCCGCCCCGCTCGATCGGTTTGGACCATTCGCTGACCGACATGAGCCAAACCGATTTCGGTAGGCGCGCGATGATGTCTGGAGCATCTCCATGACCCTTCCAACCCCAGTCGGACACCACTACCCTGGCCCTGGGGTTGCTGCGGTGAACCCCTTCTTCGATCACGCCTACGACCTCAGCGATGATGTCCGTGTCTGTTCGCGTCTTGCAGCGCGGGCAGGCTTTCCAGCCGCCAAGCGAAGCGCAGTTGGTCAGGTTCTCCGATGCCGTGATCGAGTAGACACCGCCCAGGCCAGGTACCTCGTGAAACACATGAGCAAGTGCATCGCCCATCCATTGGCGAACCGCCGGATGCGAGGTGCAGAGCGCCGTGTATTCGTCTTGTCTGCCCTGAACACCTGCCATTTCGGGGCGATTATCGAAAAAAGCGCGCGGCATCGCACGGGGCTCGTTCATGTACAGATAGACGGCAATGCCATATTTCCTGGCCCGCTCTACCAAAGAGCTAAGATTGCCCAGGCGCCGCTCGTGGTCATCTCCAAACTCTGGGAACAGCGCGCCCCCAGGCGCCAGATCGCGTAGGACTGCATGCAACCAGACGCCGTTGACTCCTACGCTGGCGAGCCGTTGCAGAAACCCATCGGGATAAGGATTCAGCTTGGGATTCGATAGAGGATCGCCGTACATGGCGAGGTAGGAATAGACCAGCCGCAGGGAACGCTGCTGCTCACCCTCAGGCTTTCGCGGAGAGTAGGAAGTGAGCGGCTTGCTGAGTTGTCGAACGAAGTCGAAACGCGGTTCCGCAGGGCCGTTGATCTCTTCGCCGAAATCCTGGTTGACCACGCGCCGAATCTCGGCGCCTCGAAGCTGCGCCAGCGCGTCCGGGGGATGATAGCGGAGCGGTTCACACCTGGGTTTCAGGCTGCCCAGTTTGATCCACAGGAAGTCGTCCTCGCGCAGCGCGAACGCCAGCCGCTTCGGCGTCATCTCCAGCAGTTCGAGCAACTGTGGGTAGGGCAAGAGGTGCCAATTGCGCCGAATCAGGGTAATGTATCCCCGTTCCCTCATCTCGGGCGGAATCGTCACCTCAGCGGGCAATCCCATCGATCCAGCCAGTGCGCTGATGTCCTGTACGGTCGCACCGAGGATCCTGGCCAGCTTCGCCGGTTCAACGACACTCCAGTTTCGCCAGACGAACTCGTGGATGCGGTCCGGGAAATGACGGCTCGCGATCGCGGCCGGAGCGTCGCCGTGTGGCAGGACTGCTTCCTGGGCAGAACTCTGGCCTACCAAGCAGAAAAGGACAAGACAGACCCGCCCAAGCTGAAACTTCAGTGGCGAGAAGATCATCCAAGAGCCGCCAGATGACAGAGCCGTGACCGTGACCGTGAGGGAGCGGGATCCGGACGGCCAATTGTAGACCGTTCATCTAGGATTGTACCCTGTTCGCAGCAGGTATTCTAATCAATCTTGATCGTCTATTTCGCAGTAGGTTGCCTTCTATGACCCCCTTCTGCCCTTCGAACTCAAGGCCAGCCGGCAGCTCACCCTCCAGGTGCTCCCAAAGGACGGCCGCATCGGCCTCATCGGTGGAGAACTCCACCGAATAGGGTGCGTGTAGTGCAGCATTCGGAAGTAGTCGCGGAACGATCGTCAGCTCCTCTGCCACCGGGTAGCGCATACCGCGCGAGATGCGGAGCTCATCGATCTCCCCTTCGAAGTCATAGGTCTTGAGGTGGTAGGGAGGAGTC
>JAKZYH010000683.1:0-3805 GCA_047514575.1 Acidobacteriota bacterium | reverse complement strand
CTGCTGCCCTGGAGTGACAGCAGACGCAGCCGCATCAGCGCTAACTGGAAGGTTACCGAGCCCGGGATCGGCAGCGACTTCTATACCAACGAGCAGCGTCATCTAATCGACCAGATCCTCCGCTCGGTTACGAGTCCCGATGGCTACGAGCGCCTTCTCCGGCAGATGAAAGAGGATTGGGGAGGGATAGGACGTTACGCCATGGCCATCTTCCGAGATCCTGGCTCAGACAAGTTCCTGTGGGAGATGACAGGACGCCATCTCACCCTCCGTGCCGACGGCAACAGCGTCAACAACGCGGCCTTCGGAGGCCCGATTGTCTACGGCCACGGCGCCGGAGATTCCGAGGTGGGCTTACCCGGCAACGTCTACTACTACCAGCTGGAACAGGCCAACCAGGTTTTCCAGGCCCTGGATGGCAAGCAGCGCCAGAAAGCCCTCCTGCCCAAGGCACCGCCGGAAGATGAAGTCCCGATCCAAGGTCCCGGCGCCAGCTTTCCCGGCATTGCTGCCAGTGAACTCTCTCCAGATCAACGGACGCTGGTCGAGGAAACAATGCAGGTCCTCTTGGCTCCCTTCCGGGAAGAGGACGTCACCGAGACCATGTCGCTCTTGAAGACCGGGGGCGGTCTTGATCAACTGCATCTGGCTTTCTACCAGAGCGCCAATCTGGGCGACGATCAGGAGTGGGAAATCTGGCGACTCGAAGCACCAACCCTGGTTTGGCACTTCAGAGGATCACCGCATGTGCACACCTACGTGAATATCGGCAAGAAGGTGTGAGGAAGAGGGTCCAAGATACAAGGTACAAGATACAAACAAGCACCAAATTCCAAGTTCCAAACGGACCTCGATGCCTGGGCCAATTCCATTCGCCAGTTCCAATCGACCCGATCAGAGGCCGCTCCTCCAGTCCGTTCGAGATTTGGTGCTTGAAACTTGGAATTTGTTTGTATCTTGTTTCTTGTATCTTGGGGTTCATCTAGCTCCGCCACACCGTATACTCCCGGCTGGCTGGTTCGAGCTGGCCCAACCCTGCCAGAATCAGACTGGTCGGGTAAGAGACGGCAAGGCAGGTCACTATCGCGATGGGGCCGAAGAAGACCCAGTGGGTGTCGGTGTAGTTCTGGATGTAGAACTCCAGCGGGATGGTGACCAGGCCGGTGCCGATTATCCATCCCCAGAAGCGTGCCCTCCGAGTCAGCACCCCAAGTAGAAACAGCGCTGTAACGGGTGCACCCAGATAGCCTCCCACGATGTTGATCGCCTTCAGGATTCCCTCGGTCTGGGAAACCAGAAGCCCAGTCAGAGTGGCCACCAGCCCCAGAGCGATAGTCAGTCCGCGCGCCAGGTCGAGACTCTGGCGGGCTTCCAGGGTCGTCTTCCTCAGGGGCTCGACGAAATCCACCAGGATCAAAGTACTCATCGAGTGAATTCCCGAGTCGACCGTGGACATGGCAGCGGCGAAAATGGCTGCGATAATCAGTCCGGAGAGGCCAACCGGCAGGGCGTGTACGATGTAGAAAGGCAGAATCCGATCGCCGACAATCCCGTCAGCCAGCCTTTCCGGAAACAGTGAGAAATAGGCAAAGAGGCCCAGTCCGACGAAGTAGAGGAGCCCGACAAGGATGATCTCCAAGACGTGATCCAGAATCAGCGCCTTGACCATCCTCGAAAAAGTCCCGACGGAGAGCAGCCGCTGAACCGTCACCTGGCTGGTTCCGTACTGATTGAACGCGACAACGAAGTAGCAGATGACCACGGCCAGCCCGTTGAGCTCGGAGAAGCTGAAGCTCAGGTCCAGGAGGGGGAGTTTGTCATTGGCATAACCCATCTCCATGATTTGGCCGACCCCACCAGGTACACTCTCCGCGAGCGAAAGGGTGATCAGGACCGCCCCCAGAGCCAGAACGAGGAATTGCACCACGTCGGTCCAGATCACGGCGGCCAGCCCACCCAGGGTGGTGTAGGCGGTCGCCACCAATCCCATGACGACGATCGCGCTCCAAAGGTTGAGACCAGTCACGGTCGAGAGAGCGAGAGCTGGGGCATAGAGGGCGATCCCCATCCATCCCTGAATCTGCAGAATCTGAAAGAACGAGGCGGTGTAGCGAGCCCGACTCCCGAAACGCGCGCCCACGTATTCGTAGATGCTGGTCACGTTGAGCCGTCGATAGATGGGAAAGAAGAGCAGAATCACCAGGGGAGCAGCCAGCAGCGCGGCCGGCAACCCCAACACCAGAGCGGCGTTCTCCCGATAAGACACCGCGGGCGCTCCCAGATAGGTCAGGGCGCTCAGGAGACTGGCAACCACACTCAAGGACACCGCCACCCAGGGCATGTTGCGATTGGCCAGAAAGTAGGAAGAGGTACTTTTCTGCTTGCCGGAGAGGGCCAGGGCCAAACCGACGACGACCACGAAGTAGCCCACCAGCACAAGATAATTCAGGGTTCCGAATGATGTGTCCGCCAGGGGGTCACCTGCTCCCTGAGATGCTCGTTCGATCGTGAGGCTCAGAGCCTGTCAGTAGTTACAGCGCACGGATGCGAGCCGCTACCTCACGAGTAGATGGCTACTCGGTCGAGGTGCTCCTACCAAGGGACGGCAGGGTCCACGGTGCAACACTCTGGGATCAATTGCAAGGATGAGCCAGCAACCAGGGAATAGTAGTCAATCGTTGTCGCTGGCTAGGCGCCGCGAGCGAGGAATATCGGGCAATATCTCGAGTCGAGACTTTGGAAGAGCCTTTGTCTAACCTCTCAAGACAAGCAGGAACGAGGCAACAATCAACAGAACTCCGGCTGTGTTATTTATTGTAGTCAGAATCTTGATTCCCGTTTCAGTTGGCATTGTCTTTTCCCTTCTCGTTAGCATTGCTGTTGAAGCCCGGGTGTTCGCCGGGCAGATCGTCCTGGGGATATCGGATCTTCTCTTGCATCTGACCGAACTGTAAAGCAAGACCCGTACCACAAGACATGAACCCGTAAAGCCAGGGTTTCCATCGGGTTTGGGCCAGAAGGGATCCGGGAAATTATCCCTGGTCGAGGAATTCTTCCCGGCACCGACCGGTTCTGCTAAATGCCAGCTTACGCGATAAAGATTCGGGGGAAATCAGACTGTAGGTCCTTGTTTTTCAACAACGACAGAGAAATGGTGCCGGAGGCGGGATTCGACAAAGCGAATACCACCTTCTGCCAAATAGTTGCTTAAAGTACTCTGTTTGTGGGGTTTATCCCCTATCCCCACGTCAACCAGAATTGCCTAGTATCGTCCAATTATAGAGAGTTCGTTAGCTTTTGGTTAGCTTTCTTCGGCTGCGATGATCCAGACCGCTCTGCCCCTCTAAAACCTATAGTGCAGCGCCACTGCACCTCCTGCCATGTGAACGGGCTCTCACCCACCAGATCTAAATCGGAGCCGAGTCACTCTGAATCAGCTCCAGTCAGCTGGAGTCGTGTCGGGACGGGCACAATCTTGGCCGCAGTTGTCGGTCCAGGAGAATCAACGGCTGAACTAAGCTGCCCTCAGCGGTAGGTGCTCCGCACGACTCCGGTTCTATCTCCCCCTTAGTACCCGGCTTTTCTTTTTCCACCCCAGGAGCTACCCTCTCCGCTGTCTCTGCACGGCCCGAGATCAGATTCCTTTGCTATAATCTTCACCATATTTTCACCTTGCAATGCAGAAGATGGGACGTCCCGCGAAACTGACAGCACAGGTCCAAGACACGATCGTCCAGGCGATCAGGAGTGGCAACTACAATGAGGTTGCAGCCCAGATGGCGGGAGTTTGTGAGCGGACGCTCTA
>JAKZYH010000682.1:0-13700 GCA_047514575.1 Acidobacteriota bacterium | reverse complement strand
GTCCTAGCCTACCCACTTGGACGCTCCGGCTCCTCTCTCTGAAAAAGAAAAATCTTCCACGGTCAGCGGACAAATCCCCTCTCGGATGTCTCGATGAATTTCAGGAGAACGGAAACATCCTCGGTGATCGGGCCACCATCTTCGATTTTTTGCCTGGCCTCGCTCAAGTTCAAGCCTTTCCTGAAGAGCCACCGATAGGCCTGGTTCAGAGCGTCAATACGCTCCTTGGAGAAGCCTCGGCGATTCAGACCTACGCTGTTGATGCCATAGATGGCGGCCTGATTCCGACTCCCCACGGTCTTGACGAAGGGGAGACCGTCTCGGGTGAGAACCGAATAGCCTCCGATGAAGGCGTGAAGTCCCACGCGGCAAAACTGGTGGACACCGGTGAAGGCCCCTACCGTGCTAAAGTCTCCGATCTCTACGTGACCGGCCAACGTTGCTGAGTTGGCCAGGATTGTCTGCTGACCGATGTGGCAGTCATGGGCGACGTGAACGCCCGTCATGATAAGGTTGTGGCTTCCGATCGTCGTCCTTCCTCCACCCCCGGCAGTGCCCCGGTTGATGGTGACAAACTCGCGGATCACGTTCTCGTCACCTATTTCCAGAAAGGTCTCCTCTCCCTTGTACTTGAGATCCTGCGGAGGTGTCCCGATTGCCGACTGTCCTTTGATGCGGTTGTTTCTCCCGATTACGGTGGGACCCTCTACGACGGCGTGGGGTCCAACCCAGGTGCCCGGTCCAATGACCACCCGTTCACCGACGACCGCATAGGGCCCGATCTGAACTCCCTCGGCCAGTTCCACCTCAGGAGAAACCATGGCCGTGGGATGGATCTGACGGGGATAAGCCTGACTCATGGAACAGCTACTTGGGGGAGGCCAGGGAAGAACGGTCGACGAGAGAAAACATGATTTGCGCCTCTGCAACCAGCGTCCCGTCTACAGAGGCCTTTCCTTTCAGCTTCCCAACCCGCCCTCGAATTCGGGAAACCAGCATCTCAACGGTCAGCTGATCGCCGGGCTGCACTGGTTTGCGAAATCGTGCCTTTTCGATCCCAGCGAAGAAGACGAGCTTCTTTTCCCGCTCGGTCAGAGACTTGAAAACCAGGAATCCACCCGCCTGCGCCATCGACTCGATGATAAGGACTCCCGGCATGATTGGAGCCCCGGGGAAATGCCCCTGAAAGAAGGGTTCATTGATGGTTACATTCTTGAGCGCAACAATGCGCTTACTCTCTTCGTATTCGAGGATCCGGTCTACCAGGAGCAGAGGATAGCGATGGGGCAGGTAGTCCAGGATCTCCTGAATGTCAAACATCCAGTTATTCTACTGTATTCGGGTGACCGGACAATGCACCTGAGGAAGATGCCCAGCCGAATGCGTCGAGTCGGGTTCCTGGTCTTCAGGTTGCCAGTCGCAGATTCCTGACTGAAAGAGGCGGCTCGCTCTGCCACCACAAATCAGCTCGCAGCTGTCAGTTGACAGCCCAGGGAACCTGCAACTCTCAGGGTCTGTCAGGAAATAACAGATACACCTTGCTGGGGTCCCCAGGGACGCTGGCTAGGCGGGAGCGACGCGCATACCCGCTGCGGTATGGAAGATGCGCAGCGGCATCGCCTGCGTCGCGAAGCCTCGCATCTGTCCCCACGGCGCTCGCGCCCAAGTGCATCTGACTTCCTGACAGACCCTTACCCCCGAACCCTTCGCTTACGGGGCGGCGGGGGGACTGGAGGCGGCAGCTGGAGCAACGGGGTTCTGATCGTTGTAGATCCGCACTATTTCCTGGGTGATCTCCAGACTGGGCGCCACGTAGGGCTGATTCTGCTCGCGCAAGAAGACCACGCTGTAGCCGTTCTTCTCCGCATAGTCTCTGATAATCACCTGGATCTTGGAGCTCATCTTATTCAACAGTGCATCCCGCTTCTTACCGATTTCAGCTTGGCTGTCCTCGGTATTGCGCCGCAGCTTTGTTTCGTTCTGTACGATCTGCTCCTGCATCTGGGCAGCAGCTTCGGCGCTCAGCACCCGGGCCTGCTCAACGAGTTTATTCTTGAGATCCTCGACCTGTTTCTGCAGCGCGGTCAGCTCCTTCTTCTTACTCTGCATGTACTTTTCAACTTCACCAATACCGGCTTTGCCTTCCTCTGTCCCTTGAAGCACCGCCAGAGAATCCACAAAACCGATCTTGGTACCCTGGGAAAAGCCCACAGAAGTCCAAGCAACCGACAGGCCCAAGGCCATGACAAATGA
Organism: Acidobacteriota bacterium; assembly: GCA_047514575.1. Taxonomy (GTDB): domain Bacteria; phylum Acidobacteriota; class UBA6911; order RPQK01; family JAJDTT01; genus CAUZIZ01. The sequence continues at coordinate 11,447 of JAKZYH010000682.1, read as the reverse complement.
AAATCGAGCTTTCTTGCTCATCTCCCCCACTCTCCTTTTAGAACGTATAGCCAACGGTAAATTTTACAGTTCTTCGAGGCTCAGTCAACGGGAACCGAATTCCCCGCAGCTCAGCCGTCGTATTCATGACTAACGGATTATACGCGAAGATCAAACGAAACGGTTGATTGACGACAGGCAAGAGGAACTGCAACTCTGCCCCTGTCGACATCCGCCAGATATTGTTGGTTTGCTCTTGAAGCTCAATCAGTTGGTCGGGGCCAAAAAGATTCAAGTTGCTCTTCTTGAGAACGGTCACGGTTCCGAAGTCCGCAAAAGCGTTCAGCGTCAGCGGTCCTACGATAGGCATCCGGTACTCGGCTGTCAGAATCAGACTGGTATCTCCCCCTGTGGGGATGAGATTCTCGGAGATAGAGGGCAGACCGGTAAAAGGATCCACGATTGGGTTGTCGCTTGAATCCTGCGCCGGCTGTCGAGAGATCGCCCAGGGAGTCACGGATCGCAGATCGAATCCTCTAAAGTCAAACTCTCCACCTCGGAAGATGCGCTCGAAGAAGGGCACCGTCATGGGACCGCCATTTGGGAGAGTGCCGTACGGGATCAGGTGCTGGAATTGGGCGCGGAAGGCCAGGGTATGTCGTCCTCCACTTAGAAAGCGATCTCGAACAAATCTCTGGTACTCAAGGTAAGGGCTAATGACGTTGTAATCGCCGCCCAGGGGACCACCCGCTATGGGAAGCTGTACGCTCAGCTGGGAGCCTCGAGTTGCCCCGAAGAGCGCGTCCTTCGTGTTATAGACCAGGCTCGGGGTTACCTCACTTCGGATGATTCCTTCGGCCGCCCCCGACACATCACCACCCGGAGTGAATCCGACCAACTGGTTGAAGGCAAAGTCGCCGAAGCTCTCCTCCACGTCGGTGATCTTGGTTGACTGTAAGGAATAGCGCAGCCCCAGCCGGGTCCAACGCCACATCGAATAGCCCCCCTGGACGCTGAACCCAGTGGTGCCGCGAGTAAAGAGCGTGAGGTTATCGTCAGGATTGATCAACCCGAAAAAGGCGGTGAAGGTGTCGAATCGAAAGCGCTGCCGGAAAACCGAGAAACCCAAGGAGACCTTGCTGTCAAGGAAATAGGGCTCCCTGAAGGACAACATGTACTGGGAGGTTCGAGTCCCCGTCAAGAGCTGAACGTCGATCTGCTGCCCCAGACCGCGGAAATTGTTGGTGGAGTAATTGATGCCAAAGAAACCACCACTGATGCCGCTGACGCCTCCGGTCAGACCTATCGACTGCTGGCTCCTTTCCTTGACGTTTAGCACCACATCCACTTCAGCGTCTTCCGGTCGCTTGATCACCTCATAGTCTTCTTCTTCGATCTTGTCGAAGAAACCCAGCTGATTGATCCTCAGGACGGAGATATCGAGCATGTCGCCATTGAACATGCGCTGCTCCTCCATCAGAAACTCTCGACGGAGCACCTTGTCACGGGTCTTGGTATTGCCAACGAAGTTGATGCGGTGAACGAGATACTGTTTGCCTTCCTCGACCTGAATCTTGATGTCGACCGTCTTCGTATCGTGATCCGGGTTCATTTCAGGAATGGGCTCCATATCCAGATAGCCGAATCGGGAGTAGAGCTTTTTCAGCTCTTCGTTCGCTTTCTTGAGGCTGGTGTAATTGACGATTTCGCCTTCACGGATGTTGTAGGCGCTTTTAAGGACCTCTGTCTTGAAATTCTTGACCCCATCCAACTCAAAGGTGCCATACCGAAACTGTTCGCCCTCCTCGATGGGGATGGTGATGTAGTACTGCTGCTTCGTCTTCCGAAAGCCAATCAGTATTCCCCTGGGTGCTTCTACGATCTCTACCTTGGGCTCGCCCGCCTTGGCGAAGATGTACCCTCGCTCGCGGTACTTGTCGAGCATATTGACTTGACTGTCATACTCGACCTTCTCTTTGATGTACTTGTCGAGTCCCTTGAAAAGAGTGATCGGTCCTCGCTCTTTGGTCAGTTCGAGTGCCGTGCGCAGTTCCCCGTCCGAAAGAACGGTATTGCCCTCAAACATGATCTTGCCGACCCGCACTTTCGGACCTTCGTCGATTTCGAAAATCACCTTGCTGGATGAAGAGGTAATCGGCTCAGTGGTGATCTCGACCCGTCCCAGAGGCCGGCCATTGGAATCGAGAAGCGCCTTGATGGCCCGCCGTGCCTTGGGCAACTTCGCCTCGTCCAGCGGAGAGTCTACTGTCATGCCCACCTTCATTTCGCGGAACTTCTCGAGTACGTCCGACTCTTTGAAGGACTTCATGTTCTTGTACTCGATGGCACGGACTAGGGGGCGCTCTTTGACCTCGAAGAGGATGATGGTCCCAGTCTCTCCCTTGAGCTTCTTGACCTTGGCATCTACAAAGAAGTTGGTGTTCAGCAGGTTCCTGTAATCCCGCAGAACCTGGCCCTCGTTGTAGCGATCATTCTCCTTGCTCTGGATGTAGTAGCGGATCGTGCTTTCGGGGATACGGCGATTCCCCACAATCCGAACCTCTTCCACACGTTCAGGAGGTTCCTGGGATTGGCCCAGGAGACCGGAGAAGAAGGTAAGAGAGGTCGCGAGCAGGAACGCTGAGACGAAGACAGACCGTGAACATCCCAAATGCGTATGGAAGCGGTTTAGTCCAACAAACGGGGAGCTGACGGCTGCGAACATCCACATGATCAAGAAATTGTACCGAGCGCGCTGGTGCGAGAGCAAACTAGTCCGCCATAATCGGTGTTACAGGACCGCAAATGCGAGTACGAAAAGGAGATCCCTGACAACAGATCCCCACATGGGACACCCTGCTCAACCCAATAAGCGTGTTACTTCGGCAGCGCTAAGCCATATCGTAGGAAAGAGGCACCTCGCTCTTGGATCCTTTGGCACGGTAGTAGAGAACACCATCCTTGGCGTATATGGACAGGGTTTCCTTTTCCTTCAATTTCCCCTGGATAATGAGCTCAGACACCGGATCTTCAATGTGTTTCTGGATCGCCCTTCGCAGAGGACGTGCTCCGTAGGAGCGATCGCCGCAGGTTTTGTCAATAATCCAACCTTTTGCGTCGTCGCTGAGTCGGATGAGGATCTCCTTCTGCGCCAGATTCTCGTTTCCTTTCACGATGAGGAGGTCAACGATCTTGAGCAGGTCATCTTCGGTCAGCGACTCGAACAAAATGATCTCATCCAGTCGATTCACAAATTCGGGATTGAAGACTCGCTTCACCTCACTCATGATCACTTCTTCGACTTGTTCCCTCCCGATCGCATCCGTCGTAAAACCGACCTGCGGCTTCTTGATTAGATATCGAGCCCCGATATTGGAGGTCATGATGACGATCGTGTTCTTGAAGTCGATCGTGTTCCCGTGCGAATCGGTCAAATGCCCGTCTTCGAACACCTGCAATAGCAGATTGAAGATATCGAAATGGGCCTTCTCAATCTCGTCTAGGAGCAGCACACAGTAGGGACTACGCTTTACCTTCTCAGTCAGCTGCCCCCCCTCTTCGTGCCCGACGTACCCAGGCGGCGATCCGATCAGCTTGGAGACGGAGTGCTTTTCCATGTACTCGGACATATCGAACCGAATCAGCGACTTCTCACTCCCAAAGAGGAATTCAGCCAACGCCTTGCCAAGCTCCGTTTTTCCGACCCCGGTGGGCCCCAGGAAGAGGAAAGAGCCTACCGGTCGGTTGGGGCTCTTCATGCCAGCCCGACTGCGCCGAATGGCCCGGGCCAGGGCAGAGATCGCCGGATCCTGGCTCACGACCCGCGAGTGGAGTTCCTCTTCCATTTTCAGGAGCTTCTGAGTCTCCTCCTGGCGCAACGAGGTCACGGGCACACCTGTCCAACGGGAAACCACCTCTTCGATGTGCTCCTTGGTTACCATGGGAGGCACACGGTTCTTCAATCGCCAACGCTCTTTGACGACCTGTAGATTCTCCCGTTCCAGCATCTCTTGATCTTTCAGCTTCGCAGCCCGATCGAACTCCTTGGCTGAGATGGCATCGTCCATCTGGCCCACGATGACCTTGATCTTCTTCTGCAGATTCGTGACCTCGTTGGGGAAAGAGGTGTAGTTGAGCTTGACTCGCGCACCCGCTTCATCGAGCACGTCGATCGCCTTATCCGGCAGAAAACGATCCGGAATGTACCGGCTGGACATGCTCACGGCGGTATGGATCGACTCGTCATCGTAGGCGACCTGGTGGAAGGTCTCATACCGTTCCTTGATCCCGTAGATGATTTCGAGTGTTTCCTCCTCAGTCGGCGGCGCAACTTTGACCGCCTGGAAGCGGCGTTCCAGGGCCCGGTCCTTTTCAATCGATCGCCGATACTCGTACGGCGTGGTGGCGCCGACGCACTGGATTTCACCGCGGGAAAGCGTGGGTTTGAGGATGTTCGCCGCATCCAGCGAGCCCTCGGCGGAACCGGCACCTACCAGAGTGTGGAGCTCATCGATGAAGATGATGAACTGGGGATTCTCGACCAGCTCCTTCATGATTGCCTTGAGACGCTCCTCGAATTGACCTCGGTACTTGGTCCCGGCGACGATCAGGGAAATATCCAGCGCCAGGATCCGCTTGTCCAGAAGCATCGAAGGAACCTCGCCAGTCACGATCCGCTGAGCCAGACCTTCTACAATGGCGGTCTTCCCGACTCCGGGTTCTCCGATGAGCACCGGATTCTTCTTGGTGCGCCGACAAAGGATCTGGGTGACCCGCTCAATCTCTCCTTCTCGACCAATGAGTGGATCCAGTTCACCACTCATGGCGGCTTCGGTCAGATCGCGGCTGAACTCGGTCAGAATCAGCGTGTCTTTCGCCTTGGGTGGAGCCTGGCGCTCCGTGGTCCCTGCCAACTCTTCCCGAACCCGGGAAAGGCGCAGACCCTTGTCGCCAAGAATCGCCGCCGCCATCGACTTTTCCTCTCGCAGCAAGCCCAGCAGAATGTGCTCCGTGCCGATGTAGTTACACAAGAGACGGTCGGCTTCTTCAGCGGCGTAGGTTAGGACCTTCTTGGATTCATCGCTGAGCGGTAGCTCCACCGAGGTCGAGACCTTCTCGCGTCCCAGGGCACTCCCTTCTATCTGCTTGCGAATTCCGTCCAGCGCTGCCTCAGCCCGGGGAAAGAATCGACTTGTCAGGCCTTTGTCCTCACGCAGCAGGCCCAACAAGACATGCTCTGTCTAGATCGATCGGGAGCCCAATTGGCTGGCCTCGTATCGCGCGAAAAAGATCACGCGTCTGGCCTTCTCGGTGTATTTCTCAAACATAGCCAACTCGCACCAGGGCGCTGGTCCTATTTAAGCAGAACCCCAAACTCTCGCGCAAACGCGCAGAAGACCATTATACGCCTACCCCCAGAAAAAAATCGTGCGCTTCATCGCGGATCAGGACACCAATACGCCTGCTTCCCTCTGCCTTTGCCCCACCGTTGCTCTTGGCCTCGCCTTAGTCCGGGACGATCCCGATCGAATCCGTCAAAGTCCTTGGCGCACCGAGAATCTGCTCAGGTAGAAAGCAATGGCATGGGAACGGCCAAGTCGTAGGCAGAGGGTAGTCTAGGACAACGACGTGATCACGCGGGAACCAATTTCCCTTCGGAGATCCGCAGTCGAACGTCACAAAGGCGGGATAGCTCGGCGTTGTGTGTTGCGATGAGTGAGGTCAATTGATGGCGACGGTGAACCTCGGCCAGCAAGTCGTATATTCTTTGTGAAGTATGGGGATCAAGATTTCCGGTGGGCTCGTCTGCCAACAGTAGACCGGGCCGACCTGACAGGGCTCGCGCGATCGCTACCCGCTGCTGCTCCCCGCCCGACAACTCTCCTGGACGATGGTGCCCACGCGCTTCCAAGCCGACCTCTCGCAGCAACTCCCGCGCGGTCGACGACGCCTCTCCAAAGCTGAGGCGCCGCAGCAGGAGTGGAAACATCACGTTCTCTTCCGCCGTAAACTCGGGCAAAAGGTAGTGGAACTGGAACACGAATCCCGTCACTTGGTTCCTGTAAGCGGCCAGAGCTCGTCCTTCAAGCTGGGTTACATCGGTTCCTTCGAACAGAATCTCGCCCGCATCAGGCTTCTCCATCCCCCCTACCAGGTGAAGAAGTGTGCTCTTCCCGCAACCACTGGCGCCGGTAATGGCGATCATCGCCCCCTTGTGAACATCCAGGTCCAGGTCAATCAAGATCCGCAGCTTTTCCTGGCCCGACTGAAACGCCTTGGAAAGGGATCGAATCCGGAGGGCAAGCCCGCTACTCATAGCGCAGAGCCTTTACCGGATCGAGGCGAGCCGCGGCCCTGGCTGGGTAGAGCGTCGCCAGGAAGCTGATCAAAACTGCCACACAGGAGACCAAGATCAAGTCAGAAACCGCCAGCTCGAAAGGAACATAGGGAATCGAGTAGACCTCGGGCTCCAGGCGGAACACCTGATAGGAATCGAAGTACCAGACCGATAGCCAGGCCAGGAGACCTCCCAGCAGCGTGCCCACCGCCCCGATGATCAGTCCCTGAAGGATGAAGATCGAGGTCACGGTGCGGGAAGTCCCCCCCATGGCCGTGATGATGGCAATGTCCCGACCTTTTTCCATGACCATCAGGGTCAGCGTACTGACAATGTTCAAGGATGCCACCAGAACGATCAAACTGATGGCGATGAACAAGGCGAGCTTCTCCAGTTCCAGGGCGGAAAAAAGAGGACGATTCAGTTCTATCCAGGTATTGGTGACGAAGCCGTCCCCGGCAGCTTCTCGGATCTTCGCGGCCACCGCTTCCGCGGCATAGATGTCGCTGATCCGAAATTCCAGCGCCGAAATCTCAGTAGGGCCAAAAGAGAAAAAGGATTGAGCCGCTGCCAGGGAAGTAAGCCCCCAGTTTGCGTCGTACTCCCACAGTCCGGACTCGAAGATCGCGACCACTTCAAAATTCCAGCTCCGAAGACCGCGGCCGAAGGGGGTTAGCTCTCCGTTCAATCCAACGACCCGGATGCGCTCACCAACCGACAGGCCCAAGGTCTGTGCCAGATCCTTTCCAAGCACGATGGCCGGCAGCGGCTCCAACTGATGGAAGCGCTCCAGACTACCCTCGATCAGTTTTGGCGTCAGGCCAGCAATAGAACCTTCATCCCGGCCCCCTTCTACCCCTTTCAAGACGGCCGGGTGCTGCCGTAAGTCGCTCCTCAGCAACGCCTGTCCATAAACGGTTGGGGTAACCCGCACAACTTCAGGTATAGAGTCGAACTGTGACAGGAGCTGACGGAAGTCCGAGATCGCGTGATTCTCCATTCGGAGTAGATTTGTGTGGGACGTCGCTCCCAGGATGCGGCTTTGAAACTCTCTCTGTAATCCCGTGTTCAGGGCCAAGGCAACATTCAACGCCAGCACCCCTGCCATCACCCCCAGAACCGATACCAGGGTGACTACGGAAACTACTGCTTGTTTGCGGTGCGCACGGAGATAACGAAAGGCGACGAAAAGCTCGAATCTCATACGTCGCGAGGCTTGAGGTGGGGAAAGAGGATGACCTCTCGGATTGAGGAGGAGTCGGTCAGAAGCATCACCAGCCGATCGATTCCGATGCCCTCACCCGCTGTCGGAGGCATTCCGTAGTTGAGAGCCTGGATGTAATCGTGGTCCATCAAATGAGCCTCCTCGTCTCCCTGCTCGCGAGCGCCCGACTGCTCCTCGAAACGCTGCTGTTGCTCGGCCGGATCATTCAACTCACTGTAGGCATTCCCGATTTCCAGCCCACCCACAAAGATCTCGAAGCGCTCGGCAAAACGAGGATCTTCGTCCTTTTTCTTCGACAGCGGAGAGAGCTCCGCCGGGAAATCGTAGATGAAAGTCGGCTGTACCAGCTGCTCTTCGGCCACAGACTCGAAGAGCAGACCCAATAGCTTTCCCCAACCGGCTTCGGGTGGAAAGCTCACGCCCAGTCCCTGCAGCGATTCCATGACTCCTGCTTGATCGCAGAGTTGCTCGGATGACGGAGGATCCTCTCTTTGCCAGAATTTCTGAATGGACTCAACCATGGAATAGCGCTGGAAGCGCGAGAAATCGATCGTAGAACCGCCAAAGTCCACCTGCAGGCTGCCAGTGATCTCCCCAACCACCTTTGCCAACATTTCCTCCGTCAGATCCATCAAGTCCCGATAATCGCTGTAGGCTTGATAGAACTCCAGCATCGTAAACTCTGGATTGTGGCGGGTCGAGATCCCCTCGTTTCTGAAATTTCGGTTGATCTCAAAAACCCGATCCATCCCGCCCACCACCAGCCGCTTCAGATACAGTTCAGGTGCAATTCTCAAGTACAGAGGGATTCCGAGAGCCTCGTGAAAAGTCTCGAAGGGCCGAGCCGTAGCGCCTCCAGCCAGGGTCTGCATCATGGGCGTCTCCACCTCGATGTAAGCCCTCTCTTCCAAGAAGCAGCGCAGGCACGAGATGATCCTGCTTCGTCTGGTGAAGATTTCGCGAACCCGTGGATTCACCAACAGATCCAGGTAGCGCTGACGATAGCGCGTTTCCACATCCGCCAGACCGTGCCACTTCTCGGGCAGGGACAACATCGACTTCGAGAGAAGGGTCAGTTGTTCCACCATGACCGTCAGTTCATCGGTTCGGGTCCGAAACAGAACGCCCTGAACTCCGACGATGTCTCCGATGTCCAACAGTCGAAAAAGCTCGTATTGCTCCTTACCGATTCGATCCTGTCGGACATAGATCTGGAGCTGATCTCCACCCTCTGCCAAATGGGCAAAACTGGCCTTACCGTGACCTCGAACCGAAATGAGCCTCCCAGCCGTCTGAAGCTCTGGCTTGCTCGATTCGAGCTCTTCTGAGGAGCTCGAAGAAAAGGCCTCCCTGGCCTGAGTGATCCGCTGGGTGAGAGAATAATTGTGCGGATAGGGGTCATATCCCCGGTTGCGGATCTCCTCCAGCTTTTCTTGGCGCTGATCGATCAGATCAGCCTTCTGATTCATGGTGCTGTGGCTCCTCTGATTGGCTCTCGAGCTCGCTCCGAATCGTGTCCAGGATACCGTTGACGAACTCCGAAGATCGTTCGGTGCCGTATTTTCTGGCAATCTCGACCGCCTCATTGATGACGACGACCTTGGGTGTCTCCAGAAACAGAAACTCCGTCACTCCCAAACGAAGCACGTTGCGATCCACCGCGGCGATACGCTCCATTCGCCAGTGGTCCGCGTTCCGACTGATGAGGTCATCGACGACGGAGCGGCTCTCGAAGGACTTGAGAAAAAGGAGGTCCGCGAACTGACGGTGTTTATCCGGAGCCGTGTGGGACTTCCAGAACATCTCCCCTACCTTCGCCGCAGAATCCTGAGTCAGATCCTGCTGAAACAACATCTGCAAAGCCAGCTCTCGGGCCTTTCGTCTAGTCATGTTAAAGAAAATCTAAAGCTACAAGATACAAACGAGTTTCAAGATCGGAAGTTTCCCGTGTTCCTCCGCGTTCCTATTGGGTCTGGTAAATAGTCGAGGCTGGGAGCCGTTTGGAGCTTGGTACTTGGAATTTGTTTGTATCCTGTTTCTTGTATCTTGGGATTTATTCCTTCACCTGTCTGGCCAGACTCATCATTTCCAGCAAGCTCAAAGCAGCATCCGTGCCCTTGTTCCCGTGTTTCAACCCGGCTCGGTTGATCGCCTGTTGCTCGTTTTCTGCCGTGATCAATCCATAGCTCACGGGAATATTGAATTTCAGGCAGACTTCCCCAATGGCCCCTGTGACCTGGCTGGCAAGGTACTCGTAATGATCTGTTTCACCTCGGATCAGAGCACCAACACATACGATCCCCGAGTATCTTCCGGTTTGAGCCAGCAGCTGAGCGGCGAAAGAAAGCTCGAAACTTCCAGGAACCTGGACGACTGTTATCCGGTCTTCCTTCACTCCGGATCGAGCCAGCCCATCCAGAGCTCCCTGGAGCAGACGGTCGGTCACCATCTGATTGAAACGACTGACTACAATTCCAATTTCTGATGAGTCGGCTTCCAGTCTACCCGTTATTCTTTCCACCGTTGTCTCTCCCCTCGATCAGATCGTCGAGTCTTCCATCAACACTGCTTTCAGCAGCCCCGGCGTCCATCACTGGCCTTCGAATCGGGCAGCCCTCTTCTCCAGAAAAGCCTCAACGCCCTCTTTCATGTCCTCACTGGCACAAGCTGTCCCGAACAAAGCCGATTCCAGAGAGAGCCCTGTCTGCAGAGGCATCTCCAAGCCTCTGTTAACTGCCTCAATGGCATAACGCATGGCCAAGGGTGCATTGGCACCGATCCTGGCCGCCAGCCGCCGGCAAAAGGAAACGAGCCCATCAGCCTCGACCACGTGGTTGACCAGGCCGATTCGATGAGCCTCGGCGGCATCGATCTGGTCCCCACACAATAACATCTTCAGTGCACTTCCCGATCCCACCAGGCGAGCCAGTCTTTGGGTCCCGCCATAACCCGGGATCAGGCCAAGCTTGACCTCGGGCACCCCGAATCGAGCATCCTCGGATGCCACTCTCAGGTGGCAAGCCAGGGCCAGTTCGCAGCCACCGCCCAGACAGTATCCCCGAATCGACGCGATGACTGGCTTGCAGCCGTTCTCGATTCGATTGAACACCGCCTGTCCCCGGGAGGAGAAGTTCGCCCCCGAAGCGGCATCGAGCCGATCCAGTTCGTTGATGTCGGCCCCAGCCGAAAAGGCACGGTCTCCCGCACCTTGTATGACGACCACCCTGACTTCTCGATTCTCCTGTAGAAGGGCAAAGACTTCTCCCAGCTCACTCAGGGTCTCCAGGTTCAGAACATTCATTCCCCGCGCCCGATCGATCGTCAGGAGAGCGACTCCCTCATCAACCTCGAAACGCAAGTTCTGGTATTCCGGCATCAAAAACCCCTGTCGCTCCTATGCTCGCAAATCAACCAAACACGTACCTTATACCCTACCGGCGTGCCCCTGACCAAACCGAATGTCCTCAAGACTCAGTACAGTGTGACTCCTTCTTCGCCCTCCTCACCAGCTTGAGGTACGAAAGAAGACAGTCAATCAATAAGATGGCGGAGCATATCCAGGAGACAAGGCTCAAATAGTTTAGGTGGGAGAACACGAACACCAAGAATGTGGCGTACGACAGTCCGATCACCAGGTTTGGCAGAATGAGGAACCCCCCCGTCAATCTGAATTGCTCCCAGGACTCCAACTCGGCCACTCGGTTGACTGTCCGAAGGCAAACAGAGAGGGCAACCAAATAGACATAGATCACGCCGACCAAGCCACCGGCGAGCCGGGCGTAGACGATGCCAACCATGAATAGCGCAAACCTGAGATTGTCACAAATGATATCAGTCAGCTTACCTTCATTTGAACTCAGCTTCTGGTGCCTCGATAGAGGTCCATCGATCAGATCAAGCAAAGTT
>JAKZYH010000681.1:0-8988 GCA_047514575.1 Acidobacteriota bacterium | reverse complement strand
GGCTGGGGTATTACGGGGAACTACCACGAGTATGCGTACGGGCCCAAGGTCGATAAGCAGGGGAATTTTTGGGTTACACTGAACTCCACGATCGGGGACAAGCCTGTCCCCAATGAGGACTGGAGGGGTTGGGGGCTGCGGGTCACCCCTGAGGGAAAGATGTCTCCCATCAGTGCTGGAATGCGCTCTCCCAGCGGGCTGGGTTTGAATGCCGACGGTGCGGTATTCTTTACCGACCAGCAGGGCAACTGGATCCCTACCTGCACCCTCAGCCATATGCAGGAAGGCGATTTCTTCGGCCACATCGATTCCTTGAAGTTCTGCAGCCTGCCAGGATCACCCATCGAGTGTCCCGACAAGATCCCTTCGGGCATCCCGATACTGGAGGCGCGCAAGCAGCTGCCGATTCTGAAGCTGCCGGCCGTGTGGTTTCCCTACAACAAGGTGGCGCGGAGCACGACCGATATCCTGTGCGACCAAACTGGCGGCAGCTTTGGTCCCTTTGAGGATCAGCTTTTCGTCGGCGATTTCACCATGGCCCTGATCTCGAGGGTCTATCTGGAAAAGGTCAGGGGCGAGTACCAGGGTGCTTGTTTCCCATTCCGAAAAGGTTTTCAGTCGGCTGTCGTCCGCCTGGCCTGGGGCAAGGACGGATCTCTCTTCGTGGGCGAGACGAATCGCGGCTGGAACTCGATCGGGAATCGTTCCTATGGCCTACAGCGGTTGGTGTGGACCGGAAAGGTGCCGTTTGAAGTCAAGGAAATGAGGGCGATGGCGGATGGGTTTGAACTGGTATTCACCAAGCCGGTCGATCGGAGCCGCGGAAGTGATCCCCAGTCCTACCGCATGATCAGCTACACCTATCTGTTTCATGCCGACTACGGCAGCCCCGAGATTGATACCCAGATGCCAAGAATTCGAAGGGCAACGGTTGCGGCATCAGGCAGACACGTCCGTCTCCTGATCGACGGCCTGCGGGAAGGATACGTACACGAGCTACAGCTTTCCGGAGTCACGACGGAAGAAGGCAAGCCTCTCTTGCACGACCGCGCCTACTACACTCTGAATCAGATTCCCAGATGATCGCCAAGGCCGCTCTGCCGGATCGCCAATAGTTGGGGCGGATAGTCGATCTTAGTGCTTGCGATTTGGAGCTCGTTTGTATCTTGTATCCTGTATCTTGGATTTCCGAAGTTTCAGGTTAAACAAATCATAACGTTGATAATCCTGGTGTCGTTCCAGGAACGAAAGGGGAACCGTATTATGTCTGAGTCTCTACGCCTACTATCAATTGGAGCGCACCCGGCAGATATCTTCGATCAGAGCGGAGGAACCATGGCACACCACACCAGCCGCGGTGACTACGTCGGTTGCGTGGTGCTCACCCACGGTGCCCGAATCCACGATGCCGTGATTAGCGATTCCATGCAGAAGCAAGAACAGGTGCCGGATGCCCCGGAGCTGAACAGGCTGATAGCAGAGCGAACGGATGTGAAGGCCGAAGAGGTCCGGCGCGCCTGTGGCTTGCTTGGAGTCGAAGACCTGCATTTCATGGGGATGGATGATGGGGTGCTGCTGGTGACGGCCGAAAACGTCCGGCTTCTGGCACGACTGCTTCGGGAACTCCGTCCGGATGTGGTGCTGACTCACTTTCCCAAGGAGGCCGATGGTCTGACCAATCCTCATGCGGTTGGCGGACAAATTGCCATGCACGCAATCCAGTTTGCGGCCGGAGTAGATCCTGGGGACCGCAATCCACCGCACAAGGTCGCCCAGGTATTCTTTTTTGGGACCGGAGCCGCCGCCATACCGATGCAGGTATGGGACTCAGAAGGGGGTTACTACAACGATGTCTTCATTAACATCACGGACGTGGTGGAGAGGAAGCTAGCCGCTCTGGATTGCCTTGTGAGCCAGGGTTACGGTGGAGCCTATGCTCGGAAGAGAATCGAAGCCAGCGATGGGGCCTTCGGGATTGCGGGCGGTGCTTCGTATGCAGAAGGGTTCATCTCGATGAAGGCAGAAACGCACTACTACCTGCCGGTGACAGAAGGGGCGCTGAAGGAATCCCGGTCCTCCGATCACGAGATCTTGACTGCTCGATCTTTTCGGATTGCTGTCGATTGAGACGAAGCGGCAAACACCAAGCCTCAGAGGAACGGGATACTAACAAGCCCCCGGCACCCGAATCTCAAACGCTTCAAGGGCGGCGGCTAAGACCCGAGATTCTTGCAGATCCTGGAGTGTCCGCCAGTCCACTAGAACCAGCCAAAAATATTTAAAGTCTTGGTTTCCACCGATCGGACGCGAAACGGCCGGCAGCATTGTGGCCCTTTCTGGGAGGCCGCTTCAGCGGCCTGGCGCGAAGCGTAATAGACCCGGCGTTTACGCCGGGGTCAGCAGCTTCTCCTACCTCCCCTGAGGGCCGTTTACGGCCCTTCTCGAGCGGCGGCTTTAGCCATCGTGGACCCGGAGCCTGGCTGAAGCCTTTACCCGAGAAGCCCGCTGAAGCAGGCTCCAGCAGCCGCTTGCCCGCCCACCCGGCCCTGAAGGACCGGTCTATTGCGCTTCGAGCCAGACCGCTAAAGCGGCCTCTTTAATGGCCACCCCTCAACCTACCCCAGGGGGACACGCCGCCCTGAACCTTCGGAATTGTGATCCCTATCCAACCGACGCTTCCAGACACCTTTGAGAGCAAAGGGGGGCACTTACGGCCCCCAATGTTCTCTTCTAAGCGCGATTCTATCCGTCTGTCTAGCCTTCGGCTTCTCCGCCCTCGCCTTCGTGGCCTTCGCCTTCATGGCCTTCACCTTCATGGCCTTCGCCTTCTTCTGCTCCTCCTTCAGCTTCTTCTGCTCCTCCTTCAGCTTCGGCGGCTGCATCGGCTGCTGAAGCCGCCTCGCTTGCCGCAGCTGGCGCCGCTGCGGCGGGTTCTGGGGGTGCTGGTTCCTCACCACCAGCACATCCGGTCATGGACAGAATCAAGAGAAAGACACCAAGCAAGACTAGACTTTCGAGCGTTTTTGACTGCATGACAACCTCCCTGAGTTCGATAGATCTGGCCGACTGTTGAGTCTTTGGTTTCAAGATACGTTTGCTACCGGTACTTTCTCTCCAGATGATACGCTCGGCCGACTATGGGGTCTAGTTCTCCCTGGATTTCTCACCTCGAGTCCACTGAGTGTCTGTCGCGGCAGGCTTGGCCGGTAATCGTGCCAAGAACCAAAGGGAGACGGCAGCAGCGGCGAGGGCGAAGATGAAGCTGGCTGGAAAGCCGAACCAATCGGTCAGAGCGCCGTGCAAGACAGGGCCTGAGCTGCTGACGGGGCCGACCAGGGTGAGGAGGGAGAGGTTCCTAACACTGGAGGAGGCGGATGAGATACTCACGGCGTAGTTGGGGAAGTAAGCTCCTCCCAACTCCCCTGCTCCCATCAGTCCGAAGGCCATGAGATAAGCGTACCCGGGAACACTCCAGCCCCACACCATCGCTGCTGCCAGCAACAACGCCGTGGTGACCAAAGGGGCGCGAATCCCTTTTCTCATGGCGATGTTACCCAGAAGATATCCTCCTACCGATTTGAACCCGAAGCGCAAGGACATGATGATTCCAGAGAAATCCTTGGGATTGCCCCCCAGGACCACTCGGCTGTAAAGCGAAAGATTCGGCATGGCGTTCAGAGACAGGTGCCAGAAGAAATAGGCAAGCCATAGAGAGGTGAGCGTTCGCGATTGGACGAAGGACTTCACCGAGCTCACCAGGTACTTGGCGAAGGACTCCCTTCGCTCTTGTTCGACAGGCTCCAACTGATAAAGCCTGCTCAGCAGGGCGACGGTTGCCATCGAGGGTGCTCCGATCAGATAGAGACAGGCGAAGTCGTAAGGATAGGGAAGCGAGGGAATTCCTCCGGTGAGCACGAATTGAGCCCAGAGGGAACCCAGGACCGCCGCGATAGGACCGAAAGTGAAAGTCCACTTCATCACTCGGGCGCGACCCTCGACTGTGGTTCCCCTTCTCAGGCACTGGTACTTGAACACCTGGGAAGTCGAGGCTGAGAAGCCCTGGATCAGCCCTTGGCCAATCAGGGCCAGGAGGCGTACCGAATCACTGAAGGGATAGATGAGGGCCAATCCGACTGCGGCTAGCAGTATAGCGGTCACCAGATTGGCGACTACAACGGTCGCTCGGACCAGCCGATGAGGCACGATCCAAGAGAGGACGAAGGGCATGATTGCGCCCAGCATATAGGCGGACGCGGGTAGATTGGCGACGGTTGCGCTGGCCCCCAGTCTGTCAC
Source organism: Acidobacteriota bacterium (assembly GCA_047514575.1). GTDB lineage: Bacteria > Acidobacteriota > UBA6911 > RPQK01 > JAJDTT01 > CAUZIZ01. Next base: position 4,693 of record JAKZYH010000681.1, on the reverse strand, counting down.
AGAGCGCTGCTTGAACCACTCCTATGTAGACAACTGGAGCGGCAAAATAGACCAGCAGATTCGAAACACCGAAAATCAGCCCGTTCCGACGGTCGCTGGCCGCACTCGTGGAGTTGGGCAGTTCGGGCGTAACTTCGTCGCTCTCGTTTCTCAACGTCATTCCTGCCCGCTGCGAATCGCTCTGAGAATCTCTGATGCCCGAAGAATATAGCGTTAACGTTTAGCGTTCCACAAGCCGGCGGCGGATCATTCAGGTCGAAACTTGAGTGTCGTAGGATCGGGGAGATTGTGCGTCTCTCCGTGGGGAAGAGTTGTCCAGCTCTCTCCGCGGAACCTGGGCTCATTTTGCTAACGGCTCAAGTCGTTCGCGGCTCTGTCGGATCGCCGAGGGTTGATGGTGGACGATCGTTTGGAATTTGGTGCTTGTGATTTGGAGCTTGTTTGTATCTTGTACCTTGGGATTTTCGAAGTTTCAGGTCAGCCCCGCTTGATCAAGGGCAAGGGAACTTTGACATGACGCGGCATTCTTCCTATACTCCGGCCAGCAATCGCTTGGAGCATTTATCGGGAGAGTTTTCGGTTGAAAGCAGCGCTGCTCCCTTTTCCGCAGAAAGAGTCCCTGTTGAGGGTTCTAGTGGAGGGAGAAGCCGTTCTCCTGGGCGAGAAGGTACGGCTCCAATACGGGCTTCGGACCTCTATCTTCATCGATCTGCGCTCTCGCTTGTTTCAGCATCCTCGGATGTTCCAGTCCTTGGCTTCCAGTTTTGCTCATGTGATCGGCCGCTGGTCCAATCCGGGGCAGCCTCAACAGGTTATCGGTGTACCCGATACGGGTATCCCGTTGGCCACAGCGACTTCCTTGGAGAGCTTCAACCAAAATCAGGATCATCCCATCACGCTGTCGGTCCTGCGAAAGCATCCCAGGGTCTATCCCCGAGAAATCGTCTCTCAGTTTCTGGGAGAACCTGACTCTTCCTGCCAGACCAACCTGATCGATGACGTTATTGCTTCGGGCAGAAGCTTGAAGGCAGCGGTTGAACGGCTGCGCGAAGCAGATGTGGAGGTCGATCGAATCATCGTTTGCGTGGATCGGGAAGAGGGGGGCGTCGAGGCGATCGCCGACCTCGAAGTTCCCGTCTATGCTCTATACAGCCTCAGCGAAATCCTGGATCTGTGTCCTCAAGGCGAGCAACAGCAAGTCCGGAAGGGGAACCCCGGGTAGGCTCACGCCTGAATCGAGCGAAGGTGTTCGAGATCTTTCGGGGTATTCACGTTGAGGAAGGAGCTGTCGGGAATTCCCCAGTCGGGAGTGGAAAGAAGGTGTACCCTCAGCTCTGGGACTTCCAGTATCGCCTCTACCCGTCGAACCCCTTGGCATAGCAACCAATCCACGGATTCAAGACAGTCCCGAGAGTAATAGGCGCAGAGAAGATGCTTGCGATCCAGACCATCCCGGGGGACCACCACGTCGAAGTGCTCGGATTCTCCTGCCAGGGCTTCGTAGAGTCCAGGGTTGACCAATGGGGTGTCACAGGGAAGAAAGTAATTGTGCTGGGACTCCGAGGCGGCCAGAGCGGTCGCCAGTCCTGCCAGCGGACCCCCATCGGGAATCCGATCCACAAGAATGGGAACCGATAGGTGAGTGAATCTCTCCGGCACGTCGGTCACGACTCGCACGGGTAGAGCCAGCTGCTGTAAGGTGGACACGGCGCGAGACACGAAGTCCATACCTTCATAGGACAACAGTGCTTTATCGCTCCCCATTCGGGAGCTGCGTCCTCCCGCCAGCACGAATCCTTGCCCTTTCAACTTGCTGCTCGGGAGATGTGATTCCACGCAGACCTCTCGGATTGGAGCTTTCTGTATTCTGTATAATGACGCTGAAATTATATGCTACTCCGAGAACGACTGAATCTACTCTCAGAGAAGGTGGCCCCGCGGCTCTTCGCCTATCCTGGAGCGAGGCTGGCCTGCATGCTATCTCTGACTTTGCTCAGCTGTTCCCTGGCAACGGCTCAGGCCCTGGAGCCAATTCCGCCCCAGAAAGTGGGAATGTCGGGGGAGCGACTGAAGCGTCTCGACGAAGTCCTCGGGAACGCCATCACCAAAGGGGAGACTCCCGGTGCGGTGTTGCTGGTGGCCCGCGAAGGTAGGGTTGTTTACCGTAAGGCCTTCGGGCATCGTGCTCTGCTGCCCAACAAGAAGCCGATGTTGATCGACACGATCTTCGACGTAGCTTCCTTGACCAAGGTCCTGGTGACGGCCCCCAGCATCATGATCCTGGTGGAGGAGGGCAAGATCTCTCTGACGGATCCTGTCTCAAAGTATCTTCCTCGCTTCTCCCAGTACGGAAAACATCGGGTCACCATCCTGCAACTCCTGACCCACTACTCCGGTCTCCGGCCTACCTTGAAGGGGAGGCAGCAGTGGTCGGGTTACGAGGAGGCGATTCGATTGGCCTTGCGCGAGCAGCTGATAACCTCTCCGGGGAAGAAATTCATCTACAGCGATATCAACTACATGGTTCTAGGCGAACTGGTTCAGAGGATCTCCGAGCAGCCGTTGGACCAGTTTGCTAAGGAAAGAATCTTTGATCCCCTGGGCATGTCGGATACGCACTTCAGCCCGGCGCCTGAATTGATGGAGCGAATAGCTCCGACTGAGCTGCGCCAGGGGAACATGCTTCAGGGAACCGTCCACGATCCAGGGGCTTCCCGTATGGGAGGCTGTGCCGGACATGCCGGAGTGTTTTCTACGGCTGACGATACCGCCCGGTTTGCTCAGATGATTCTGGATGGCGGAAGCTACCGGGGAAATCGGGTGCTTTCTCCTCTCTCCATAGTGCAGATGACCACTCCGCAGTCTCCTCCCTCGGAGGAGAGCCTGCGAGGGATCGGATTCGACATCGGTAGTCCCTTTAGTACCCCGAGGGGCGATCTTTTCCCCAGAGGCTCCTTCGGACACACCGGCTTTACGGGTACTTCGCTCTGGATCGATCCCTTCACCAAGACCTTCGTCATCCTCTTCACGAGCCGCGTTCATCCTCGCGGAAAAGGGAATGTGGTGGCCCTGAGGAAGAGAGTCGCGTCGGTTGCTGCGGCCTCTATCATTGATAAGATTCCGAGCGTTTTGCCTAGGCGGTGAGCGGCAAGACAGTAAGCAGGAGCGGACGTTCAGATCGTCCGCGGAAACGTCGAATGAACTACCGCAAACGGCCAGGAGCCGACGTTCCATTTCGGGCGCTCGAAAGGAGGTGTCAGTTCCCAGGTAGGGCGTCCAAGTGGCTGAGGAAGCGGCTCTCTGCAATGGCCTGACGGCTGACTGGGCCGGTCAGAGGGGTAGAGAGTTCAATTGATCGTTGGATCTTCACTTTCAACTATGCCCCAAGCAGAAACATCACCCGACTCAAATCCGTCCGCGAAGATTACCCGGTCGTACTGTACCGTTCCATCCCGGATCTGATTGACTCTGATGACGGTTAAATCCATTTTGTAGTCTGGATCCGAGCTCTTCAGACAGATGATGAGAGTGGCTTCACCTCCGAAGTCCAGCACGCGTTGTCCGGGGAAAAAGGCCGTGTGGGATCCGTCCACATCGGAGGCTCCGGTGGCGATTCGAGTTCCTTCGGCGTCAAAGGAAAAGAATCTCAGCTGAGTGCCTTCGGGAGCAGCCTGGCCCGGGACCACACTGGAGACCGCCATTGCGAGCCTTTGCCGGACCGACGCAGTATCCACACCTTCTGTTGTCGATATCGCCCAGCAGAAACCCGAGCACAACCAGGTGTCAGCATCATTGACGGTGATGGAAAACGCTTCGGACAAATCTTTTCGTGGCTCGGCAACACCTTGAACTCGCGCCGTCTCAGCGATGGGGCTCGCCGGGTTGGTGAACGTCGAGGATGTGGCTGTCACACTGAATGATTTCGCATCGCACTCAGGAGCCAACGTCCGAAATCCCAAGGCGACCGCGCCCTGTACAAACTCGTCCGCAGTCACGTCAAAGCGCTTCACCCCACCAGGGGGAATTGTCTCCGAGATGAACACTCCCGCTTCGCCGTTGATACGTATAAGTACGGGGAATTGTGACGGGATAGAGACTCCCTGGTGGAAGAGAATTCCTACTTCGCATTCATCAGTGTCTCGATTGGTGACCTGCAGGCTGGTAACCCCGTGCGAATCCAAGAATGGTCCCGCGAAAACCTGGCCCACAGTGGCAAACGACTCGAACTCGTCCAAGTAAAAGGCGACACCATCTTGGTTGTCCTGTGGAAAAGCCGTCGAAAATCGAACGATCAGCAGCATCAGCACTAGGCAACGTGTCTTTTTACGGAGCATTGAAGTTCCTTCCTTGTTTCGGCGGCCAACTCAATCGATATACGACTAGATCTCCTAAGCGCTCGAAAATCCTGCCCTCCTCGGCCTTCGCGATCTTACCACCTTCGAAGTGGATGAGGAACCTACCTCTGTATCCGGTAGTAGAGCGGTCTAAGCCCCTGGACGGGATGAGGATCTCCCCAGCCCGGAGGGGCGCGGCGGCGCCTTAAAGAGGCCGTTTTAGCGGTCTGGCGCGAAGCGTAATAGACGGGAACCTGGAAATGGTTCTCCGTTAGGGGGTGAGACTCCCCCCATAAAAGGCCTTAGTCAGGCCATCATGAATCTAAGCCCAGGGTGTACCCCAGGCTCGGAAAGGGTTG
>JAKZYH010000680.1:0-9180 GCA_047514575.1 Acidobacteriota bacterium | reverse complement strand
ATCGCGATGCAATGGGGAAGATTGAATTCTCCCGGCTCTGATCCACTTCGGCCCCAGGCCTTCACGAATTCTCCCGCAGCTGAAAACTTGACGACCCTGTTGTTCCCGTAGCCATCGGAAACATAGATGTGTCCAGACGGCCCCACAGCCACCTGGGTCGGCTGGTAGAAGTGCTCAGGGTCTTCGCCCGCCTCATCCGGAGTACCCAAGGTGAGGAGAAGCTCTCCCTCAAGATCGAACTTGAAAACCAGATGGCGTCCGATGTCGGTGACCCAGATGTGATCCGAGGAATCCACATGCAACCCGTGCAGCCAAAAGTCCTCACCGACTGGGTTAGATGTGAGTCTGCGACCGATCCCAGGTAGTTCCCGTCAAGCTCGAAACGCCTCAGAGGCTTGGGACCTCGGTGAACCACGTAGATACGCCCCTGAGAGTCAGCGGAAATATTCGACACCATCCGAAAGCCCAGCTCAGCGGGCGGCTTGGCCCAGCCCTCTATTTTCTCGAATTTCGGAGGATCGTCAGGTGTCAGGGTTTCCATCAGGCGACTGTACCTGATTGGTCAGCAATCAGAAACACGAATCGTGCGCCTTCAAGCCCCGAAGGTCGACTTGGTTGCAGTCTGGATTGAAACTGCTATAGCCTCTAACGATGTCCCCTGCAGACCTTTCGGTGAACGCGGTGAGACACTTCGAGAAAGTGAAAAGCGACCCCCTTGATCATCTCTGTCCCCTGTGTCAAGCAGCAGAGGGGAGGCCTTTCTACCATGACAGCCGCGATTATTACCGTTGCCCGGTATGCCAGCTGGTCTTTGTGCTACCCCACCAGTTCTTGTCCCCTGAAGAGGAGAAGTCCGTGTACGACCACCACGACAACTCTGCAGATGATCTGCGCTATCGTCGTTTTCTGGGTCGTCTTTTCGTCCCCTTGTCTCGGCGCTTGGCCCCTAACAGTTTCGGCCTCGATTTCGGCTCGGGACCGGGACCGGCGCTCTCTGCGATGTTCAAAGAGGCTGGACATTCCATGGAGGTCTACGACCCACTCTACGCCCCCGAAATCAAGCTGCTACAACGACAATACGACTTCATCGCCGCATCCGAAGTGGTAGAGCACTTGCATCATCCACGACAGGAATTGGACCGGCTTTGGTCTTGTCTGAAACCGAATGGATCCCTTGGTATCATGACCAAACGCGTGATCGACCAGGACGCCTTTTCAGGTTGGCACTACAAAAGAGATCCAACCCATGTCTGCTTCTTTTCGACCGAGACCTTTGGATGGCTTGCGGATCACTGGCGAGCAACCTTGACTGTTCCCGAAAGAGATGTGGTTCTTTTCACCAAGACCAAGTGATTCCAGGTTCAATCAAGTTGTCCAGGAGTGGGCCCGAGTTTCTCTTCTCGCCAATCAACTTCGCACCAATCCAGGACTGCTAACGCCAGGACTTTCGTCGCCCTGATGAGGTCGTCGATCACGACAAACTCGTCTACGCCGTGGATACTGAATAGTCCCAACCCGCCGGTGCCGTAGCAGATCGAGGGCACCTGTTTGTGGGTCATGAAGGCGGCATCCACCACGGCTGGGCAAGCTATCGCCTCCGAGGGTGCTCCCGTCACGGCTTGGTGTGCCTTGGAGACGGTTGAGATGATGGGATGGTCCTCAGGGATGGCGTAGCGGGTCCAGTGGAACTTCCAGTCCAGTTCTGGGGGGTTGTCCTTGAGCCACTCATCCCCCGCGGCGACCCACTGGACGCGCTCCTCTACCTCTTTCTTGATCGCTTCTACGTCAAGATGAGGCGGATACCAGATGCAGTACTCGACGGTGCAGGTATCCGGGATGATGAAGGGCGTCTCGATCGCCCCCGGGCCTCCCCGGATTACATTGGGACCGAGCGTGGAATGGCCGGCTGGTAGAAGGCGATGATTCTTGTTGAAGCCCCACTCCTCTTCCAGATCGCGTAGACCGGCACACACCTTGAACGCCTTCTCGATGGCATTGACACCCACTGCCGTTCCTTGGCCTCCGGCACGGATCATTTCATAGCGGACGAAGCCGTGGCCCGTCTTTCCGGTCACCCCTAGAGAAAGCCAGAGGAGTCCTCCGGAGCAGCACCAGATGGAATCGGTTGGCTCCGGAATGATGGCTGCATCGGCCTGATAACCTCGGTCGACGGTCGCCGCGGCTCCCACCGTGGCTCCGTCGCCAGTCTCCTCACCGACGGTACACTCCACCAGAAGATCGCCTTTCAACTTCACACCGCACTTCTGAATGGCCTCTACCGCCTTGACCATGGCGGCGACCCCACCCTTCATGTCGGAGGATCCGCGCCCCCAGATGCGACCGTCCTTGACCGCGCCGCTGAACGGAGGATCCGTCCATTTCTCCGGATTGGGGGTGGGAACCACGTCGACGTGTCCGCTCAAGATCAGCGATTTTCCGCCTCCGGTTCCTTCCAGCTTTCCCACCAGGTTGGCTCGCCTCGGGGCCTCTTCCCAGAGATCGTTCTGGAAGCCCAAGTGCTCTAGAACCGGTGCCACGAACTCGCTGACCCGAGTCTCGCCGCCCAGGACTTCCTCGACATCGACACCCATGTAGGTTGGCGTGACACTGGGAATCTTTACCAGATCCGAGCAAAAACGCACGATATCCTCTCGCATGCCGTCTATCGTCGTCAGAATGCGGTCTCGGGTTTCGTTGTCGAGTGTCATGGTTCCTCCTCCTCGGTTTTCGCTGACTGATCTCATGAAGACCAATTATTGTAACCGAGTGGATCGTCCGTCGCCCCGAAGACCGAAGACGTTGTGGTCAGCGGGGTGAAGAGTTAGAGTGAGACGCTTTCGAGCAATCCGTTTAAGCCGCGACCGACGGCTCTATCAGGATTGCTCTTTCTACCTGTTATGTCGCAATGCGGCTGGGGGACAACGGACTATGCAACTGAACTCTTTCGTAGATCTGAGCAAACGTGTCCTTCCTCTACTTGTTCTCCTCCCGAGCCTGTCTTGTGGCCTGGAGCCGGAAGAAGACTCAAAGGACCGCTTCCGGGAAATCGTGGACATTTCGAGGGACGGGAAAGCTCTGGCCGAGTATCTCAAACCGGTCCCTCCCAAGGAACCGGAGGAAGCCCTGAAGTCATTTGAGGCGGAGGATGGCTTCACGATGGAGCTGGTCGCCCACGAACCTCTGGTTTACGATCCGGTGGCCGCAGCTTTTGACGAAAACGGCCGCCTCTATGTCGCAGAGATGCGTGACTATCCGTATCAGCCCGGCCCGGGAGAAAAGCCGATCGGAGTCGTCCGCTTGTTGGAGGACACGGATGGGGACGGACGCTTCGACCAGAGTCATGATTTCGCCGAAGAGCTGCTCTGGCCCACCGGAGTCACCGTCTGGAAAGGAGGGGTCTTCGTCACGGCTCCCCCGGACATCTGGTACCTGAAGCACACCGACGGCGACCACAAGGCCGACGTCCGCAAGAAGATGTTCACCGGGTTCGGACACCAGAACGAACAGCAGATGATGAACAACATCATCTGGGGTGTAGACCACAAGATCTACGGGATCGCCTCAGGCAATGGCGGCAGCGTCCGACGCGCGGACATGCCGGATGCCGAGCCGGTCTCCCTCTTGAGTAGGGATTTTCGCTTCGATCCCATGAGCGGTGAATTCGAAACGACGACACAGACCTTTCAGTTTGGACATTGCTTCGACGACTGGTACAACCGTTTTGTCTGTAATCAGGGAATGCCCGGACGCCATGTGGTGCTGCCTGCCCGGTACCTGGAGCGCAATCCCGATCTCTTCGTCGACCTGCACAGATGGCTGGCTTCCGGCCACAGACAGGTGAATCCGCTGGTCAAAGGCCAGACTCGAGTGTACAAGGTCAGCCCGGTCGAACGCTGGCGCACTATCCGCGAAGCTCGACGCATCTTCGCCGGTTCCAGCGGCAGGAGCGCCGGGGTGGGTCACCACTACCTGACCGCCGGATCTGGAATGCGGGTCTACCGTGGCCACGCCTATCCGAAGAAATACCGGGGTAGCTTCATCATTGGTGCCAATACGGCCAATCTGATCCATCGACGCGTCCTGGTACGCGACGGTGTGACCTTCACCTCTCGGCGAGGCGAGGGGGAGGACACCGAGTTCGTACGCTCTACCGACAACTGGTTCCGACCAGTCAACTCCTTGAACGCCCCCGATGGAACCTTCTACGTACTCGACATGTCCCGGGAGGTCATCGAAGCCACCCACGTGCCAGGTCGGGTGATGAAACACCTGGACTTCACTAGCGGACGAGACCGTGGACGCATCTACCGACTGGCACCTCCGAACTTCAAGTCCCCCCCTCCACCCCGTCTAGGTGAGGCCGACACGGAAAAACTGGTCTCGACTCTAGAACATCCTGGTGGATGGTGGCGCGACACTGCCCACCGATTGATCTACGAGCGTCAAGACCCTGCGGCGGTGCCGATGCTGCGGCGCCTTTTAAAGGAAAGTAGGAATCCTCTGGCCCGCATGCACGCCCTCTGGTCCCTGAAAGGAATGGGAGAGCTGCAAGACTTGGATCTGACTCGTGGCCTGGACGATTCGTCGTCCGGAGTTCGGAGCCATGCGGTGCGTCTGGCCGAGTCGAGGATAGGTCGCAGTCCCCAATTGTTCCAGAAGATTCTGGCGCTGACAGGAGACGACGATCCGGGAGTCCGATTCCGGGTAGCGCTGGCACTAGGAGAAACCAAGGGTCGCGGGGCCCTACCCGGACTGGCTCGCATCGCCCAGAAAGACACGGGAGATTTCTGGATCCGGAACGCAGTCTTGAGCTCCAGTGCCGAGTTCGGAGACCGCCTCTTTGAGACGCTGGCAAAACAAGCGGGGTTCCTTGACGACCCAGCCTCGGGAGCCTGGCTCTCGATGTTGGCCCAGGCGCTAGGCGCCCGGGACGACCCTTCGGAAATCAAGAGAGTGATGCAGGTGACTGCCCGCCAGGCCGGTCTGGGGAACAACCCGGAGACCCAGCATGACATCGTCGCCGGCCTGGCCCAGGGGCTCCTACTTGCGGGAAAGTCGCTCGCCGATCTCAAGGCCCTTCCTCCCGAGGCAGCCCGGATGATTGAGAATCTGATGGACCGGTCGCGGAGGGTGGCCAGCGATGGTGGATCACCCGAAGACCAGCGGCTGGAGGCCATCCGTTTTCTCAGCCACGGCACCTTGAAGCGGGGAGAGAAGACGCTGGCCCCTCTGATCGAACCAAAGCAGCCTCAGGCGGTACAAATTGCGGCGATTGATGCCTTGACGGGATTCGACGATCCTAGAATCGCCTCGCTCTTGCTGGGACCCTGGGCTAGCCATTCTCCTCAGGCCAGAAGCAAGGTCCTGGAAGGCCTGATGTCGCGTCGGCCCTGGACCGAGGCCCTATTGAAGGCCGTCGAGGACGGCCAGGTCGGAGCGAGCCAGATTGATCTCAAACGCCGCCAGCTGATGATGACCCACGATGGTGAAGAGATTCGTGGACAAGCGGTTCGACTCTTTGGCTCGCAGACTCCGGGCCCACGCCAGGCAACATTGGATGAATATCGAGCGGCGTTGACCCTGAAGGGCCACAAGGAACGCGGCGAGGAAGTCTACGATCGCGAATGCATCAAGTGTCACCGTCTCTCTTCTCGCGAGCATCCGATCGGACCCAACCTGATCCGAGGATCTGAAAAGGATCCGGAATCTCTACTCACCAACATTCTAGATCCCAACCGCTTCGTCGAACCGCAGTACCTATCCTACGTTGTGACCGACCAGCGCGGGGGGCTCTATACCGGCATTCTATCGGAAGAGACTTCAACCAGTATCACCCTGGTGGAGGGTCAAGACCTCTCGAACACACTGCAAAGGAAAGACATCAAGGAGATTCGGGCAACCGGAAATTCTCTGATGCCGGAAGGACTGGAGGAAAACATCAGCCACCAGGAAATGGCCGACCTGATCTCGTTCATCCTGGCCTATCAATACGAGGTCGGCACCGAGAGCGCCGGCATCGCGCCGGGCGAGGAAGTCTACGAAGAAATGGAGCTTCACCCCTCGTTACGCGAGGGCGATGAATCAACCCATCCCAATCGGATGAAGTAGAGCGGAAACAACGTGAAGAAACCATTCCTGGAGGCTCTGTCCGAAGGTGGCCTGGTTGGTGATGGTGCCATGGGCAGCCTGCTCTACGAGCGGGGAGTCTATATCAATCGCAGCTTCGACCAGGTGAACCTACTGCAGCCCGAGTTGGTTTACAGCATTCACCGGGACTATCTCCAAGCGGGTGCCCACCTGCTCGAATCAAATACCTATGGCGCCAACCGAATTCGGCTGGAACAGCATGGATTGGCGGAGAAGACGGAAGAAATCAACGTTGCCGCCATGGATATCCTGAGACGCGCCGCGGAGCGAGCAGCCTACCTCGGAGGTTCTCTGGGGCCGACGGGCCTCGGTCCAGGAGAGGTTCGCCGCAAGGAGCGCCAGGTACGGAATGCCTATGCGGAGCAGGCTCGACTACTGGTTGAAAACGGAGCCGACATCATCTTGGTCGAGAGCTTCAGAGAGGCTACCGAGCTTCGCCTGGCCGTAGAGAGTGCGCGATCCGAGGTGGAGGTGCCCATCGTGGCCCAATTCGGCGTCGAGGACGACGCCAAACTTCGGGATGGTACCGAACCAGGAACTCTGGCAGGCGAACTGGCACTCTGGGGGGCCGACGTGGTCGGAGCCAACTGTAACGGACCGGATGTCATTTTCGATGCCGTGAGCCAGATGGTCAGCGCCGACATCCTGGTTTGTGCCTTCCCCAATGCGGGCCATCCCCACACAGTGGAAGATCGCCTTTTCTATCTGGCCACACCAGAGAACTTCGGCGTCTTCGCAAGACGTATGTACAAGGCGGGGGTTCACCTGGTGGGTGGCTGCTGCGGCACCGGTCCCAGCCACATTACTCGGGTTGGAGCGGCCGCCAGGATGGTCTCACCCCGCTCCACGATCCGGACCGAAGAAGTGCAGGAGCAGTCTGCTCGAGTAGCACCGATTCCTATCCCCGAGCGCTCGCACTTCGGATCCAATCTGGGAAAACGCTTCCTCATAAGTGTGGAGGTCAATCCCGGTCCGGGACTTTCCACCGAACACCAGGTCGACGTGGCCCGAAGTCTCACCTCGGCTGGCGCAGACATTATCAACATCTCTGATGGGCCCCGTGCCACGGCACGGATGACTAATCTAGTCCTGGCTCACACGATGCAAAGCCAACTCGGCATAGAGACGCTGCTTCACGTGTGCTGCCGAGACCGAAACCTCCTGGGTCTACAGGCTTCGGTCCTGGGTTACCACGTGTTGGGTATCCGGAACCTCGTGGTGATCACCGGCGACCCGCCCAAGGTCGGTGACTATCCCGAGGCAAGTGCCGTATACGACCTCGATTCAATCGGCTTGTTAACGATGATCGACGGCTTCAACCACGGTGTGGACCCGGCGGGCAAACCTCTGGGGGAGCGGACCGCATTCGTGCTGGCAACCGGAGTAGAGCCCGCGGCGGGCGACTTCGAACGAGAAATGGTCAGGGTGCGCCGAAAGGTGGACGCGGGCGCCAACCTCATCATGACCCAGCCGATCTACAATCCTACCCATCTGAACCGCTTCCTCGACGCCTCCACCGACCTCGATGCGCCGGTGCTAGTGGGGATCCTTCCCCTGGCCAGCTACCGGAATGCGGAGTTCATTCACAACAATATCCCTGGGATGTCGATCCCCGAGGAGATCCGTGAGCGCATGCGCAAGGCAGGAAAAGGCGAAGCCGCCCGAAAGGCTGGAGTCGAGATCGCTATCGAGTCCCTGATGGGTGTACGAGACCGCGTCTCGGGAGCCTACATCATGCCACCCCTGGGCCGCTATGAGATGGCAAGCCAGATCATCGAGGCAGTGGGCGAGGATCGAAGCATCGCAGCGTCCGTCCCGGGCCGATCGCGGGAGGAGAGCTCTGGGACGGCCGATGCTCTCGTGTGACCGCTCGGACCGGGAGTGGAGTACCCGGATTTTCCAGTCGACCACTGCTTTCAGGTCCCGAGCCGACTTTAAGGGTCTGCGCAAAAATAACTTGGTAGAATTGGCGCTCAGATTTGTGCCAGATTTGGCCGCGAACGATTGAGCGAAACCGCAGGCGTAGCCAGGTCTACGTTGAGGATTTCGCGATTGAGGAGCGGCCGAAGATGGTGTGAAGATGAGATGCCAAAATGCCAAGTTATTCTTGCGCAGGCCCTAAGAATGGGTTCTTCTGGAATGTCCCAGGCTACCGACTCTACAAGGAGAACGTCATGGCTAAGAAACTCAATCGGAGGGAATTTCAGCGCAGTGTTGGAGCGCTGACTCTAGCCGGGACCAGCGTTGCGGCGCACCAATCCCCTGGCAAGAAGGAGGACCCGCTCTCACTGCCTCCCCTGTTCTACAACAACGACGGCAGTTTCCTTCTCTATTCGACGCCGCCCCTGAGCGCGGAGGATTTCGTCTATGAAGCCGTAGGCCGGTTTTTGGGAACCCAGATTGGTGCGGTGGTCTGTCACATGTTCGGGTTCGGGGATGCCGTTCCCCTCTTTCCCACCAAGGTGCCTGATGCTGAGGGCACCGACAACGAAAGCTTCCACTATGTCAGTGAGTGGCGTCAGCAGACTTGTATCCGCGGCCTCCTGGATCAGGGTATCGATCCCTGGCAGTTGGCATTGGAGCAGGCTCACGAGGCCGGACTTCAGTATTGGGCCGGCCTACGCTTCAACGATCTACACGGTCCCCGCTTCCAGTGGGCGAGCCGTTTCCGGGTCGCCCACCCAGAGTACGAGCTGGGTAACGGCTGCGGTTCGGGTGTGCACGGACCCGGAAGTGTCTATGGCGAGAAATGTGTCGGCCTCAACTTCGCTTTGCCTCAGGTCCGCGAGCACCGTCTGAGGCTGGTCGAGGAGGTGTGCACCCGCTACGATGTCGAGGGCTTCGAGTGGGACTTCTTGCGCGAGCCCGGTCACTACTTTCCGGATATCCAGAGGGGGCGATCCATCCTGACCGAGTATCTGAGGAAGGCCCGGACGATGCTCGATCGCATTGGCACTGATCGGGGCCGGCCGCTGGGATTCGGCATTCGGGTTCCCGCAACACTGGAAAAGTGCGACCAGATAGGGCTGGAGC
>JAKZYH010000679.1:0-8245 GCA_047514575.1 Acidobacteriota bacterium | reverse complement strand
AAAAGGGTCCCCGCCGTGACGGTTGTCTGACGATGGCAGGCCGCACATTCCCACAAACCCTCTCGTCCCGTCGACCATCCTCGGTCCATTTCACATTTCGGACATCGAAAACCGTTCGGCCACCGAAGGCTCTCCAGATAGACACGACAATCCTCGTCAGTCTGAAAACGCCGCCCAAACTCAATCAAATTTGCCGGATTCTACTTATGCACTTCACTCTAGTGCTGAACCGAGCTATCCCTGGACTCCCGTTGTTGGCGCGGACTGAAGCAGTTGGGCGACGACTCTCTAAAGCATTTGGTGGAATTCACGGAGCGGTTTGCCTCGGAGCGCGCCTACGGCGGCGACCTGAACACGTGACTAGAGTAAAGTGCATAAGTAGATTGCCGGATAATCCTCCGCTTCCACAGATCGCCTCCCGTACCAGTGCTTTCGTGGTACGCGGAAGGCTAGCAGAAATGATAACCTGAGTGAACCGGATACCCCAATTTTTCAATAAGTTACGGCGATTCTTCAGGGTTACTCCCCAGCGACTTTTTTGGCAAGATCCAGTAGGGAGCGGAGCGTCCGATTTACCGACTCTGAATCCCTGAAAACGCGAGCTACATCGGGCTCCAGGAAAACTACGTTGGTTCCTTTCCGGTAGGCTTCGTGATGTCTTCCCCTGACCCCCTTCGGAAAATCGTATTCGGGACGTAGCTCGTCCTTTTGCTCCTGATCAGCTTCCGGTTTCATATTGTCTTCGCTCCCGTGTCGTGGCCAGCCGGGCACTGATTAGCCGGACGACCTGACCCCGTTCCGGAAATCAATCATTTAAGCGAGATCTGTGTTCCTGCTCTGGGAGCAGGAAGTCGGGGGTTCAAATCCCTCTGCCCCGACCAATCTTTTCAATGGTTTACGGCGATTCTTCAGGGCTGGCTTGTTGAAATCTGGGGATTTCCACAGCTACAAAATTGACTACACTACCGCTCTACTGGCAAAACGACTGCTCTCTTACTCTGCACCTGAAAAGCCCGCTGTTTCAAGCAGTTGGGTACACTTTCATATATCGCTGAATCTTGGGAGATCACCTGCTTGCAGGACAGGCGTGCGGGCCTGGGTCTCTCGCTTGAGGGAGCGCGATTCGGCGAGATCTTGATCGCTTGCTGGTGGTGACTTCGCGGCGCTCGGGATCACTTCGCGATCGATTAGAAGATTTCCCGATTGAGTCCCGCTCCCTCATGTTCATCCGACGATTCCTGCCGACCGCCTCCCTCGGCAGCAGGAACCCGTCTACTTGCCCAACGCTCCGGCAGAAGCAACATGGTACACTTCTCAGACATGAGAACGGTGGCCGAACTCGAGGAAGAGATTCTGCGTCTCGCGCCTGCGGAGCGAGAACGTTTGGCCGTGGCGGCTTGGGAAAGCCTGGAAAAGGATTCTGCCGTCGCCGACGTTCTCACCGAACCCGAAGGAATCACCGTGGCGTTACAGCGAGACAGCGAGATTGAGACTGGTGCCGCGAAGCCGCTCAGTGAAGCCGAGTTCCGACGACATACCGGCGACGCCGCTGATTGAGAGTCGCGTATCACCCGCTCACTATCTCCGATCTGAACAGCGCTATAGCCCACTACAACGAATGGCGGCAGGGCCTGGGCGACGAATTCCGAGCCGAAGCTTATGCTGCTGTCGATAGAATCCTTGAGAACCCACATCAATTTGCCATCATCCAACGTGACATCCGGCGTTGTTTAGTTCACCGCTTTCCGTACTCCATTCTTCCGGATCCTCGGCGCCCAGACAGTGCGGATACCTATCATCCGCCACCATCGCCGTCATCCACTAAATGGCTTGAGCAGGCGATAAGAAGACCCAGAAGGCTCTCCGTCTGACACCAGGCCGCCGAATCAGTCGATGCGGACGTGGGGGCCAATCGCCCTAGGGCCTCCGGGTCAAATCCTTTGCGCGGGTTGCCGGTGCAGCCTGACGTCAGAAAGCCGCGTTGAACGCAACTTCGGTGTTCCCCGCTCTTGGATCTACGCCCTGTATTCGGGCTCTACACGGTCCACAAGCGTGTACCCGATTGCTCGATATCCCCGCAGTCTCTTTTCGAACATTCGCTCCAACATCGGAACACCTCGATCGACATAGTCAAAGATTCGCACTTCCCTCTTGTCAGGATGCAACCGGTGAAGCCGCCCTGTGTATTGAATCAGCGTGCCCTTCCACGATACGGGCATCGCGAGAAAAAGAGTGTCAAGCCTCGCGTCGTCGAAGCCCTCGCCGATGTAGCGTCCTGTAGCGAGGAGAAGGCGTTCCTCATGGTCAGGGATGTTCTCGAGCTGCGCCTCCACTTCCTTGCGCTTTTTCGAGGTCATGCCTCCTTGGAGAACGATCAAGTGGCGCGTGAAAGCGCGGAGCTTATCTGCGAAGAACTCCAGGTGGTCTTTTCGCTCGGTCAAGAGTAACGGCGATCGACCCTCTTCTAGAGCTGAGATCACGTCATCGATGATGAGGTCATTCCGACAATCATCGCTCGCAAGAGCGCGGTACAAGTCCTGTATAGGAGCGCCTGTGGCAACGGACGACGTGCTGAAGGCGGTTTCGCGAATGATCAGGCGATGCTCGAAAGGACGACGGGCCGCCTGACTCCTAGGATCAACGGAGAACCTGATCGCACCGAGCTGCATGTTGGAGATCGGGTGGTGCCCGTCTCTCCGTTGCGGAGTGGCAGTGAGTCCGGTGATGTAACGCGCTTTGGCTTCGCCGAGTACACGCTCGAAGGAAACTGCGGGAACGTGGTGGCACTCGTCCACGATGATATGCCCGTACTCGCCAACGAGGTCGTCCACCTGTCCTTTTCGGACGACGCTTTGAATCATCGCGACGTCGAGTAGTCCGTTCGGTTCGTGTTTTCCCCCTCCGATTCGACCGATGTCCTTGGATTCGATACCAAGGAAAACAGACAACTGTGCGACCCACTGGTCAAGTAATGGACGACGGTGAACGAGAATCAACGCGCTAGAGCCGCGTTTCGCGAGGAGATACGCGCCAACGACCGTCTTTCCGACTCCTGGTGGAGCAACGAAGACGCCGATATCATGCTCAAGTAGCGCTTCGGCACCCTTTCGCTGCACGGGTGTCAACTGTCCACGGAACTTCAAGTTCAGCGATGCGCCTCGGGTCCGCTGATCATCGAGATCCAGCTCGCTGCCGACTCCCCGGAACAAATTTTCGACTTCCGGGAGACATCCGCGTGGCAGCGCGACGTGTAGGGGAAAAGCTTCAGCACAGTTAATCACACGCGGTGTCAGGGCCGTTGACAGCCTCATGCCCTGTTTCTTGTAGAACTCCGGATTCTGAAACGCAGCCAAGCGTTTCAGTTGGTTCAGGAGAGGTGATGGAAGCTCCGCCTTCTCCACGAAAACACGCTGTGCGAGCACCGCATGAACGGTCTTCGGAATTGGCTCCGTGATCTCGGCGGGCCGCGAGCGACTTGACGGGCTGCGTATCCAGGGGGCCGAGTCCTCCTCCTCACCGCCGGATTCAGCCAACCGAACGCCGACCACTTGACCCTTTCTTAGAGCTTCCTGCGCGATCTCCTCGACCGCCGTCGGAGTCATTCGGTCAACGCGGTTCAGGTACGCCCATTGGTCTGGATGGACCTCAAACTGATCGTCCAGGAAAACCGTGTGACCGCGCTTGCGGGGCTCACTCTGTAGCGGGAGAGCGATGAGGTTGCCGAATCCTCCACGCGGTATCGTGTCCTGGTTGGGGAAGAGACGATCGTATGACTTCATGCTGAGCTGGTGCCGCCGCGCCATCGTCTCTGTGATGAGGTAGCATCCCATCCTGCGTGCGCTGGTTGCGGATACGGGGTCGCTAAAGAAGATCCAAATATGAGCTCCGTTGCCGGACCTCGAACGCTCTACAGAGGCAGGCACCGCGTTCCGTCGACACGTCTCCTGGAATGCGCGAGCGTCTTCCATCCATGTGCCTTTGTCGAAATCCACTGCCAGGAACCAACAGGTCTCGTTGTGGAGCATCGGATAGACGCCTACGACGTGCCGTCCTTGGAGGTGGGCACGGAGGATCTCCTCGGTTACAGGAATGAAGGCCTGGTTCGGGCAGTCTCCACACCTCACGCGCGGTTTGTCGCAGACGCCGCGTATCCACTCATTCGAGCATGCCGGCGCGTAGCCCGTTCTCCTTGTCTTGGAGTTCGTCCAGAGCTTGGGATAGACGTCGTCTCGGCCGCGGAACAGAGACCGGAAGAGCGCTACTTTCTCGATGGGAGTCAACTGGAGTGGGGCAGTGTCGGGGGTCTCAGGGTCATCCTTAAGAAGAGAGTCGTTTCCCGAATCGCGGGAATTCAGCTCCTTCTTGAGATCAGCAAGGCGCGATCGAACTGATGTGCTCTCCTTTTCGAGGCGCGCCAAACGGAATTCCAGGGCGCCTATTTCTCTCGAGATGTCTTCTTGATCCCGTTGCACTCTAGGAAGGATTGTAAGCCTTGGAAGCAGTAAAGGCATTAGGCTAATACGACTAGGGTACGAGGCTCTTCTCTCGACGGCTGCAGCGCCTTACGGGTAATGCCGATCGTCGCAGATTCGGGGCCTATCCTCTCCTTCGCAAGAGCCGGTCAACTGGCCGTTTTGCAGGCGGTCGTTGTTGAGTTGTTCGTCCCCGAGGTCGTGTATGAGGAAGTCGTGGTGGGAGGCTCTGGCCGTCCGGGCGCGAAGGCGATCGCGGGTGCGGACTGGATTGTTTGTCAGACGCTTTCAGACCGCTCACTGAGGCAAATCCAGGTGCCGGTGAGGCGTGGATGGCGGTGGTTGAGGAAACACTTCGATTTCGGTACCTAACCATTTCGCCTGGCCAGGATGATTGGAGGCGCGCAGTCTTGCTGGATCATCAATCCCTACCTCCATCGAACTGGGCTTCTTGTTGCCTGTTGACCGGGAGTCGTCTAATGGGTGACAGTACCCTGGCAGCCTCTAAGTGAATCGATGGTACAGCCAAACCGAGCGACCGATGATTTCGGGTCGTAAGCGATGACCTCGATTATGGAGTCTGCGCTGATTGAAATGGGCTTCATCTGGATGAAATAGGAAAGACGAGACATGAAGGGCACTGTCGCAGATGGCTTATGCCGACAGAAATGAAAGCGAGAATAATAATGAAGAAAGCCATTTTTCTAGCTGGGATTGTAGTAGCGAACGCGATGAATACCCTAGCCGTGGAGACAGAGCTCCTCTCGGTCAAGACCATTTGGGGGCCGAAGCAAAGCGGCGAACCGCACAACGCCTTTACCGACATGATTCGGTTTCAGGGGAAGTGGTACATCGGTTTTCGTGAGGCGATCAAGCATCATGGCGGCTTGGAGGGCAAAGGGCGACTGCGCGTGATTCGGTCGGACGAGGGGGAGGCGTGGGAGTCCTGCGGCCTGTTTGTCATCGAAGAAGGGGATTTGCGCGATGCCAAGTTGTCCATCACCAGGACCGGTGAGCTGATGTTGAATACGGCCATTCAGGTCTACCATCCCAATCCGGATAAGCACAGGAATTTTGCTTGGTTCAGCAAGGATGGAAGAACCTGGAGCGAGCCGGTGCAGATCGGCGAGAACAACATCTGGCTCTGGAGTGTGACCTGGTACGATGGCGTCGCCTACGGCGTGGGCTATCCCACCACCGAAAATCGGTCCATTCGCCTCTACAAGAGTGAAGACGGGCGTAAATGGGAGGTCCTGGTCAAGGATCTCTATCCTCGGGGCAATGAATCCTCCATCGCCTTCGAGCCCGATGGGACTGCGTATTGTCTAGTGCGGTCCGGCAATGTCATTGGCCAGGCAAAGGCGCCTTACAAGGAGTGGACATGGAGTCAATCGTTGAATCTGGGTGGACCAAAGATGATTCGCCTGAAAGACGGTCGCTTCATCGCTGGCGGTCGTGTGGGCTGGGGAAGCATGCGCCTGTATGAAGTCGATCCGGAAACGGGAAGATCGAAGCACCTGATTGATCTTCCCGCTCGGGGTGACTCCAGCTATCCAGGGCTGGTCCTTCATGAGGGTGTCCTTTGGGTCAGCTACTACACCAGCAGTGATGCTGCAACTGAGGGTGGACGCTACCTGGTACCCACTGAGATCCGCCTGGCAAAAGTGAAGTTTGGTGATACTTCTGCCTTCGTTGCCCCAGCGACAGAGGCATTGGGCGAGTAGACAGGTTCCTCCCGAGTCCTCAGGTCGAGCTTCGTATTCTGAGGCGGTGTCCGATCTGCTCGCGATCGACTTTTCCTTTCGAGGTTCCCTTGGCCCGGAATTGAAGGGGCATGAGGCCTTCAAGGAGTACGTCCGAGCCATCCGGGGCGCATTGTCCGATTACCGGTGCGAAATACTCACATGTATTACCGAAGCGAACCAAGCGTTCGCCAGGATGCGCTTTTCCGGGTGTCATACCGCTGAATTCCGAGGCTATCAAGCGACTGGTAAACGGGTTCAGTGGCATGGCGCAGCGCTGTTTCGTTTCGAGGAAGACCGCATAGCAGAACTCTGGGTTCTCGGCGATCTGGCTGGACTTGATGAAGAACTCGAAAGAGGCCGGCTAGCAAGATCGTGAAGCTGCCGACCCTGCGCTGTCGGCTCGCAGGTTACGCCCAGGGCTTGCCCTCGACTGAGCTTGGTCGTTAGGCACAAGTGAGGTGGCATCATCCGCCCTGGAGCACCCCCCTGACTCAGAGGCAGGAAGAGATGGCGAAACAACAGATACCGCCCCAAACGGTCACGTTCGTCGCGCATCGCGGCGGCATCGTGCCGGGCTCCCCGGAAAACACTATGTCGGCATTCCGGCAGGCGATCAGGCAGGGTGCCGAAGTCATCGAGATCGACCTGCGCGGCACCAAGGACGGTGAGATCGTGATCATGCACGACGACACTCTCGAGCGCACCACCAATGGCAAGGGCAAGATCACCGACTACACGCTCGCGCAGCTGCAGCAGCTCGACGCTGGGGGTGGGGAACGCATCCCTACCTACGAGGATGTGCTGCAGCTCGTTGCTGGCACTAAGGTACAGCTGCTGCTTGACATCAAAGAGAGCCCGTTGCTGGACAAGCGCAAGATTGTCAGGCTCACCGAGCGATACACTGCCGTGTTGTACGTGATCGCTGGTGCGCGTAATCTCGAGGACCTGCACGCATTCCGTGCCCTCAATCCGCAGCTGCGTACGCTCGGCTTGATCCACCGCGTCGAGGACATCGAGCCGTTCGTGCGAGCCGGGGTTGACATCATCCGTCTGTGGCCGCAATGGATTCCCGCCGATCCTGAGCTGGTGCAAAAGGTGCACCAGCTGGGTAAGCCGGTGTGGGCCACTGCCTCTGACGCGCCACGCGAGGAGCTCGAAGCGCTAATCAAGCTCGGCGTCCGCGGCATCCTCTCCGACCTGCCGAAGGTGCTGAGTAAGCTGCTGGCTGACATGAAGCAAGCAGCCTCCTGACGGCCGCGTTCCCCCATTCCCCGATCTTGCTGATCGCGGGTTAAGTTGATAAGCCCGCTGGGGGGGCTCGAACTCACCTCCCGGATCCGATCTCCTTTTCGTATTCCTGCCGCTTCTTGCGTATCTCGGGGGTAGGGGGATAGATATCTCGGAACCGATACTTCTTCTGCCTCACCAGGTAGCGCTCGAACTCTTCGTCGGCCTGGTGGGCAAAGCCCTTCTCCAGGACGCCGGCCAGCAGCTCCGGAGGGAAGAAGATCGCTCCTTCATCCGTAGCTACGACGATATCACCGGGCAATACCGTAGCCGCTCCGACCCGAATGGGCAGATTCCACTCCGCCCCCAGCCACGTGCCCCCACTGACATGGAAGCGTCGTGCATAGACCGGGAAGTCCTTGAAGGCCTCTCCCGTAAGTTCGGCCAGATCGCGAGTGGCACCGTCGATCAGGACGCCCGCTGCTCCCTGGAGCATGATTCCCAGGGCACTGATATCTCCCATGAAAACCGTCCCCTCCATCCCACCGAGGTCTACGACCAGGACGTCTCCGGGGCGGGCGTCCTCGGCCGCACGCTGATAGTAGCCGGCAGGCCAGTCCCCTTCCGCGGCTAGAGTCTCCAGAGCCGCCCGTACGTCTGGTCTAGCAGCCCGTGGTGGAAGTACCTAAATTTGACCGGGAAGGGATTCCGGTCGGCGACGAGTGAACGAGGTCTGCATCCGGAATTTTCCCAAGAAGGTTCCCACAATCTCGCCGATCAGCTGTTTGGTGGCGTTAACGA
>JAKZYH010000678.1:0-5837 GCA_047514575.1 Acidobacteriota bacterium | reverse complement strand
CTCGAATCGCGCCGTGATCTTCGCCTGCGGCGCGCACGTCTTGAGGGAGGGAAATTCCCTGCTATTGATCGACCTGATGAGGCGTGGACTGCTCCGACATATCGCCCTCAACGGAGCAGGCGCCATCCATGACTTCGAGATGGCTCTGATCGGAGCAACTTGTGAGAGTGTAGCCCGCTATATCAAGCAGGGCCAGTTCGGGTTGTGGACCGAAACCGGGAGGATCAACGAGGCTGCTGTCGAGGGGCA
Organism: Acidobacteriota bacterium; assembly: GCA_047514575.1. Taxonomy (GTDB): domain Bacteria; phylum Acidobacteriota; class UBA6911; order RPQK01; family JAJDTT01; genus CAUZIZ01. Next base: position 5,588 of record JAKZYH010000678.1, on the reverse strand, counting down.
TCGAGACGGTATTGGTCTGGGTGAGGCTATTGGCCGCATGATCGAAGACAACAGCTTTGACTTCCGCAACGAAAGCTTACTCGCCGCGGGATATCGCCTGGGAGTGCCAGTCACCGTCCACGTATCGATCGGCCAGGACATCATCCACGAGCATCCCAACTGCGATGGAGCCGCCACCGGAGCCACTTCGTTCACCGACTTCCTGATCTTCGCGCAGTCGGTCACGGAGCTGGAGGGAGGGGTATTCTTGAACATCGGTTCGGCTGTGATGGGCCCCGAAATCTATCTCAAAGCCCTGGCGATGGCGCGGAACGTGGCAACCCAGCAGAATCGCACCATCAGTCGGTTCACCACCGGGGTATTCGACCTCCTGGAGCTGGGAGAAGATCTCTCTCAGGAAGCACCCAAAGAGGACCCTCGCTACTATTTTCGCCCCTACAAGACGATTCTGGTCCGAACCGTAGCAGACGGTGGAGAGAGCTACTACGTCCGAGGTCGCCATCGGGAAACCATACCGGCCCTTTATGACAAAATAGTATCCAGGCTATAGCATCAGCCAACCACCCAGAGATGACACCCGAGCGCCTGCAAGAATTGATTGTCCGATTCAAGTCTCGCCGGATTGTAGTCATAGGGGATTTCTTCCTGGACAAGTATCTCGACACCGACCCAAGGATCCTGGAACGAAGTGTTGAAAGCGGGCAGCCAGCGCACCAGGTCGTTGGCATTCGTCGCACTCCAGGGGCCGCCGGAACAATCGTCAACAACCTGGTATCCCTCGGAACGGCCACGGTCCATACGGTTGGAGCCATCGGCGACGACGGCGAGGCTCACGACCTCTTGAAGTGCCTGGGACGCCTCGGCTGCAACACTTCGGGCCTCCTGCAGTACCCCTTCCTCATGACACCAACCAACCTCAAACCCAGGGACGTTACAGATACCAGTTTGTCGGGCGAGCACGAGCGTTACGACACCAAGAACCGCAAACCCACGTCCGACGAGGTTGTCGAAGCCGTAGTTGAGACCTTCGATCAGCTACTCGAGGACATCGATGCCGTCGTCATAGCCGACCAGGTGGAGGAGGACGACTGCGGGATCATCACATCCCGAATGCGTGAAAGGCTTTCGGACCAGGCAAAGAGACATCCTGACGTAGTCTTCCTGGCGGACAGCCGGACGCACATTCGACTCTTCCGAAACCTCATCATCAAACCCAACCAGTTCGAAGCTGTCGATCATGCCAATCCGCTTCCTGAGGAGAGAGTGGACCTGGAAGCGGTGAAAAAGGCACTGCCTGGCTTGCGAGCCGAGACCGCGGCACCGGTCTACGTCACCTTGGGCGAACGGGGAGCGCTTGTCACCGATCCACAAATGACGCTCGTGCCTGCGGTGAGAATCGAGGGCCCCACCGATCCTACCGGAGCCGGGGATTCAACCTGTGCGGGAGCCATTCTCGCCCTCGCCAGCGGTGCAAGCCTTCCCGAGGCGGCCCTGGTCGCTAATCTGGTCGCCTCCCTGACAATCCAGCAGCTGGCAATGACTGGGACGGCAACGCCCGAGCAACTACCAGACCGGCTGGAACTGTGGCGGAATCAGAATGGGATGTGAAACAATCCAGAGCGAACTGTACGGCTTCGAGAGACCTGAAACCTGCAACCTATAGACCTCCGACTTTCAAACCTGCGCCCTGAGAAAGAATGTGACTGATGCGAAACCTGTTCCGACATCCCAAATTGAGTTTGATGATGTTCCTGCAGTATGCGATCTGGGGAGCCTGGGCTCCGGCTCTGGCTGGTTACCTGGAGGCTCGGCTTGGATTTACGGGGTGGGGATTGGGCCTCATCTATGCGGCTTTTCCGTTGGCCAATCTCCTATCCCCTTTCACCGCGGGACAGGTGGCTGACCGCTGGCTGCCAACCCAGAAGGCGCTAGCTCTATTCCAGCTGCTGGGAGGAGGACTTCTGATCGCCATGGCGTTCACCTCTACCCTGACCCCAATGCTGGCTCTGATGTTTCTCTACTGCCTCGTCTTTGCCCCCACATTGGCACTCACCAATTCCCTCACGTTCCAGCATGTAGAGGATGGGAAGAGAGATTTTGGTCCGGTTCGTGTCTGGGGAACGATCGGCTGGATCGCGGCCAACTGGATTCTCACCTTGTTACGGGTCAACTACAACACCGAGAGTGCCGGATACATAGATGCCTTCGCACTGGCAGGAACCTTCTCCTTGGCGATGGCCCTCTTCTCATTGATGTTGCCCCACACCCCGCCCTCCAAGGAGGCAGCTGATCCGCTAGCGTTTCGCCGCGCTCTGACCCTGCTCCGCGATCGGAACTACCTCTACTTCTTTGTTATTGCCTTCGTGGTCGCAACCGAACTTCAACTGTACTTCGTCCTGACGTTTCCCTATCTCCAGACGATCGGACCCGCAGTGGGCATCACTTCGGAGAACCTCCCCGCCTGGATGACGATTGGCCAGATTGCCGAGATCTTCACCATGGCTCTGCTGCTTCCCTTCGCCCTTGCGCGATGGGGGGTGCGCAAGTCGATGCTCCTGGGAATCCTGGCCTGGCCCCTCCGCTACGTCATATTCGCACTGGTCTGGATGCTGCACGAATCGACTCCAGGTATGATCTGGGTCGCGGTTGCCTCCCTTGCCCTGCACGGCTTTTGCTATGTCTTCTTCTTCGTAGTGGCTTTTATCTATACGGACATGGTGGCACCGAAAGACATTCGAACCTCGGCTCAGTCCCTAATCAACGTGGCTGTGCTGGGGATCGGCCTCTTCGGCGGAAGTATTTTCGCGGGTTGGCTAAAAGAAGTAAGCACCTCGGGAGCAATCACCGACTACGGCATCGTTTTCGCGGTCCCTGCAGTGATCACGACTCTCTGCGCGGTGATCTTCTGGGCCGTGTTCCGGGAACCCGACTCAGCAGCAGACGCCAGGTCCTAGCACAGGGGAAAAGGCTCAGGGACCATCCGTGTAGCGGCGTGTCTCCAGCGGTTCGCCGAAGACCTCCTGTCCGGGACCGTAGCCGCCGCCCTCAGCTCCGATCTCGTACTGGTAGTCGAGAATGAAGGTCATCACGTCGGCCATCTCCTGTTTGGTGATACTCTCTTCCAACCCTTCCGGCATCAGCGATTGACCCGTGGCACGAATCTCCCGGATGTCTCTTCTCAAGAGGGTGTTCTGTAGGTCTTCACTCTCCACCAGCGTGATGCTGGCTGCCGTCTCCTGGGCCAGGAGTCCGGTGTAGAGACGACCCTTCTGGTCGGTCACCACATACTGAGTGTACTGGGACTCTACCACTCGGTTCGGATCCAGGATACTCGTCAAGAGGGGTTCTCGGTCGTCGTATCCTGCCAGAATGAGATTGGGACCGACCGGGTGCTGGGTGGTCGCCAGCCGATGGCATTCGACGCACTCTCGTTGGAAAACTTCCTCGCCCCGTCCTCGGTCCCCTGCCAGCGTTAGCGCGGACCGATAGTCGGCGAGAACTTCCTCTCTGTCTCCGGGAGCTGCAGACTCGAAGAGGTTGATGGCTCGCGCTCGGATCCCCTGGTCATCATGGCTCATCAGAAGATCCCGGCGTTTCGCCTCGATCTGGCGAGCGGGGACTTTTTCCAATTCGATGGCCTCGAGCAGGGCCCGGGTCCAGTCCAGGCGTGACAGGATAGCCGACAGGACACCACTCCTGACCTTGGGCGTATATGTGGCCCAGGACTCCAATAGGAGTGGGGCAATCTCAGGCTCGTTGTAGCCGGCCAAGGCCTCGATGGCAGCCAGCTGCAGCGCCTGCGGCTGCTTGGGATCGACAAGCGCCGACAGAGGCCCTTTGACCTCTCCGAAGGCGACGCGACGCAGAAGGCGAATCGCCGCCAGGCGTTCCTCCTCCGGGCGCTCAATGTCCGTGACTTCGGAACGGGACGCATCCAGGAGACTCCGGATCAGGCGGCTTGCCGAAGCAGGAAGGTTCTTGAGGCCGGTGAGGGTACGGCCGTTGATGGCCAGACCCTCAGCCAGGCTGGTCACGATAGCCATTTGCAGATCAGGCCGGGACACCAGATCCGGATGGGTAGAAGTCGCTCGCGTCAGCCGACTGAGCTCCGAGGCAATGCCCCGGCCTCCCACGACCCGTGCCAGCGGGGCCAGCCATTGCTGGGCTAGTGGCTCCCGGTTGAATCCCTCCAGGTTCACCAGCTCGGCAAAGAGATGGTCAGCCAGATCCGTGCTCGAGCTCAAGACCGAGTTCCGGATCCAGCGGTCTTGAGGGTCGCGTCTGGCAATCTTCACCAGGGCTGGCAGGATCCGCCGATCGTGGATCTCGCCCAGGGCCAGAGCGACTCGCAGACGCACCCGGGGGTTGTCGTCTCCCGCCATCTTCAGGATTCTCCGGAAAAGAGCTCGGGAACGGTTCATCCTGCTCTCGGCGTGTTCGACCGCGTGCATCCGTACTCCTGGAGAAGAATCGGACAGTGCAATGGCCACGTCATCGTCTCTCAAGGCACTCAGGCCCTTGAGCGACCAGAGGGCATGCATCCGGGCGAGTGGATGCTGGCTCTGCTTCAGGAGACGCCGCAGCCCGGAGACTGCCGCGGGGTCCTGACGTTCGTAGATGAGGCGATGCGCCGTTTGGCGCCACCAACCACCGGGGTGCTCCAGGTGTCCCACCAGCTCCTCGATACTGGCTTCACCCAGACGTGGGGCAGGCGGGACCTCGAAATCAAGCGGCGCCACCCGGTAGATCCGCCCATGTTCCGAGCCTCGGGAAAAATCCAGATGGTCGAGAACCCTTTCAGGGACGTGACCGTGCTCGATCAATTCCCTACACATGTCCAGCACGTAAAGAGTGCCATCGGGAGCGTTAACCGAGTTCACAGGACGGAACCAGTTGTGGCTGGAACGGAGAAACTCGGTGTTCTCGGGATCGGCGCGCACCGCCCTGAAAGTGGCGCCATCGGGTTGGAGCACGCGTCGGTGAAGCAGATTAGCCGTGGCCGCACCGGTGAAAATGTTACCCCGGTACTCCTCGGGATAAGCATGTCCGGTATAGACCTTGACCCCCGCCCAAGCGGCAGCGTAGGACTGGTAGTTTTCGCGGCCACCCTCCTCGACTCGAGCGATCCTACCCGCGAAGATTCGTCGCGCCTCCCGGATCTTGCGCCACCGTTCGATGGGGCTGCTCCGGTAGATGGGAAGCCGTCCCTCGGTCAAACCGTTGACCTCCATGGAACCGGTGGTCAAATAGCCGTGCAGATCGAAAAAGAGGTAGGGATTCCGCTCCAGGTATCCTGGAGGCATGACGACGTGCCGGCCGAAGGAACCGGCCCGGCAGACGTAGCGGTTGTACCACTGGTCGAAGGTGTGCCCAAACTGGAACGTCTGGGTAGTGAGCTCGATTTTCCGGCTCCCAGGATCGAAGCGGAAGTCGCGATTGTAAACGGAGACGGGCTCGGCATTGGGCTGATCTCCAGGACGGATGTAGCCGCCGTTGCCACCGGTAGAAGCGTAGATCTTGTGGTCGACGCCCCAGATGATGTTGTTGAGCATCTGCTGCTCATTGGTGACACCGAATCCAGTGTAGAC
>JAKZYH010000677.1:0-2641 GCA_047514575.1 Acidobacteriota bacterium | reverse complement strand
GTCCTGGACATGGCTCATCCCGGTTGCAGACACCGAGCGCGGCTGGGTGGAAAGGATGTAGTCCATGATCGACAGATCGTGGACGGCCAGATCCCAGATCACGTTCACGTCATGCTGGAACAGTCCCAGATTGATGCGCACGGAGTCGTAGTAATAAATGTCTCCTAATTTTCCCTCTTGCACCAACTCTCGGATCTTGTTTACCGCACCCGTGTAGATGAATGTGTGGTCGATCATCAACACTCGATTGAGGCGAGTGCTTTGCTCGATCAACTGCTCGGCTTGCTGTGAGTTGGAGGCCAAGGGCTTGGTGACCAGGACGTGCTTACCTTCCTGAAGGGCCTTACTGGCCAGATCAAAGTGGGTGGCCACTGGAGTGGCGATCACCACGGCATCCACACTCTTATCGGTAATGAGCTTTTGATAATCGGTGGTGGTGTGAATTCCATTATAGAGCTGCTGGGCTTGAGCCAGTCGCTCTTCATCCAGATCAGAGACAGCGACCACCCGGCTTCCCGAGGACAGAGCGAAATTTCGAACCAGATTGGGTCCCCAGTATCCGTAACCGATGATCCCTACGCCGATCATGCTGGGGGATTTCATTTTCGAGTCCGAACGTCTCCCACTACGCGGGCAGGAACTCCTGTAACAATGGCGTAGTCGGGCACATCATGGGTTACCGCTGCACCGGCTCCGACCAGTGCACGCTCTCCAATGGTCGTTCCACAAAGGATTGTTGCGTTGGCGCCCACACTGGCACAACGCTTGACCAGGGTAGGGACGGTCTTCCAGTCCTCGGGATCCAAGAGATCGCCGTCGGGTGTGACCGCTTCCGGATACTTATCATTGGTAAAACAAACGTGAGGACCGATAAATGCGCCGTCTTCGATGGTCACACCCTCAGGAATAAAGGCAAATGCCTGAATCTTCACGTTCTTGCCGATGCAGACCTCTTTTCTGATCTCCACGAAGGCACCGATCTTGCACCCGTCGCCGATCTCACAGCCATAAAGATTGACAAGGTCGGGGTGGGGGATGGTTACATCCTGACCCAGCTGAACATCATCCGCGATCATGGGTACACAGCTTTAATTGGGGGATCGTTGATGGTATTGGGCCTCATAAACTCCATGACCCATGTGCTTGATGGTCACAAAGTTATGGTAACAAGAACGCAGTGAGTTGCGTCGCAACGCACTGCGTAGAGAGAACTCACTTCGTGAGCAGACTCACTCCGTTCGTAGAGAGAGCGCTCTCTCTACGAGCGAAGCGAGTTCTCTCTACGAACTGAGTTCGTTCTCCACGGCCAGGGCGACGGCTTCGCCTCCGCCCAAACAGAGGGAGACGATCCCCCGCTTTAGTCCCCGATCCTTGACGGCATGGATCAGAGTGGTCAGCAGACGCGCACCTGTGGCTCCCAGAGGATGGCCCAGGGCGATGGCGCCGCCATGGACGTTGACCTTGTTCCAATCCCAACCCTGATCTGACAGCTCGGAGCCGTTGGCCAGGATCTGGGCGGCGAAGGCCTCGTTCAGCTCTATAAGGTCCACTTCGGAAAGTGTCCAGCCCGTTTTCTCAAGCAGCAGAGGAATCGCTTTGGCAGGTGCGGCGAAGATGTACTTGGGGTCCACTGCTGCCTGGGCGTAGCCCACGATGTGAGCCAGCGCTTTGGCGCCCATGGCTTCAGCCTGCGACTGGCTGGCGAGGACCAGGGCTGCTGCTGCGTCGTTGAGACCCGGGGCGTTGCCGGCGGTGACTCTGCCGTATGGCTTGAAGCTGGGCTTGAGCTTCTGGAGGGCTTCCAATGAGGTGTCCCGACGGGGTCCTTCATCCGTGTCCACCAGGTTCATCTCGGTGTTGAGTCCTTTCACCCGAACCGGGACAATCTCCTGCTTGAACTTGCCTCCGTCGATAGCGGCGATGGCCTTCTGGTGACTGGAGAGGGAAAAGCGATCCATGGCCTCGCGTGTGATTCCATATTCTTCGCCGATGAACTCAGCGGCGTCTCCCATGACCCACTCCTCGAATGGGCACCAGAGACCATCGATAAGCAGGGCCTCTCGGGGCTCGACCTTCCCGCCTTGGGCTGGATCCATGCGGTTGTCTACCAGATGGGGGGCCTGGCTCATGTTTTCGACACCACCCGCTACGAATAAGTCACCGTCCCCTGCTCGGATGGCCTGGGCAGCCAGCATGACGGTTTTGAGACTCGAGCCGCAAACTTTGTTGAAGGTAGTGGCCCCGACCGTGGCGGGGAGCCCACCAAAAATAGCGGCCTGACGAGCGATGTTTTGACCGAGGCCGGCGGAACCAACATTGCCCATAAGTACTTCGTCGATCTCTGAAAGGTCCGGCAAGGCTGCCCTCTGGACCGCTGCTCGAACCACTGTGGCGCCCAACTCTGAGGCTGCTACAGAGGCCAGGGCTGATCGCAGGCGACCAATCGGTGTGCGCACAGCACTCAAGATGACTGGGCTATTGGATCCCTCTGCGTTCACCGGTTATTGATCTCCATTCCAGCCCAGTTTCATAGATTCCTAGCCCGGTTTATGCATAGGTTCTTGTCACGAAGCGACGAAAGCGCCGACCTGGCAAGGCTCGCGAGGGGCACCCGCTTGCGGGTCGGCCCCCGCAAACGTAC
>JAKZYH010000676.1:0-8930 GCA_047514575.1 Acidobacteriota bacterium | reverse complement strand
TTGCTGTTCATGTCCAGATTCCTCGTTCTTTCGGGATTGAGATCCAGTTTATCGACTATCGGCAGAAGTGTAGCACGCCGCCCGTACCTTGTCTTTGGCCTTCTCCTTGCCCTACCCTGGCCCCGTCCTTTGGTTGCAGGGAGTTCGCTCAGCGTTGAAACGATCGACCAGACATTTGCTGCGTTGGTTATCAGGTCCATTCCTGGTGGCTGCGCTTGTCGTCATCTTGCCACTTCGGGTCTGGTGCCAACCGGAGCTGAGAATCGGTCTCCAGAAACAGCTCCTGGTAGATGATCACGTTATCGACACGAGATCTCATCTCAAGCGCACTCCAGGCAGGGTGGTAAAGGCGAACCAGGGCAGGCCCCTGCTGATTCCGAACCAGCCTTGGGAAGAACCGGAGGCTTTCGGCTACTACGGCTCGGTTCTCTACGATCAGGGAAAGTTTCGCATGTGCTACTGGGCGGATATCCGGGAGGGATCTCGCATGCTGGCCTACGCCGAGTCGAGGGACAGGCTGAATCTTACTGGCCGTTTCTTGGCCGTTAACGGGAGTTCATTCGACGTTTCCGGGGCAGATCTGAATGACCGCTTCTCGGGGCGAAAGCGGTCGTTCGTTCGACGTTTCCGGGGGAGATTTGACTGTCCGCTTGTAGGCGAAAGCGGACGTTCAGGGATAATCAAACTCTGACACCGTTTCTACGGTCAGATCTGTGCCATCACACCTTAAGGCACCGCGAAAGACGGAGACAATCTAAAGACGGATAAGAAAGGAACTCAGACCTCGTGGAGCCTCACTTCCCCATCCCCTAGAATCACCTCATGGTCCGCGAATACGGCCCCTTCAGAGAGCGCTTCGAGGAGTACATCCTGGAGGGCACCCATGTGGATGGCCCCATAATGCACCAAAGTCGTGGGCTGAGAGCTTCGACTCTCTAAGCCGGAAGAAGTCCGCCCTTCGACCGCAATGTGCCCGGAAGTCGAAAAAGGCCCTCTACAATTCTGAGGAGCACCGAGTCACTGGAGCTCGATCAATCCGTGATAGGCCCGGCTGTTGTTTCCCGTCGCCAAGACCATGAGCTTGGTGAGGGCATCGAGGTTCTGCTTGGTGCTGGTCACGTTGTTCAGGGAGACACCAGGCACCTGGATGAGCGGCACGGGATCGCCTGAAAAGTCTGGATCGGCCATGGACGCGTGTTCATAGACAATGGCGTCACCACGCTTATAGGCGACGTATACCCGGGCGTTCGTCTCATCCAGGAGCACGATCGGACGAGTTTGCATCAGCTCACGGGAGACCTCCTGGATGTCGTACAGCCTCCACTCGCCGTTCGGCGATCGGACGTTCAGGATGAATTGAGCCTGCGTCGGACCGACAACTGGTCCCCGGACATCGTCTACACTGGTCTTGGTCACTGCGTACAGGTATCCGCTTCCAGAATAGGCCAGATTGATGTGATCATCTGCGACGAGGCCGTCCTGGGCGACCAACTCGGTGGCCTCCCATGTGTCCATGGGCGATCCATCCTGATGGACTCGAAAGTGAAGGGACTGGGTGTTCTGGTTGGACCAAAACACTCCGATCTGCTGGTCCAGGGAGATGAGGGAGGCAATATCGTCATCTTGCAGACCCTCTCCGATCTCCAAGCCGGCGGTGTCCCAGCGCCCTTGGTCTTCCGGATCCGACCAGCGGACCCACACCCTGCCATCCAGCTCAAAGGTCGCCCAGAGAACCCCGGTACTGTCCTGGGTGAGGACAAGCGTCTCGTGCCCCGGAGGAAGAGCGAGAGTAACAGGGAAACCGTCCACCAAGTCATAAAGGTGCTCGCCTGCCACATAGACATATTTGTAGAGGTGGGGATGGGACTCATTCCACAACAAGACGAACAAGATCTGGTCCCTGCAGAGGACATCGGCCCGACTCGGCCTCTCGCCACGGGGGGATCCTTTCAGGAAGGTCTGCTTCTGCCAGCTGTTCTGGACGAACCGATAGAAGAAGCTGCCGCTGCTTCCATCGTCAAGAATGCACCACCACGAGCCATCGTGATACCACAACTTGGACTGGGGCTTGTCTGCCGTCGCGCCCTGCGCCACGGGGAAGCCGGCAGCCGCCTCAGTCTCATCCCTAAGGCCACACCTTGCCGATATCCCGAGCAGAACTATCGCCAGGAGAACCGGGCGAAGAGCGGAAAGACAGCATCGGGCCGAGCATTTGGGTCTGATCAGTCCGCCTGTCCGGTTGGGGCAGTATCGCCAGGGTGGGCACATCCTCGAGGGTCCTCGGTTCGTCGCTTCTAAGCCAGACTGCTTCTTTCGCCGAGGCACTGTCAAGGTTCCTGTTTCTCCGGCATCTGGCGGGGACTGGTTGGATAGCGTGGAGCAGGCCGTCCTCATCGGCACCTATCACCGGGTCTAACGACGGAATCGCTTTCTTTTCCAATAGGCGAATCTGGGATCGTCACCGGGCCCGAAGGGAACAGGACCCTAACTATGGGAGTATTCGTGCGGCCAGGCCCAGGTGCTAGGAACTGGACTACTCGGACCAACTATCCACTCCAGGGAGTCGTTTCCACAGGGCCTGATGAGATGTCCATCTACGTAGCACGACACTACGGAGATCCGTCCTGGCACATCCAGCGGATGAGCCTGCGCCTGGATGGGTTTTCGTCGCTGAATGCTCCCTATGAGGGAGGCCAGCTAGTCACGAAGCCTTTGAGATTCAAGGGGACCCAACTGGAGATCAACTACTCCACGTCCGCCGCCGGGGGACTCAAAGTTGAGATCCAGGACGAGAAAGGGCAACCCGTGAAGGGTTTCTCGCTAGAGGAGTGTCCCGAGATCATCGGAGATGAGATCAGCCGGATCGTGTCGTGGAAAGGGGGCAATGATGTGGGGAGCCTGGCAGACAAGCCAGTCCGCTTGCGCTTTGTGATGAAAGACGCGGATCTCTACTCGCTCAGGTTCAGGTAGCGAACTGACCTGGCCCGACTGGTCCGATTCCGGGAAGAGAGAAAGCCAGATTTGCTCCTCCAGCTAGCGCAGCACAGGGAGTGCCATCCCACCCTGGAAGGCCCCCTGATTTGCCTGAGAAGCCCCAGGATCGACGATCCCCTTGCGGTTGGTCGGCCGAATGGCGACCATCGGGTAGGGAGTAAGGGAATCGATGATGCGCTTCCTGACGTGACTGATCGAGTTCGGTGACGGCTGTCGCCTCACCGCATGCCGCAGAAACACGTGGCTTGGTTCCGATTGTCCGCACACCCAAAGGGACGTTTGTCAGCGCTGCGGGATTGCGGTCCGTCGACGACGGAAAGACTTGGCAAGAGATGGACAAATTCCCCGACTACGGCGTGAACCTCGGCGACAGATCTAAGAACTGGTCGGTTCCCGGAAGTGGCTACCGCAACGAATTGGTTTGTCTCTCGAACGGCTTGCTGCTCGCTTCGGAGATCGTTGGTCGCGGGAAGAGGCGGCGTGAAACTTCGCTATGTCATCTCCGGGGACGACGGCGTCACCTGGGATGATCGCTTCGAGTATTACAATCCAGGCCGCCCCATCGGCGGCCGGGCCGGGCCCCGCACGGTGCAGTTGAACGCGACGACGATTGGCGTCGTCTTTTTCGACGTCAGCCCGAAACAAGCGGGCGGTCCCGGCCTGTTTTTCCTGCGAATCCCGCTGGCGAAGCTCGAAAGCTGCTAGGATGACAATGGCCTTCGGCTGGATTGTTCACGCGTTGGCTTCAACCGTCCGGGAGGCTGCAACTGTGTCCTGGGAAGTACCCCGCCGATCTTGAAGGTCGCGAAAGCCACGATCCTCACCGCTTGGCGATGCTTCGAAACTCGGCGCTTACGCTCGGAATCGTGATGACACTCGCGTTCGTTCGCCTCGAGCCAAGGAGATCCTCGTGGCGACAGGGGCTCTCCGCGATTTCGAGGTTTTCTCCTCAGACTTACGCCGCTTTTTTCAGCTCGACGATGGGCACTTGCCTCCTCCCTTCGTGAAATCAAACGACCAGAGCGAGTGGACGCCTCCGATCCGTGCTCGCATCACCCGTTGTCTCGGACGACTCGCCGTCGTAGACCTCCTTCGGAGTCCGCCCAGCCAACCCTTGATGCGGGCGATGCTCCTCATGCCAACGAAGGTACGTCGCCACTTCCCGACGCATCGCCTCACGGCCGAGCGGTACTTGAATTCTCTGGAGCCATTCTTGCTTCAACGAGCGAAAGAACCGAGGTGGTAATCGGTGGTCGGCGGAACGGGACTCCGGCCCTGGGGGTTTCTTGGCGTTTCCGTCGTTGGGAAAGCGGACGCCGAGATGATCCCCCACACCCATACGACCGTCGTCTGAGTGGCCTGCAGTTCCCTATTCGATGAGTGTGATAGTCGGCACCGGATCCTACGAACAGCGCCCGATGTGATCGAAATCGAACGACCGCTTTCGCCTAAAAGCGGACGTTCAGATCATCCTAAAGGGGATTGGTAGCCAAGCCATAAAGAAGGGAATGAAGGACTTACGAGGATGTCGTAGGGGAAAGGAGGTGGAGGGAGTCAACACACTACAGAAATTGTCCACCCGGCCGGTGACGATTGTCCAATCAATTGAGAGCTTTTTGGAACCGATAAAAACGGATTCAACCGGTTTTCTGCGGCCGCAGACCACGAGATTACTGCAACCTGGATCTCTACTGCACCACCGTGGGCGGGACAGCCGAAAGGAGTGTGATCCCCTCGGAGGTGAGGGCTCCGAAGAGTTGCTGGCCGATCACCGGATGGGTAGAACGGACGACGACGTAACCGCCCGCCTGGCCGTTGGACTCGGGGACCAGTTCCGACACTACCTTGGACAACCGCTGGCCTGCTGCCAAGGAGAGCTTCGTTTCCCCCACAAGAGAACCGTCTGAGGCTCGGACTTCAATGTTCAGCTCGACGTCTTCCGCTCCAGGAACGTAAAAGGCCAGGCCCGTAAAAAAGCCCGCCACATTGGCCACATGGCTGAAGATGGCCTCTGTGAAAGGTTGCGTCTGCAGGGGCAGGGCGGCGGCGAATTGAGAGCCGGCTGAATCACCGAAGATCACGTCGCCCATCACTCCGCTTCCGCTCACCTGGACCCGTAAAGAGCCAACAAAGGAGCCGGATTGCCCGGTGGTCGCCAGGCTGGGCGAAAAAAGCGAAGACGCGTCGGCAGTAAACTGCTGGCCCGGTTCTAGCTGGATTTGAACACTTTCGTCCAGCAGGCTTCCGTCCTCTGCTACTGCTTCCAAGGTCACCATTCGCTGGGTCACGCTGGAATTGACCAGATTGACGCTGGTGAAGACCCCAGGTGTGTTGGCTAACTGGGCGGAAAAAGACTGGCTTTGTTCATTGCCAAAGCTGGCGTTCAACCCAATCACCGCGTCCCGTTGCTGAAGCTGAATCAGCTCGATACCCACAGCTCCCTCGCCTTCCTCCACGTCAACTTCAATGTAACCTTCTCCGACTTCAATTCCCGATCCGAACAGCTCGGAAACAGATTCGTGCAGAAACCCTTTCCCCGGTAGCTCACGAGTCGCAACTGAAAGTCGGCTTTTCAGGGTGGTCTGGGCGTCTGTCGCAGCGTGAAGCTTCAACTCCAGCTGGATGGGATCGGTGTTGGGGTTGGCGATACTGACGAAGGTCTGGGCGGGTTGCGCCCGGTAGGCGGTGGCGCCCTCGAAGACCCGTGTAAAGTACAGCTTCTTTGCCTGTCCTGTAAACGCCACCGACCCATCCAACCGCATCAGACCGTTGTCCCCGAACTGAAAGAAGCTGCCAATGTTGGGGTTATCCGTCATGAGCTGAACCCATCCTGTCTGGAGGGCTGAAACACCTTCGCCAAACATCTCGCTGCCCAGTTGAGCTAGCTGACTTTGAGATTTCAGTTGGAAAGCCGCGGGATTGTCAGGCAACAGCAGCGGCAGACCGTCAGAGCCGAAGGCTGTGAACTCGAGATTGGTATCGAAGGGAGAGAAACTGGAAACTGCGAATGCAGTGAATGCCGTTTCATCGGTCTGAAAGAAGGGAAAGTAATACTCAAGCCTGACCACCAGAGCAGGACCGCCCATCGTCGTGATTTCTCCGTTTTTGATCAGGTCATGATCACCGCGTTGACCGTCGACAAAATGAAGAACAATACTATCTTCAAGGATCTGTGCACCTGTCATTCCATCATAGGAAAATTCATACCAGTGAGGAAAGGGATCGTCCGTTGTAGGGCCGAAATTCCAGTACGAGGCCAACTCTGGTTGAGGCGACAATAGAAGCCTCACTATGGTCGTTCCGTTCTGCGGAGTAGAAGTTCTGCTGTTTGGGCCACCTGGCGCAAAGGTTTTGACTGCGAACTCAATACGGAACGCAACTCCGGGTGGAAATCCTTCTCGTAGTGGCCTTCCCACAGCGCGGACATTAGCAAGGCTTGTTCCTTCTGGTGACACTACGGTGGCAAACAAAGGAAGGGGACCAAGACCACCGGGTACAGGTTGAATCGGATCAATAAGAATCGACTCCACATTGGGCTCTAGACAATCTGGGGTTCCGTTCTTATTCTTATCCTCATCACAAGAATCACCAGGTTTTGGAGGATCTTTCGTGAAGAAGGCATTCACATTTTTATCCATATCCATCTTTACGGAACAAGTATGGCCGGGGGGGAGCGTGTCGAAGATCGACTCCTCACACCCTTCCCATTTCCCGAAGGACCATCCCTCGTCCGGTTCCGCGACAAGTCCCACCTCGTCGCCCATCGAGTAGTAAGCTACGCATCCAGGCCCATAGACGGCATCAGCACAAGCGATCCTGTTAGGCCCTCCGACCGTCCCCGCCCCGAACACCATCACCCTGAGGCGAAAGAGAACCTGACTAAAGATGGCTGTCGCTGTTTTGTCACTATCCATCAGAAGTGTGCACGAGGGGCCACTTCCGCTGCAATCTCCTTCCCAGGCATCGAATTCCCATCCGGAGTCGGGCTCAGCGGTCAGGGTTACCTCAGTGCCTTCGGGATAGTCCACGGCGCAATCGACTCGACAATTGCTACCTGTTGGGTCACTATCAATAATTACGGTTCCGTCTCCATCTTTGACGGTCCCGTCTCCATCGTTCCCAACCACAAGACGAAACAGTCGCGTGACCGGTATCGCCGCCGAGAATTCCGAGGTGTTGCCCTCCACATCGGTCGCCGTGGCCGTAATGAAATCCCCCAGTGGCACGGCCGGGAGCGTCACGATGAAGCCGGTTACGCCGGAGACCGAAACGGTCGCTCTTCCAAGGACCGTTTCGCCTTCGCCGAACCCGGAAGGGCCTGGTGCGGTGTTTGAGAAAAACTCAATGATTACTTCACCGGGCTGCGTGTCAATTGTGCCCTCCACGATGGTGTTTGCCCCATTGTTCGTGGCTAAGCTGATCACAGGGAAGTTCATCAGGTTGTTCGCACCAATGTCGCCATCACCTGGGTCGTTCGGCGTAACTCCGTTATGTCCAAGATCAATCCCCAATTTTCCGGTGGAAAAAATGGAGTTAGAGAGAATGGTATTGCCCGTGCCAAGGGAGACTATGATCCCCCGAGAGGCAGTAAAAGCGATGGTATTGCCTTCTACAGTAATGTTCTGTGCCGTACTAGTGATCCCATGAGACGTGTTTCCCAGGTCCACAGTGCCGCTGATATCAGTCCCTATGAGGTTGCCTTGGATCACGCTACCAGCACCAAAAGCCGGATCGGTAGTACGCCCTATGCGAACCCCAGACGAATTCCCCGAGATGAGATTCCGTGCGCCAGGTGCAGTTCCCCCAATCGTGACGTTCTGTGCCAGACTAGAGATGCCGGAAGAGTTTCCCAGGTCCATTGTGCCGCTGATATCAGTCCCTATGAAGTTGCCTTGGATCACGGTACCAGCACCAAAAGCCGGATCAGTAGTACGCCCTATGAAAACCCCGGACGAATTCCCCGAGATGAGATTCCGTGCGCCAGGTGCAGTTCCCCCAATCGTGACGTTCTGTGCCAGACTAGAGATGCCGTGAGAGTTTCCCAGGTCCATTGTGCCGCTGACATCAGTCCCTATGAAGTTGCCTTCGATAATACTTCCAGCAGCACCCCTACTTAACCAGATGCCGGCGCCAGCGCCATTGATGACAAGCCCGCGTATGGTAGTGCTTCCGCTCTCCGCGGTCAGACCAAAACCAAGTTCCACACGGCCTGTCGGTGACGTGGTGCCATCGATGGTGACGGCTTCATGGATAAAATCCAACCTGCCCAGGCTGATAGACGGCACAGACGTCACAGTGAAGTTGATAGTGTCTGCACCCGGGCTAGAATTCGCCTGTTGAATCGCCGCCCGGAGTGTACACCCACTGGTGAACTCACACTCTCCAGTGATGCCACTAAGGAAGCCCGTAAGGCAGATCCCGTCGCTTCGAGTGCAGTCAGCCTCCCCGCCTGTGGAGTCCACCGTGAAGGTGGCCGCAGCAGCCGTGGCGAAAACACTCGGAGCAGTTTGGGCGCTCGTCAAGACCACCAGGTCATTCAGGGCATCCGCGTTCAGCCGCATGGGAATTACTGCCATAGGCTCACCCGTGACATTCAAACTAACGGGCCGTGGTTCAGCCACCGTGATGTTCGCATCGGCCGGCCCAGTCTGCTCGCCATTGAGCGGGAGGATGTAGAGTTGGCGGTTGACTCGGTCTAGCAATACAAGGTCTTCCCCTGGGAGGCTTGACAGCCGCGCACTGACCAAGAGAGGGCCTTTGTTTGGTTGGCGCATGCCCATGCCTGGGGGGAGGCTGAAAAGCCTTCTAGAGCGCCAATCGTTGATTCGGGGGACGGGCAACAGGGGCGTGGAAGATTCAGTCTGGAGTACGGATGCGTGATTGTCTTGACGTGTCAGGTTTTGGTCTCCAACCGCTAGCAGGTGAACCTCTCCATC
>JAKZYH010000675.1:0-6411 GCA_047514575.1 Acidobacteriota bacterium | reverse complement strand
TGTCCCGGAGGAACTGGCATCTCGCTGGTGGCCACCCATAAATCCTTTTGATGTCGCCGCTTCTTCTTCCCCATTGCCATGAGCCCATTTTATTGCCTGCACCTGACTAACGATCAGCGACTTTCACCACGGGCTGCTAGGAGCCGGGCGTAGGTGGTGTTCTGCGCTTGAGTCGGAGACGGAATTAGAACCAGCACCGCGGCCATTTTCAGAGCGAGTCCAAGCCAGCCCCGACTCTCCTTGCATCTGTGGTGTAATCCGTGTGCGGTCTGATGGAGGCAAGACCTGCTCCGTGGGGACAAAGGTGTGAGGTGACGAGGAGGGAATGCCATGCTGCCGAATCTCCTTGCTACAGCACTTGCTAGTTCGGTCCAACTAGAAAGCAACGACTTTTGCAATTTGGTCTAGATGATAAGAGTTTCGGGAAAGGATGGGAAGGGAACCCCTCTTGACGGACGGATGAAAGTCGGGTCGTCTGACGAGCCGGATGATCAACTACGCGCCTTCCACTTCAAGCAGGGTGATCGCCACCACCCCCTCGACGGGATCGCGATCCAGCCGAAGCTGTTCCTCGGACAGGCCATTCTCCTGCGCAAACTCGTCCAGCTGCCCACGACGAAAGAGGTCGCCGCTGGAGAGGGGAAATCGGCTCCCCAGTTCGGAAGGAAGCGACACCTTCCCGACCCGGTAGTGGACTCCTTCTACTACCCTCACTCGATAGAACAATTGACCCGATGACGGTTCTACAATGCTCTTTCCACTGATGATCACGCCCGCGAAACCCACATCGTGGTATTTTTTCCTGAGAGCAATGTTTGCGTCGCGTATCCGTGGCCAGTCCACCCGGCCTCCCTGTTCTGGGTAGAGGGAGGTCACCTCGGCGTGGGAGATGGCGGTGATCCCTTTCAGATCCAGACCCCCATAGACAAGAATCCGCCCTTCCCGGATCTTGACATCGAAGATGAACGGGTCGGACGCAGCCATCACCGCAGTGACCCGGGCCCGGGCGTAGCCCAGACCCCGGTAGAAGGTTCGGATCTGTCCCTCGATCGCTTGCCGCAGCCGATGGCGCGCGTAGGGTCGAGGAAGGTCCAGCGTGGCCAGGATCCGGTGGTCTGGAATGGACTCGTTGCCGGAAATCCGCACGAAGATATCTCCGATCCAGCCTGCGGATCCAGTCTCGTCTTCCCGCTTTGGGGCCAACGAGACGGGCAAAATCGGAGATCTATCGCGATGCCCGAGCCCTGCTGGCAGGTGTCTTTTCGACTCTCTGAGCGAGGCTTCCCTGTTGGGATCCGGGCTCCTTAGCCCGGCACCCTGCCGCGACTCGGTGGCAAGCGGCGCCGCCGGAGCCGCCTCGTCCGGGTGTTGCAGGACCCAGAAAAGTAGGACCAGCGCTAGCGACGCTGCGAACAACAGCGGTTTCCCAAGCTCACGCCGAAGTACAGAAGCACGCCTGCTGTTCACGGCTAGGGGTCCCGCCGCACTTCTACGATGAACTGGTCGGGTGCACCGCTAAAATTGAGCAGATGCTGGTCTATGGTTCCGCCGCCCCGTCGTAATCCGAGGGCGGAGTCCGGAGGAGGACCCAGGTAAGCCGGATCCCTGTTGCAAACGATAAGCACCCAGGTTTCTCCAGGGGTTCCTTCAGGGTCCAGCGTATCCGGAACGGGGTTGCCGGGCGTTCGCCGTAAGCCCGAGACGGGGTCCACGCTGAAGCAGGGTTCCGCCACCATGTTGTCGGGCTTCTTCTTCGGGTACTGGTCTGTGCCCAGGTCGAGG
Organism: Acidobacteriota bacterium; assembly: GCA_047514575.1. GTDB lineage: Bacteria > Acidobacteriota > UBA6911 > RPQK01 > JAJDTT01 > CAUZIZ01. Next base: position 4,629 of record JAKZYH010000675.1, on the reverse strand, counting down.
AGGCCAGACAGGTATCCATTTGCCCCTCCGAGATTCGGCTTCGTCCTGAAGAAGTGTATAGTGGTGGTCGGTGCCATCTGCTCGCTGGTATCCTGGAAAGAGTCGTCCCACAGCCCGGTTTGCAGTTCGCTAATACTGGAATCAGGATCTGGATACCAAGGCTCCCCAGGCACATCGGGGACGCAGTCGTTCGCTGCTTCAGAAATGTGGAACATTCCGGAACAAACAGCGTTTCCAGTACACTCGGTGAGGGTGTAGAGATCTTCTCGGGTGCATCCGTTGGCGAAGGTCTGAGTGATCGTGGCCGTAGCCGTGAAGGTACCACCACCGCTGCAGGCCGGATCTGCGCTGCAGTCATCGATGTCATCACAGTCGGTGAGACCATCGAGATCGTTGTCTATCGTATCGTCGCAGACTTCGGGATCGCCACCCCCGCATCCCTCGTCTGTCGTACCGTCACAATTGTTGTCGATACCGTCACAAACCTCCATTGCGCCCGGGTTGATGTCGAAGTTGTTGTCGTTGCAGTCGATTAGAGTGTTTCCACATTGGCCGCCGGCCCTCTCGAATCCATCGCCATCTTTATCGCAGTTCGGAGGGGCCTTGGCTGGCGTACCGACTAGAAGGGCAACCGCCAGGAGGCAGAGCGCAGGTGCCCATGCCCTCAAGTGTGTTGGTCTTCTCTGATTAAGGTTGAACCAATTCATCTCTTCGTCTCCTTTCAAGCTACTGGTACAGACATTTGATAGGCCGCTGTGTGCCGGATTCAATCGCACGAGGACAATCCGGATCTTCCACAACACAGGAGCAGGGTAAAAGACTTGTGTCTGGCCCAAATGGAGAAACGATCCAGGGTCGGCCAAGGTTGCGTCAGGGTTTCTTGACATTCGGTGCCGGATGGACTCCCTCGACCAGTCTCTCATCTGGGGACGATCCTCAAGGTCGAAAGGACCATCGGCCCGCAAAGGGGAACTCTCCTGAAACGGATGGATTAACCATGAAAATCAGGATGATAAATCCTGATTTTCGTGGTAAAATTTTCCGTCATGATCGAACGGATTCGTCACCTCGAAGTCATCCAGGAGCTGCTTGTCTGGAATCCCGTAGTTGCCGTTCTAGGTGCCCGTCAGATTGGAAAGACAACGCTGGCCCGTCAGTTGATCGAGCGCCAACAGATTCCAACCGCGGTTTTCGATCTGGAGAATCCGGCCGACCTGGCAATGCTCGACGATCCCATGTTGGCACTGTCGGAGTTGAGGGGGCTGGTGGTGATCGATGAAGTCCAGAGTCGGCCCGAGCTGTTTCCGGTACTGAGGGTCTTGGCTGACCGAGCCGACCTGCCCGCCCACTTTCTGATCCTGGGGAGCGCCTCACCCGAACTCCTGCGGCAGAGCTCCGAGTCCCTCGCAGGGCGTATCTTCTATCACCAACTGGGGCCGCTGGCGTTGGATGAGGTTGGCGCGGACTCAAGCCGGAGGCTCTGGGTTCGAGGAGGTTTTCCCAGATCCTATCTGGCAGAGACGGAAGAGCGAAGCGTACGCTGGCGCCAGGGATTCGTCCGGACGTTTCTGGAGAGAGACATCCCAGCCCTCGGACTGCAGGTGCCTCCCTCGGCGCTGGAGCGATTCTGGAGCATGTTGGCTCACTACCACGGAGATCTGTGGAATGGCGCGGAGCTGGCCCGTGCCTTTGGGGTGACCGCCAAGACGGTGCGACGCTACCTCGACATCCTGACCTCGACCTTTGTCATCCGTCAGCTGCAGCCGTGGCACGAGAACGTGGCCAAGCGGCAGGTCCGTGCGCCCAAGCTCTACTTTCGAGACTGTGGTCTCCTCCACACCCTACTCCGCATCGACACTCACGATGAGCTGGTACGGCATCCCAAAGTCGGTGCTTCCTGGGAAGGTTTTGCCCTGGATGCTGTGACCGTGCGTCTGGGCGTAGAGGCAGAGCGATGTCACTTCTGGAGGACGCATACCGGAGCAGAGTTGGACCTCCTGGTCATTCAAGGTGGGAAGCGCTGGGGTTTCGAGTTCAAGCGAACGACCGCCCCGAAAGTCACCCGATCGATCCACTCCGCGCTGGACGACCTCGGCCTGGAGCGAGTCGACATCGTCCACCCGGGAAGTCAGACTTTTCCCTTACGGGAGCGAGTTCGGGCCCTTTCCCTGTCCCGATTGTGGGAAGACCTGCAGCCGCTAACTTGAAACTTTATTTCAGGACTTGGAGAGAGGAAGGACGTAACCCATTGATTTAGTGGGCGTTGATACCCATCCGAGACGAAGGAGCCGAAATCTAGCAGAAACGCGACCGACGCGGAGTGCCTGGACTGAAGTTTCTTTCATGTACGATCCGGCGCAGCCGGAGGCTGGGCTAGGGTCGGACTACGATTACTCTCATAGAATCAATAGGTTGTGCAGGTATTTACGGTACTATTTCGATCCCTGGCGAAGCGGAAGAGGAAGCGTCGATCGTGGCTGCGGTGCGTCAGATGATAGAGACAACCACGCTGTATGTAGCGGTTGGCCCGAGGCATGGGAAGCAAAGGCTATCACAGGACCGACACACACGTTAGAAACGATTCTAGGGGCCAAAAAAAGCGTGTAAAGCTCTTCTTGGGTCCCAGAATCGGGGCAAGTTGTTGCATCCACGTGAGAAAACGTGGTCCGACCCCATCCTCGCCTTGCGAACACATCCCCTGGTGCGCCACCCGGAGCGGTGAGCTTCTGCGTCTCGATCCAGAGACCGGATGTCTGATCCAAGCGAAAGACATAGGCGGCACCGGAGTCGGGACCGTTGTCATCGTCCAGGTGCGATCCAACCAAGGCGGTCTCCCCGTCCAGGGCCGTGTTGCCCTGGACTGCGAGGTCCTTCCCGAAGCTGTCCCCGGCCGATCCATCCGCAACGTTCAGCTTTCCCAGCGCCTGGCTCTGGGCCTGGAGGAGGAGGGAGGTTGCCCATAGAAGAGATACGATCAGCAATCCAGTTCGTCGATTCACGAAGGTGGTTCTCACGTGCGACTCCGAGTAGTGTCCCGAGTTGCTCCAGTGCTGGACGAGGCGTTCAGACAAGGCCTCCAGTCCTGTTGCCTGGTTCCCAAGAAAGACCTGCGCAGCTGGGAACCTCAGAATCAGGTCCCAATTGTTTCCAGATCTCCGATCAGGGTCTCTGCCTTGCCGATCAGGATTTGCCCTTGATCAGGAGTCAGGATTCCGGCATTCAGAAAGGCCTCGACCTTGTTGATGAAGGCGCCCAGGAGATTGATGGCTACCTGGATTGAAGCCTCGGCCGGTGTGTGTCCCCCTCGTCTCCGTAAGGAGAAAGTCGGCAGGACCAGTGCCTGCAGTCCGCCTTGCTGGTCCAGGATCTCCTGTACCTGGTCCAATGGACTCTGCAGCGCGTTGGCCTGTCCGGCATTGAGTGTGCCCCCTTCGAACAGGTTCTCGACCTGCTCGGACATGGATGTGGCCTGGGCCTGTCCGGATTTTGCAAAGACGTAGGCGGCACCGGTGAAATTGTCCTTGAAGAAGGCCCCAATCAGTGCCTTTGAGCCATCGATGTCGATGTCCCAGCCAAACAGATCGTCGGCGTCGGTGTCCAAGCCCGTGATTGTCGGGCTCTCCTGTGCCCACAGTCCTGTGAAGATGTCCAAAGTGAATCTGTAGACTGCTCCCTCCAAGTCACCGACACCGGGAGCGGAGAGCATGGCCGTGCCCTGACTCATCGCCAGGAAGCGGCCAAGATGGTCACCGGCTGTTCCGACCGTAATCTTCTGCTTTTGTACCCATCCGCCTGCCTCTTCTCTGAAGGAATAGACGGCTCCAGCGAGGCTGCCAAGGTCGTCGTCGCCAAAGGCTCCGACCAGGGCAGTGCTCCCCTCGATGGCCACGTCCCAGCCGAATAGGTCAAAAGCTTGCCCATTCAGAGCGACAAGCTTGTCGTCCTGGTTCCATTCCTTCATGTCAGTATCAAACGTGAAGACGTACGCGGCGCCATTGTTTGTTCCTAAACCGTCCTCCAGGTAGGCGCTGATCAGAGCCTTGTTCCCAGACATGGCGACTTCGTTTCCAAACTGGTCCTCAGCTTCGGGATCGTCCGAGAAGACTCGGGCGGGGAGGGTGTCCCACATTCCAGTCATGCTGTCGAAGTTGTAAGCGTGGGCGATACCCGCACGTATGCCGTGCTCGTTACTATCCCTGCTCTTGCCGATCAAGGCCTTTTGACCGTCCATTGCGATCCCGGTTGCCTCGGGTGTGGCCAGTCTCTGGGGCTGTTCTTGCCAGACGCCTGCGATGCGCTGGAAGAAATAGACGTGAGGTAATGCTGCAATGAGTAGGTCGTCTCCATCGATGGCCATCCGGAGCCCGAACTTGTCTCCTGCCATTCCATCGGATGCCGTCAGTATCTGTACTTCTTGCCAGCCGGTCGATTCCTTGAATTCGAAGACGTGGACAGCTCCCGCGTCGCTGTTGGCTCCGGGGGCTCCCACTAGACTGAAGTTCCTTTGTGTTGGGGGCAGAAAAGTGCCATGATTTCAAAGGGATAGGTGCGATAGGGAGTGCAGCGCTCTGCCTACACTCCAATGGTCTCCAGAAGATCAAAGGCGCGTTGCTGCTTGGCGCTAGGTGT
>JAKZYH010000674.1:0-13704 GCA_047514575.1 Acidobacteriota bacterium | reverse complement strand
GGGTTCACGAGCCTGAATGACGCCCATATTCGTTTCGTCCAATCCACAGGAACCTACTGACCGGAGAGCCGTATGCGGGAGAACCGCATGTACGGTTCGGAGGGAGGGGAGCCGGGTAACCGTGCTTCCCTACCCCTATCGACGAAGACCAGCCGCGTAGTCGAATTCGATTCGACATCCTCCGAACCCCTCGGCTTGGAGCCGAGGGTCGGCCTCAGTGCACTGGCAGAGACAATCCCGTTGGGATTGACCTCTCTTGATCTTCGAAGCTCAAGGCCTCAACACTCTGGGCCACGGGCCCTTAACGCCGCACGCTGCGGGTAGGGGTTCTTGTGTCTTGCGTTCAGCCCTTGACCCCAGAGTCACGAAGAATTCCAACCAAACCTTCCTAGTTCAGATACCTGCTGCAAACGGGGTTCACTCGCGGCCGACGGGTCTACAATCAGCTGGCAGGATCCCGCTCCCTCGCGGTCACGGTTCCGTTAGATGGCGGCTCCTGCTTGATTCCCTCGCCGATCCTGTTTCAGTATGGTAGAGATGGCTCCCGACGCCATTCTTAACCCATGACCCACATCGCATCACAGTGGAAGGCCCACTATGGAAAAGACCTTCTCCGCGCCTATGGCGACACCTACAAATCATATATTGCCATCACATCTCCCCGAGCTTGGACGGCAGTCAGTTCGTTCCTGCCCCACAAACCTCGCCACTTGGAGTTTCAGCAGGGGATGGGCGAGACCTATCTCGACCAGCTCGTTTCAAGCTTGCCGGATTCGGAGTGGGTTCTCGCCATCGGAGGCGGCAACGCAATCGATGTCGGTAAATACGCTGCATGGAAACTGGAGCGGCGGCTAATCCTGATTCCGACGATCGTGTCGACCGGAGCCGTGTTCCAGAAACAAGTGCCCGTGAGGCGACCCGACAATTGGGACTTTTTGGAAGCCACCAATCCCGAGTACCTGCTTTTTGATTCCGATGTGATTCGTTCGGCGCCCCCACGGCTCAACCACGCCGGTATGGGAGAGTGTATCTGTAACGTCGCGGTAGTGGGTTCCTGGAAGTGGTGGACTGAACAGGGACTACCAGGACCTGCCTGGAATCAGGATGCGGCAGACGGCACCATGAATTGGGTCCGCCAACGGGTCTCGGACTTCAGCCGGGACCTTGACGAGAATGGACAACTCGGGGAAATCGCCATTCGCACCGTGGCCGAGATCAACAGAGAACGCTACCAGGCTCCCACCTGGGATCTAAAAGTGGGCCACGGTCTCGACCACGTCTTCTCCGCTGGATTCGAATGGGTACACGGCCGAGAGCTGATGCACTCCGAGGCTGTCGCTTTGGGTTCGCTCATCAACGCCTATCTCTATCAGTGGGCTTTCGACGAAACCAAGAGCCTCCTGGATGCGTGCCGCGTCCTCTACCGCACCCAGGAGATCGGTTGTACTCACGACGAAGTGCGCCAGGTGTTAGATAGGATCAACGAGTTGAACGATAGGTTGGGGCTTCCAGAAAACTGGTTCCACCGTCACCAATTGGACGACACGACGTTCGCCAACATGATGGAAGCGATCGAAGGTTAGTGCCGCTCGCCATAAGTTCTGACCCAGGGGTTAGTAGTCAATCGTTGTCGCTGGCTAGGCGCAGCGAGCGAGGCATATCGGGCTATATGTACTACTGGCGGTTCACCCCCTGGGGAGCACTGTTGAACCTCGCTTGTTTCCGGAACTTTCGCTGCTCGCTGCTCACTGCTCACTGCTTCAGCCTCACACTCACGCGGGACAGTATCTCCTCCAAAATTCGGTAGTAGTGGGGAAAGAGCTCAATCGCACTCTCGAATAACTGTCCTAGAGAGCTGTCGTCAGCAGAACGCCTCGACAGTGCCATTACGTGCTGAACCGCCTGGTTTGTCTCACTCGCGACTCGGATTCTGAGTTGAGCCAGACACTCTTCCGGTTCCAGATCGTCATCGCCCAGAATCCTGCCGACGCAGGAAAACACTCCCTGGCTCAGCTTCCTGATCCAGTTCAACTCCCAGATGAATAGTTGGCGGGTGTCGAAATGGGCGGGTGCGTTGACGTAGAAGTAGTAGCGCCCGGCGCGGATCCGCGCAAACCGGACGATCTCCATGAGGTCGGCAAGAGGAGCGGTACTGATTGAGGCGAGCTGCTCCTTCATCGAGTCCGGTGATGTGAGCGACATCAGATCTAGATCCCGAACGGAGGCATGCAGCAACTCCAAGAGTTCCTCGAATCCCGAGAACAGGAGTTTCTCGAATGCCCTCAACCGAGCTTCGTCGGCAAGCTCAGGGGTGTCGTAGTGGTGATCGACCTGGTACAGGACAGCTTCAGCCTGCTCTACCACGTACCCGTGATCTCGAAGCCATTTCAGGGCGTTTCGCTTTCCTGGCAGATTACGACGGGCGAGAAGCGAGGCAGCCGACAACATCGGGGGAGCGAAGTAATGCCAACACCGCGAGTGGAGCGGGTATTTGGGTTCGAACGGTCCCAGGTTTATGGGAGGGTCGATGCCATAGATGTAGGGCGAGTAGTAGCCCAGAAATCGGCTGAGATGATAGTGCTCGTCGATAGGGCCGAAGGGCCTTGATGACAGCAGTTCCCTGAGCTCGTTAAACCAGGAGGCCTCTCCCCACCAAAGGTCCCAGACCGCATACTCAGGGTTGTAGAAGCGCTCATCCATCAACTCTCCCACGGTTAAACCCGCCCCCGGCGTATGCTCGTTGATACGGTTCCATTCGGGATGCGTCCTGACCATGTCCAGGTGAATCTGGCCCAGATGGGAGTCGATCTCCACCCAATCTTCGGCATTGGTCTGGTCATCACAGACGGCCCGGAAATCGAGGTCACTGAGCCCCGGGACCAGATCCGACTTCTCCCATTTGGCAACCAGCGCTACCAGGTGAGAGCTCTTGGCCGCCAGGCTTTCCCCAATCGTCCTGCTCACCTCCTCGAACTGTGTTCTGAGTCCCAGCAGGTCAGGAGGGTTCCGATTCATCGGATTTCCACCCATCGAGCGAGATCCGACGATTCGAAGATAGCGTCCATGATCTGGCTGGCTTTGATGCCGTCTCTGCCGTTGAATCTGGGAGGACGATTCTCGAGGATCGCCATGGAAAAGTCTTCTATCAATGGTGCATGCGCGTTGTCCGGCTTGGCTACTTTCCGCTGCTCAATATCACGGCCCAGGGTGATGGTGACGTCCTCCCCATCACAGGGGTGAAGCGTAATCTTCCCTTCTGTGCCTACCACATGAATCTCGTCCGTCCAGGTCTTGCTGTTCCATTGGAAAGAAGCAGTGCAGGGCACTCCACCCTCCAGGGTCATCAGGACACCAGTCGAGTCCTCGACCTCGTATTCCTGGACTCTTGTCGAAGCATCGGCAACCAGCTTTTCGGGAAGACCGAACCACCAAGCCAGCAGATCGAGCCGATGTGAGCCGACGTCGCTCAGCACTCCGCCGCCGGCCAGTTCAGGATCCGAGCGCCAGTTTCCCCGATCTCCCGGAGCGAACCAACTGTGCAGAGCCATTCTTACCAAGACAGGTTGTCCCAGATCTCCCTGCTGCAGAAGATCTCGGACCAATTGGAAACGCGGCCAGAAGCGTCGATAGTAGGCAACGGCCAGACGCCTGCCAAGCTGCTCGGCCAACCCACACATCTCTTCAGCCTGGGTCGCATTCAAGGCCATCGGCTTCTCTACTAAAACATCCTTTCCCGCCTCCAGCGCTTGTATCGCCAAGGGAGCATGCAGAAAGACCGGGGTCGCCAGGTAGACCGCATCCACGTTGGGGTCGTTCAACAGACGATCGAAGTCCGAGTACACCTGCTGCGGCCGTAGGGCTTCGATCTGGGAGCTCTTCCCCCTGGGATCTCGGCTCATGCAGGCGTAGAGCATGCTGTTGGAAGACGAAACGATGGCGGGGCCTACCCGCTTGCTGGCAATGTCTCCAATGCCGACGAGAGCCCAGCGTACAGGTTGATGGTGCACGGGGAACCTATCCTGACAAGGATTCTAACGACGCGCCTCGAGCAACGACTGCTTGATCGCCCATACGATGTACTCGCAATCATCCCCGGTGGTGTGAGGAAACAAGGGGAGGCTGAATACCTGATCACACGCCCGGGCCGCGCTCGGACAATTCGCAGCGCTCTCACTATAGCCCTGCTGGGCGAAGGCGTCCCAGCTCCAGACCGCGGGGTAGTGATTGCCGCAGCTGACCCCGTAATTCCTCTTCAGTACCTGGAGAAAGGCTTCACGATCAAAGGGAACCTTGTCGGTGTCAAGACGAGCCACGTAGAGGTGACAGCCGTGTCCGGATTCGATGCCCGCGGGCCGGATGATTTCCTCAACTCCGGCGAGCAAACCGTCAACTCGGCGAAATACCCGGAGACGTGTCTCCGTAACCCGGTCAATCTTGGCGAGTTGGGTCAAACCCACCGCCGCCTGTGCCTTCGTGAGCCGATAGTTGAAGCCCACAGAGACGACTCGCACCTCTTTGCCATAGACGTAACCGAAAGTCTTCAACTGGCGTACCTTCTCGGCAAACTCCTCGTCGTCGGAAGTCACGGCGCCTCCTTCACCTAGAGTCGTCATGTTCTTGTTCGACTGAAAACTGTAACAGCTTGCCTTCCCTCGACCACCAATCGGTCGACCGTCGTACTTCGCCGCGACGGCATGGGCCGCATCGTAGACAACAGGGACTCCGGACTCTCGTGTAATCGAGTCGAAGCGAGCGCAGTCGGCGGCCAGGCCAGCGAAATGGACCGGGATGATCGCCCTGGTTCTGGGAGTGAGACGACGCAGGACATCATCGGGGTCCAGACAGAGTGTCCCAGGATCAACATCAGCAAAGACGACTCGTGCGCCGCGAGCGACGGCACAGCCGGCCGTGCAGACGAAGGTCAAGGGTGTCGTGATGACTTCGTCACCAGGCCCCACCTCGAGGGCCATCATGCACAGATCCAGGGCTGTTCCGCAGCTGTTTACGGCAATCGCCTTGCGGGCGCCCTCGTGGGTCCCCAGGGCCTCCTGGAAGCTCGTCTCTTCGGGGAGAGGGAAGAAACTACCACCCGGCTGTACCGCGGCTTGCATGATTTCAGCAACCGCCCTGAGGTCGTCCTCTTCGTACACGGCACCCATGGCGCCGAAGGGTACTTCTCGAATAGGCAGGGACTTCACTCTGAACCTTCCGGACTCGAAGCGTCGCGGTGGGCGTCGGCAATCTCAGCCAGGCTGGACGGGATCAAATTCACCCCGTATTGGTCGGCCAACTCGGCGAAGTCACGGAGCATCTGTTTCATGGTCTGGTGTCGAAAATCACTGGGATCGGAGTAGTCGAAGATATTATGCGTCAGGGTGACAATCGCCTTTACAGGTTCGGTCCTGGCCCGTTCGCGCCTCAGCATCTTGTCGATCATGAAACGGTGATTTTTCGCGTCGAAGAGTTCGACACGCAAGTCCTGGGCGTGAGCACCGGACCAGAGCATGGAGTCGGGGTCGGTCGTGATAGGGACCTCTACTAGATCCATGGTTCCGGGGAGCAAGCGGTTGGCAGCATGGGTAAAGTGAGGGTAGTGAGGAGCCCCTACCCAGTTGCTCTTTAAGTTGGCCATGTTCCGTCCCGGCATTGAATGGGAACAACTGGTGAAGCCGAGCTCTTCTGTCACCGGAAAAGTCGAGTCGTTGGCCGAGCAGCTGCCGGTTCGAAAGGTCTTGGGCTGAAAACCGACAGCCTCGGAGAATTTCGTGGTCGCCTCCGAGTACATGACCATCTGCTCGATTTCACTGTAGGCGCCACAGTAATCCTGATGCCCTTCCTCCTGGGGGTGGTAGTGGAGTCCTATCTCGAGGCCCTGGGATTCCAGCTCCCGCAGCAGAGCTGGGTAGCCAACTGCATCGGAGGGTAAGACAAAGAGGGTGCCTCGGAGCCCCGAGTCGCTCAGCAGCTCGACGAAGCCGCGAATCGCGCGAATACCCATTTCGAGGTCGGATATGGCTTCCTGGGTGGCCTCACAGTCTAGTGTCCAGCAGACATGAACGTCTTCAACTCTCATGTCAGGTCAATCCCGCCACCGGCCATGCTGGATCCTTCGAGAAAGAAACTTTTCGAGGTTAACAGAGGTGTTGCGTCACTCCGTGGGGAAGAGTTGTCCGACTCTCTCCTCGGAACTTAGGCTCATCCTGGAGACAAGTCACGTCGTTCGCGGCTCTGTTGAGCGCCATCGTTGGGGATGATAGTCGACCGTTTGGAGTTTGGTGCTTGTGATTTAGAGCTTGTTTGTACCTTGTATCTTGTACCTTGGGGTTCTCGAAGTTTCAGATCAGGTCTCTGCTTTCCCCAGGTGATTCTTCAAAAAGGACTTCAGACGATTCTGCAGTTCGAGAGGGATTTGTACCTTTTGATCCCGCAGTTGCTGCACGATCTCGGAGCAGGATCGATAGGTCTCCAGGAAGTGCAGGCAGGGTGGGCAGGCGGAGAGGTGTTCATCCAGTTTCTTGTGATTATGGGCGTCCAGCCCCCCTTCAACATAGTCGTGAAGAAGATCCACACACTCTCGACAATTAAGGAAGTTGCTCATGGCTTCCCTTCAAAGTAATGAGCGAGCCTTTCTCTCACAAACAGCCTGGCTCGATGAATTCGAGTCTTTGTCGTCGCTTCCTTGAGTCCCAGCAAGGACGATATCTGCTTGACCGGATAGCCTTCTATATCCCGCAGCGCCAAAGGGGCACGATACTCGAAAGGCAGAGACTGGATCGCATCGTACAGCTGGCTGGAAAGCTCTCGATTCAGCATTACCTCTTCCGGATCTCCAGTCCAGCTAAACACCGGATAATCGAGCTCTCCCTCATCGTTGAACTGAGGCATCCAGTCGTCTAGCCTCACCTCTCTCTTCCTGGAACTTGTCTGCTTACGCAGCCACATGATGGCATTGTTGACCGCGATCCTCTTCATCCAGGGCCAGATATCACTTTCCTGACGGAAGGTGTCGATCTTGCGAATGATCTTGAGGAGGGTATCTTGAAGGATCTCCTCGGCATCAGAGGGATTCTTGGTGTAGTTCAAGATGACGCCGAAGAGAGGACGGGAGAACTGATCGACGAACCCGTCGACCACGTTGACGTCCAACTGCTTCAATCCCGCGATGAGCTCGTCCTGGGAGGCTTCGTTTGTTTTCATCCAGATTCAACCATCACCCTGATAGATGCTCGATAATCCCTCACTAACTAGCTATTGTAGGATATCCCAAGGAAGCGAGAAACCCAAACCGGCAAATTGCCTTGGGGCGCTTGCGTTTGCTACGATTCCTAAATGAGTGGGGTTATCTTCCTTCTCGCCCTTTTGACTCTGTCGCCGCCGCTTCTGGCCGAACCACAGAGAGGATCCCGAAAGAAGCTACCTCGGGCTCCAGAGTACTTCAAAGAATTCCAGTCCAGGAAGGATCAAGACAACCTGTCACGGGTGGTGCTCAGAAATGGCCTCACCATCCTGGTTGAAGAACATCCCTCTACTCCACTGGTTGCAATAACTACCTACCTGAGGCCGCGACCTTCCCTGGGGCCGGATCCAGACAGGCTCCTCTCGGAAACCCTGGCCGAAATGCTGCTCCAGCAACACGACCTGAAAGCCTTGAGTTACGACGCAGGTGCAGTTTTCACCGCAGACGAAGGGCGTCACGGAGTTCGGTACGCTTCACTGTCGCCGGCGGACCACCTGGAGAAGACCCTCGCGACCCACGCGGCCTTGCTTCGCCCGATAAAGCCCGAGAAGGTGAGTGTCGAGCGAGCGCTACGAGTTGTCGCTGAACGGAGGAGTCGAGCGGAGCGATTTCCATTCACCTATGCCAGGAACAGGCTTACTGAACTGGTTGCTCCCTTGGCAGGTGGCAGAGCCAAGCAGCCGCCCCAATCTCCTGACCCGGGAGCCCCCGGTCAACTCGCAGCCGACCCGAAGCGACTGGTCGAGTTTCACCTTCGCAACTATCATCCGCGAAACCTGATCCTCGCGGTCTCGGGGGCCGTTCTGAAAGAGAAGACCCTCGAGTACGCGATCAAGTACTATGCCAAGCTGGGCACGGGCCAGCCGTCGGAAAAGGATGGAAGAAGAGGAAGGACTTCGCTTGAACTTGATGATAGCGGGTTGAAATATCTTCATCGCAGGGGCGCTATCTCTGTGCCCCACGTCGTCATGGGCTATCGCATTCCCGGCCTTGAGCACCAGGATTACCATGCGCTTCTCCTGCTCTCCTACATACTCGGGCAAGGTGAGAGCTGCGTCCTGAGCCAGAAAATGGTCCGGCCCGGAATTGCCTTCAGTGCCGAGTCTGTACTCGAGACCACAGCTGGATCAGGGACCTTTTGGATCCAGGTCAAACCGGGCCCTGGCAAGGTGGATCAGGCTGAAGTACAGGTCCTGGCTCAGATCGAAATCGTGAGACGTCAGGGTATCTCTTCCGGTCAGTTGGGTCGCGCCAAGGCTCTTCTGACCCGGGACTTCTACAAGAGAATTGAAGACCTTGATGAACGAGCCTTTCTCATGAGCCTGGGCGAGTCGGCCGGCCAATTCTGGGACAGGCAACTCTTTCTTCGACAGATCCAAAGAATCAAACCAGCTCAGATCCAGCAGGTTGCCAAGCGCCATTTTCGTGAGTCGAACCTGGCGGTGGTCGAATATTTTCCGAAGCGGGCTGAGGCAAGGACTTTCACCCTGGATTCATTCCGAGAAATGCTTCAACTCCTGATTCCTGCCTCGGTTAACGAAAACATCTCAGAATCAGAGGTCGCGCTTGGCTCGAGCCAGAACCAACGCTTTGCCCCCCTGAAGTTCCAACCCGTCTTTGTTGGCGGCGACCTCAAGTCCACTTCGATTCTGAGGGGACCCTCGGTCCACTTCAGAGAAGCCCGTACTGTCCCCCTGGTCCACGTCGGTCTCTTTTTTCCCGGGGGCCGACGCACAGAGTCGATCAGCCAGGCTGGGATCACAGAGCGCATGCTCCGCACGTCCTTCAGGAGCATGCTGAAGGCGAGGGGTGAGTTGTCATGGAACGACCTGGAAATGATGGGAATCGAGATCAAGGTCGTCAACGAGCCCGATTTCTTCGGCTTGAAGGCGACCGTCCTTTCACGGCACACGTCAGAGCTTTTCAGCTTCCTCATTGACTGGTTCCGCAGTCCGGTTCTTGACGAAGGCGTGTTCGAGGCCGAGCGACAAAAAACCTTGGCCGAGCTTCAGTGGCAAGAAGACGAGTGGTTTCTCCACGCTCTGAGAAGGACCCGGCAGCTCCTATTCGGGCAGCACTCCTACGCCCTCAATCAGCTTGGAACGAAAGAGAGCGTTCCCAAGCTGACGCTGAAAATGGCACGCACCCGGATGGACAGCCAGATGACCGGGATTCACCCTTGGATTTTTCTACGGGGGGACATCCAGGGGACGTCCTTCTTGGGCGAGTTCGTGTCTCGCTTGAGCGACTCCAACTTCGCTCGCCGCGACCCGGCGGGGAGAGCCGACCGAGGCCAGCGCCAGACGGGCAACCCATCGCTAAGTGGAGAACACGCTCAATATGAGCGTGATGGGACCGTGATGGTGGGACTGAATGGCCCAGCTCAAGGTACCCGGGACTGGCTGATCTGGGAGGTCTGGCAGACCCTGCTGTTGAGCCCCGAGCTGTCCGCTATCCTAGCCCCAGACTCCCAGACTCCCATCCTGGATTTCCAGCTATTTCGGGAGTCGGGGTTCAGCCGTGGTGGGATTTTTGCATTCGCTTTGTCGGCTACGGGATCCGAGAAAGCAGCGGGTAAAGAACTGATACAGCGCCTGTCGAATATGGAGCAGGCGCCGTTCACCCGGAACGATCTGTTAAACGCCGTGGTGGGCTCCATTACGCGATTTCACGTGGATCGGCAGGTTGGCAGCGAGGATCTACTGCTGCTGGCAAAACAGGTTCTCGGAGGCCACGGCGTCGAGTTTCAGCGGGAGTACATTTCCGGCATCAAGCTGGTGACTCCAGGGCAGATCCGAGCCTTTGCGCGGAGATACTTTCCCGCTAACAAACCAAGTGATCAGGAGGCGGTGCAGAGACCCTGAAACTTGAATGAATTCGTCGCGAGTTGAATCTTGACCGAGATCCTCGACCTTCCCAACGAGCTGTCCAAACGTGACCCGCAAGGGATGCTGGAGATCCTGGGCAGGTTCGACCAGCAGCTGGAGCAGGCTCTGGATATCGGTCAGGACGTCACAGTTTCTCCCGAGGGGCAACCCGTCGAGAAGATTCTCTTGTGCGGAATGGGGGGCTCGGCTATCGGGGGAGACCTGCTCAGGGCCTACCTGGGTCGGGACATGAAGCTCCCCTTCCTGGTCAACCGCAACTACTCCCTTCCCGGGTTCGTGGATGCCAGCACCCTCGTCCTGGTCGCCAGCTATTCGGGTCAGACTGAAGAGACACTCTCCTCCTTTACCCAGGCCCGTGAAGCAGGAGCTCGCATCATCTGCCTGACGTCGGGTGGAACGCTCGGTCAGCTGGCAGAGCAGCACGGGGTTCCCTGCGCACGGATTCCCGAGGGGTATCCACCTCGTTCGGCGCTCGGCTTCTGCTCGATTCCCTTCCTTGCCTGCCTTTCTTCTCTAGGCCTGCTGGCTGATCGCAGCGGAGAACTGCGACGTTCGATTGGGCTGGTACGGAGGAAGATCCAGAACTATGGCCCGCTGACTCCAATTTTGGAAAACCCCGCCAAACGTCTGGCACTCAGCCTGAAGGACCGAATACCCATCGTTTTCGGGAGCGATAGCCATCTCGAAATGGTGGCGATTCGCTGGCGAGGCCAATTTTCCGAGAACGGAAAACAGCTTGCCTACTCCAGTGCCCTTCCCGAAATGAATCACAACGAAATCGAGGGTTGGACACATCCACCCACCCTGCTTCGCCAACTCGTCCCCATCTTTCTCCGCGATGGCGACGATCATCCCAAAACCCAGGCCCGAATCGATGTCACTAGAGGTTTGCTGAGCGAGAAGGTAGATTCGGCGTTGGAGTTTTGGACGGACGGGGAAAGCTGGATCGATCGGCTTTGGAGCTTGATTCTTCTGGGCGACTACGCCAGTGTCTACCTGGCCTTCTTGAACCAGGTGGATCCGACGCCGGTGCAGGTTATTGAACGCCTGAAGACCCGACTCAAAGAGCTGGCTTGAATCGGGTTGTCCCCGTTTTCCCGAAGAATCGAATCCCCATGATAGCAGCCTCGAAATACCACTCTTATGGCAATGACTTCCTGATCGTCGCCTCGGAACAAGTCTCAGAGGGACACCAGTCCAATTTTACCAGGGCTATCTGCGACCCGCACTTCGGGGTGGGCGCCGACGGTTGTATCTTCGTCGACCGACGTCGGGAGGGACGCTTTTTCCTGCGGATCATCAACTGCGATGGAAGCGAAGCAGGTATGTCAGGAAACGGCTGCCGTTGTGCGGCTTCCTTCCTGCATCATCACCGATGGGCCACACAGGAAAGCCTATCCCTGGAAACCATCTCGGGTCACAAGATCTGTCGCTTGCTGGCTCAGGAGAATCTGCTTTGGCGCTACACGACGTCACTGGGAGAGCCAAGCTTCTCGACGGATGCCATTCCCTTCACTGGAGGGAATCTACCCAACGTGCTGGATTATCCTCTCGATGTCGACGGTGAGAGCGTCTCCATCACGGCGCTCTCGGTCGGGAATCCTCAATGTGTTGTCTTCGTTGCCGCCCTTCCGGAAGAAGATGTGTTTGAACGCTTGGGCTCCGCGCTCGAGACCCATTCGGCCTTTCCGGAAGGAACCAACGTGAGCTTTGTACAGGTCGAGAGCAAGCACCGTTTGAAGGTCCGAATCTGGGAACGGGGTGTGGGGCCGACCCATTCCTCGGGAACCGGCTGTAGCGGTGCAGCGGTGGCGGCGATTCGCACGGCTCGAGCCGATTCCCCGATTGAAGTCGATACAGGAACGGGCAGTCAGCAGGTCGAGTGGAGCGAGGGAGGGGAGATCTTCCTGACAGGAGATTCGGAATTTGTCGCTGAGGTCGAATTCAACTGGAGCCATACATGAGTGATGAGCACTTCCTCGAAACCGTCAAGAGCGAGCAGCAAGAGATCATAGACCTGCTGAAGAATCTCGTGGAGCGAGAGAGTCCCTCCACTGACAAAGCGCTCGTAGATGACCTGGGTTCGTTTCTCGTCTCCCACATGAAGGAGGCCGGTTTTTCGCCTCAGGTCGTCCCACGGGAGGATGTGGGCGACATCATCTGGACCGAGTGGGACGGCGGAGCCAAAGGCTCCATCCTGGTCTTGTGCCACATCGACACGGTATGGGAGCAGGGAAGCCTCGCCCGACTTCCCTTCCGGATTGAGGGCAATTGGCTCCACGGGCCCGGGATCTTCGACATGAAGGCGGGCGTTGCCGCGACCCTCAAGATACAGGACTACATCGCACAGGGCCTCATCCGCCCAGAACGAAACGTGCGTTTTCTCTACACCACCGACGAAGAAATTGGAAGCCGGCAAAGCCAGGAGCTGATCGAGGAATTTTCCCGCCGAAGCGATCTGGTGTTGGTGACCGAACCTCCGCTGCCAGGAGGCGTTCTGAAGACCTTTCGGAAAGGCGCCGGAACCGCCCGCATCAAGATTTACGGAAAGGCCGCCCATGCGGGAGTCGAGCCCGAAAAGGGTGTCAATGCCGTCGAGGAACTGGCTCGACAGGTCCTGAACATTCAGGCCCTTTCTTCTGCCGAGAAAGAGACCACCGTGTCGGTGACCATAGCCCGGGGAGGGACACGCGACAACGTCATCCCGGACTCCGCTGATGCTACGGTGGACTTCCGCTTCCGAACCGTAGAGGAAGGACAGCGGGTTGAAGCGGCCCTGCGTCATCTCGAGCCGCACTTATCCGGTGCCCGCATCGAGGCCTCCGGGGGCATCAATCGTCCACCCATGATCAAAGGACCCAAGAGCGAAGCCCTTTTCGTGAAAGCCCAAGAGATCGGAGGCGATCTGGGTCTGGATCTGAAGGAGGGAGAGACCGGTGGGGGAAGCGATGGAAGCTTCAGCGCCGCCCTCGGAGTGCCCACTCTGGATGGCCTCGGAGTCGACGGCGACGGAGCTCACGCGGTCCACGAGCACATCGAGTTGGATGCCCTGCCAGTGCGGGTCGCGCTTTTGGCGCGACTGGTCGAACGGCTCTGAGCCAGGCTGGAACTTCAGACAGCTAGCTGGCAGATTCGCGGTCGTTGCGAAGGGTCATGGAAGCCTGAAGCGCGAGCGAGGGTGTCGCAAGAGTCCGTTTTAGAGTCCGGACAGAGCCCTGCTGGTCAATCGAACAGCGCTGAGTCAGAAAGACTTCTCTGTAGGTTTTCCAGCGTCCTAGAGATCGAGGTCAATCCTGAAGGGATTGTGTATTTCAGCCCAGGGTTTCCGAACCCTGGGTTGTCGGTCCTCTTTCTCAGGAATCTACCCTGAAAGGGTTGCGTACACTGCTTCATCTAGGCTACCTGAGGAATATTTAAAGGCGACATAACTTCTGATTGCGCACGCGGGTAAGAGACAGGCGGGGTTCCCGCCTGCCCCTCCCCGTTGTCGCGATGAGGTCTATTCCTCATATTTACCGGCGTGAGGGTCTCTCACCGGGCGACCCCAAAGACGTTGCCCCAAGACGGGGAACGACGTAA
>JAKZYH010000673.1:0-10389 GCA_047514575.1 Acidobacteriota bacterium | reverse complement strand
AGTAGTCGAGAGGCCCTGTTAGTGTCTTCCAGTATACCCTACTCGATCAAGATTGTCATCCGGGTTAAGTACATTGTTTACAACTAGATAGGGAAATGTCGTCGCACAACAACGATTATGTAACTATTCCTACATCCCCTGTTATATCAACAACTTATCTCCAAAATGGCC
Source organism: Acidobacteriota bacterium (assembly GCA_047514575.1). Classification (GTDB taxonomy): domain Bacteria; phylum Acidobacteriota; class UBA6911; order RPQK01; family JAJDTT01; genus CAUZIZ01. Next base: position 10,218 of record JAKZYH010000673.1, on the reverse strand, counting down.
GCGCGCAACAATGGCAAAAAAATGGCCGTTTTTGACCCCTGGGGGGTGTTTTGCGCACACCCGGCGGGGTGGTTGCGCTCCGATTTTTGCGGGTTGTCGAATCGATTGTCGAAGGGGTAGGGTCGGCGGAATGAGGAAGGTGCCGGGCTCGCAGCCACAGATTTCAAATTTTTGAAAATTTTCGCGCCGCAACAGCGGATCGGTAATAGCCGAGATCTGACCGTACAAACAGGGTCAGAGTAGACTCTCCTGACCGGCTGCTTTCGCCTAAGAGCGGTCATTCAAATTTTCCGCCGGAAACGTCGAATGAACTACCGCAAACGGCCAAAAGAGCTCACTGAGCTCGCTACGATGGTGCCAGCGCAAGCTGAATGGTGGATAGCGGTCGGTCACGAGCAGAAATGCGTAGGCTCCCACCCGCAGATCCCAGCGACCGACCCCGACGATCAAGTCGAAGCCGGCTATCGACCGGTCGCCAGAATGGCGAACCAGGCCAAGATCACTGCAAAGAAGGCGGCAATATTGAGAAAAAACAGGACGAAGACATGCGGGATCGCCAGCAGCCACTTGACCAGGGGTAACCACCAATTGAGGTCACGTTTCGCGTCGGGGTAGTCGATGTCCAGGTGGACAGACTGCTCTTCGACGCTCGACGGGTATCGGTCAGTGAGCAGGAGCAGGTAGGCGACGACTCTGCCCCCGAAGCGGACACATTCCAGGTATCCAGGTCTTTCTCCGGTGTCGTTGGGTTATGAGCTCAACGGGAAACAGGAAATTCCGTAATTTAGCGGTACGTACAGCCAAGTAAAGTAGCGAAAAGGAAGGTTGAGGAAGGTTGAGTCAGTCTTATTGGACCGAAAATGGACCGAAGAATCCTGATGAGTTTTGGGAATATGTTTACGCCCGAGCCCAACCTTTGTGAAATCACAAGGAACTCGCATTGTCTGCACCAGTTGCCGCAAAATTGTGAATGTACTGTCCCTCGATGTCTAAGAACTTCAGACAACGAAGCCGCAGAGTAGGGATGCTGGAGAAGGGGGCTTGCTCTAACGCAACGCTCTTGGCATCAGTTCTTTCCCAATTTCCGCCGTATCTCGAGATAACTCCCTTGTATCTGGCCCCTATCAGCCTGGTGTTTTTGCGTCTAGCTGACCGACTAAGATCTTACGAATCAGTGACTTGAATGCGTATTACTCGGAACTAATCTTCCATATTTCGACCCAGCGCAGGCATATCCATGTCCCCCGGGCGGCAGCCCTGGCCTCCTGGAGGAATCGCTGCTGGGCCATCAGATCCTGATCCCTCTCGCGGCGGATGAACTTGAGAGCGACTCTACGGTCCAGAGGACCTGTGTCCTGGGCAAGATAGACTTCTCCCATGCCACCTGAACCCAGCCTCTCCAGGATCTTGTAGTGTGAGATCGTCTGCCCAATCATTGTAGCCCGCCTGATACCCCTCTTTTCTGATGCTAATTCTACACCCGGACGAAACGCAACTCAGGCGGAGGAGGTCCCTCCCCCGGCAATGGTTGGGAATTGATGGCGGTGGGTCAGAAATAGAACTTGAGGCCCAATTGGATCTGTCGTGAGGCCAGCGCCTGGCCCAGGACTCCGAAACCCGCCGTACCTAGCTGAGTCGCGGTGTCATCACGGCCAATCGTGAAGTTGGGGCGGTTGGTGGCGTTGAAGACCTCCATTCGAACCTCGAATCGCCGATCCCCCTCCAGATGGAAGGTTCGTCTCAGAGACAGGTCCAGATTGAATAAACCCGGTCCTTCCACGGTGGACTTTCCGGCATTCCCGTAGCGAAATCCCTGGGGAAAGACAAAGGCCGAGGTATCGAACCAGCGAGAAGGTGTGCGCTCATGCCGCGGCAGGTTCGCATCGCGGATCCGATCTGGCCACTGGGAGGCGACTGATCCCGTGTCCAATGGATCACCCGGCACATGGACCGTCATCCAGGGGCCGTCCTGGGCGTTGGAAATGAAGCTCAGAGACCAGTCCCGAAAGATGTGGGAGGTCCAGCCCCGTTGCAAAAAGACCCCGCTGGGGCCGAGCGGAAGATCGTATCCCACGGTCAGCAGGAGCCGGCGAGGCACATGGAAGTCAGCCAGACCACGGGTCAAGTGCAGGGGCATATTGCGAGAACGAAACAGGTGGCGATCGTGAGAACTCCGGTTGGTCGCTCCGATTTCGATCAATCGAGACCAACTGAACGAAGCCAACAGGGATAGGCCACTGGGTCCGGGAGCCTTCTCGAGCTGCAGCTGCAGACCGTCAGACCAGGCTCCTCCGTCCGCCAGCGGCATCTGGACCAGCTGCAAATCGGGATAGGGTCGGCGCTGACTTCGATCGCCCCTGCCAGGGGTCGCGTCATTGAGAGACACCGTTTCGAGACGGTGGATGGTGTGGGAGCCGTAGTATCCCACGTCGACCAACAAGTTGTTCGCCAGACGATGTTGGAGGCTGAGGCCCCAGGCCTGGGTTGTGGCCAGGGGCAGCGGCGTCTGGACCCCGAAGTGGTCGGGTATCGCTCCGCTCCTCAGATCCTCAGGAAACGGGTCTGACAGGGCCAGTGTGGGAGTCTCTAGAGCGGACTGATACGTCCACCTCTCGGGCCCGGGGCGTGGGTTTCTTCCCAGTCTCTTCACCATAGCCATGTCGGGCTCGTTGGAGTAGAGACCAGCCCCGGCGCGAAGGACGGTGCGGTCGGTCAGTCGAAGTGAGAGCCCCAGGCGGGGTTGAACGCCGGCCAGGCGGCCCCACTCGATCAAGGGCACTCCCGCCTGGAAGCGGCCCGTCTCCCCTGGGGCCAGCTCCAGGTCCAGCAAGGATGGACGGAGCCGGCCGATGGCAGGATCAAAATTGGCCATGAAACCACGAACCTCCACCCAGGGAAGTCTCAATTCGTGGCGCAGTCCCAGGTTCAGGGTCAGTTTCGGCGTGACCTTCCAAACGTCGGAAAAGTAGAAGTAGAAACTGTTCTGGTGGAAACGGCCCCGTGCCGACTCGCCCCCCTTCTGACTCTGAGCTAGATGTCCGAGCAGAAAATCCGCCAGGGCATTCCCGGTGTAGCGACTAAAGAAGTCAAAGCGTGACCGGTTTTGGTTGTCGTATTGGTTGTAGTGTTGACGAAACTCGACTCCCATCTTGAGTGAGTGATTCCCTTTGAGAAGAACCAGATCGTCGCGCCCCTGCCAGTTGCCGAGGGCAGACACTCCCCCGGAGCTCCCGTCACCGATCGCCACGTATCCCTCAATCGAGACGGGAGGAACGCCGTAGCGATCCACCTCGGTCTCCAGCAGCTCCGCTATGCCCAAACTCTGAGGCAGGTCGGGCATGGCATTGGCAGAAACGGGCCGGTAGGGGCGCCGAAAAAGGTGCACACTGGCCACGTTGAACGCACTGGACCCGAGGGTTCGGGTGTAGGAGAGGGACTGGCCGTATGTCTGCAAGGGACTTTGGGAGGTGAAGATGCTCACTGGCCTGGACTGGACTATAGGGCTCGAGTCCCAGATGAAGCGGCCGGTCCATCTGCTGACGGGGGAGATCTTGAGATCCACGCGGGCGATGATCTGAGGATTGTCGAAGGGCGCTAGCGAATCGGGGCTGGTGAAGTTCAGAGCGTTGGGTGTGTTGGGAGCTGGCCAGAGAGGAAGAAGTTGAACCGAAACCGGGTCGAAGCGATTCTGGGGGATCGTATTGTTGGGAAAGGTTTCTCCGGTCGAGGGATCAACGATCGGTGAGGAGAATTCTCCCTGTCTCTCGGCCAGAGTCGGCACGACGCCCGTCAGCGGCTTGGTCTCGCGGATCGATCGGAGTTGGTAGGAAAGAAAGAACCAAGCTCGATCCTGTCCCTGTATCAGACCTGGAAAGAGGATCGGTCCCCCTAGGGTGCCGCCTAACTGATTGCGTTTGAACTCCGCTTTGTCCTGCTCGAAGAAGTTGCGGGCATCGAAATTGTCGTTTCGGTGAAGCCAGAAAAGGCTCCCATGAAAGTCGTTGCTGCCACTCTTGGTCACGGCCACGATCTGGGCGCCGGGACGGATACCGTACTCTGATGAATAGAGACCGGCCTTGATGTCAAACTCCTGCAGAGCGTCGGTGCTGGCCTTGAAGGTCGTACCCCCATCGCCGTGGGTGAAGAGGGTGCCATCGATATAAACCAGGCTGTCCTGTCTCCGCCCGCCCAGGACCCTCGTGCCAACACGACGCGCCAACTGGCCGATATCGCGGGCGTTGACCGGCAAGGTCTCGAGCTTGTCCTGATCAATCACCTGTCCTCGGTCGACCCTTGTCGAAGCAGACAGTATCGATTGGCTCTCTGTGACCTGGACTTCGCCCAGATCGCCTCGGATGAGGCGGAAGTCCTCCCGGAGAACCTGGCCTACAAGGAGTTGGACTCCGACTCGGAGCTGGCTGGCGAAACCCTCAAGCTCTACCCTGATCTCGTAGGCACCCACCGTCAGTCCGTCTCTTCGGTAGTCCCCTCTTTGGTTTGTCAGCATTATGACGGTTTCGTTGGTGGCTCGACGCAGGATGGAAACTTGTGCATTTTGGGCAGGCTTACCGTCCTCCAGCTGGATCGTTCCCACAAGAGTGCCGCTGTCGATCTGAGCGGCGAGCCACTGGAACGACACGAGAAGTGGCAGCAGGGATAGAAAAAGAAGTCGGCAGATCCGTCCTTGCCTGGACGGAGCCTCGTCGATTGGGATCTCCAACACCTTCGTCCGTGGGCGGCGCCCAGTCGCTAGCCCAGGAATCATGGACCTGCTCCATCAGCTGGATTCTGGGCAAGTAAAGCTGCGGCTTCTGGGAGAGAGGCGCTCCAGGTAGAGGCGAGAATGGGGTGGGGGGGCCCTTTGTTGACCCTGGAAAGTCTGAGTGACATAACGAGCGAGACGATTCTACAGGATTTCGCTTTCCCGGAGGGTTGAGTTGAGGAGGTGATCTTCGCCCTTACATCTACCGACCGACCGACGGCCCTCATTCCCTCCGCTTCAGCACCGCGATGGCTCACTAGCCACAACCGGATCGCCGACACTGTCAGATGTCTGCCGAGCGTCATGAGCGCCACGACGCACGGCGAGTTGCGGTACCTGTAAGTGCCGCACAGAGCAGGCATTGGAACTGAGAGGCATGAACGGCGACTCCTGGCCGTTTTGCGCCCTTCGCGGTAGCGCATTTCGGGTTGTTTGAATGACCGCTTTCGCCTAAAAGCGGTCATTCACATTTTCCCGGCAAACGTCGAATGAACTACCGCAAACGGCCATCAGCTGCCCTACGTGTCTCCGTTTCTCCTTGCCCGGTTTTGTGATCCGAAAGCTGATGATTGAAGCCGCTGTGTCAAAGGTCTCCTAACTCAGGGTCGATATGTTTTTGGGTGGTTGTGGATTCTTTCGTCGGGCTCCGCTTGGTGATATATTTGAGCTTGGGAGTGTCACAAAACTTTTCTTGAGGTCTGTCAGCTGGAAGGAACGAACCCGGGCAGCGGCTATCGGACGCTGCTAGCGAGGAGGGGTGTCGAGTGATTCGAGGGGTCTGGCTCTCGGCGGGCGACGTGGTGGCTGTGGTGTCCGGCGGGTTCGCCGGGCCGAGCACTGGCGCGAGAACTATCAGGCCGAGCCCGCGGGGGGTCGTGGGGGTCATCGCCATATTGCTCGTAACGCTTGCGCTGAAGAGCGCGGCGGTTGAGGCCCAAGGCTTTCCCTATGAGAACTGGATGGGGGATCTGGCCATCGAGGCTCCCGAAGCCCTGGATCAGACCCTGGCGCGGTTTATCTTCCCCGGCAGTCACGACGCCGGGACCTACGACTTGAAGCACATCCCGGCGTGTGATAAGTGTCAAGCGGCCGAGCATCTCATAGCTATCGAGGAAGGTTGCGGGACTGGCAACGGCCCCTTTGGAATTGCGCCCTTGCAGGTCTTCCTTTGTAGTTCCGGTAACGATGGGTTTTTTCTGGAAGAAGCCGTCCGGAGTTTTGCGAAGGCTCAAGGCGAGAACATCTTTGTGCAGCTGCTTCGGGGGTCTCGCTCGTTCGATCTTCGATTCTTCCGAGCGAACGCGATCGAGGCCTCGCGGACCGACCCCTTTTCCGGCGAATCTCCTCTCACGGAGGACAGGTTCTACATTCACCACACCCTCGCCGGCCCTGACCTCGACGAAATCTTGGCCCAATTCTCCGCCTTCCTCGCGCGCCACCCCGGGGAAATCCTCCTACTGATTTTCAGGAAGATGATGGAATCCGATGAATCCGGCACAACCGACGGAGACGGAGAGATGACCCCTGGGTCCTTCAAGGATTTCTTCGAGGAGGTCTTCTTCAGGATCGGGGACTTCATGGCGCCGAGGAGCTTCGGTGACCAGAAAACCGTCCGGGAGTTTCTGGACAAGGACTATCAGGTCATCGTGAGCTTCGGGCAGGGGGGGGACGACCCACGGCTGTCGGACTTGCCGATGAATATCCAGGATCTGATATGGCCTGAGTCCGACAACGAGTCAGTGTTGGGAGACACCTCTAATTATCCGAAGGCCGAGTTCTGGGACACCGAAAACGAGATGCTCGCCTTGATGAAACAAAGGGGCGACGAGCGCGAGCGTAAAAATGCCGAGAAGAAGATGTGGAGAATGGACTTTGCGCTTGGATCCGACAATGCTGGGTTGATGATCAAACGGAAGTTCCTTTGCGGCCCCCCCTTTTTCGGCATCCTTGATGAGTTCGTATCGTGCCCCGCGATCAACAGCAACTGGGACAAGTTTCAGAGCCTCGAAGAGGTGGCGGACTACACCCATCCCACGTTGCTGGGGTCCCTCGTCGGGCTGCCGCGCGACGACGTGAACATCGTGCATATCGATCACTATCCCGAGGAGTTCACCGCGGAGGTCATCAAGCTCACCAAGGGGGCTGCGAGGGTCGAGTTCCTGGTCCGCAAGGTCAAGGAAATAGACTGCCACGACTGCCTTCCCCTTTTGAGCGACCCAGACTACTACCCCTTCATTGAAATCCTCCCCTCCGACTGGCCTGCATGGGGAGGTCCGCACCTCGAGCGGACCGACGAGGACCCCCTCTTTCCGGAGTGGTTGGCCGTCCGCTCGGTGGCGTCCGAAGATCCCCTAGAGATCACGCTGAAGATCTTGGACGACGACGACTTTGGCTCAAACGATCAGTCGGACTTAACACCCGGGAGTGGCAAAACGCTGACGGTTGATTTTGGCGGGGCCCCTGTTAGGCTTCTTGACTGCAGCTTAGACGCAGCGTTGTGCTTCGATCTCGCCAACGAACTGATCACCGAAGGCAAGGACGATTCATTCATCCCAAGCGAGGTCTCCAAAGTCACGTACTCCATCGGCATCTGCGACTGGCCCATGTGTCCAGACTCCGACCCGTCTGCGGACCTGGGGATCACTCTGAGCGCCGCGCCCGATCCGGTGCCGGCGCCGGGCACGCTGACCTACACGGTCACGGTGATCAACAAGGGCCCTTTCGACGCCCACAACGTGACGGTGAACCACCGCCTGCCGTCGTCGCCGATGGCCAGCGGTGCTGACTGTCGCGCCTTTACGAACTTCCCGTTTACGCATCAATGCCAGTTATCGCCTATCCCCGCCGGTGGCATGGCCTCCTACACGGTCACCGTCACGGTGGACGCCAACGCCCCCTTTGAGATCACCAGCAGGGCGACGGTGTTCGAGTCCAGCGGCATTCCCGACGACGTTCCGGACAACAACTCGGACACCCTGACGATCGAAGTCGTCGGGGACACCACGCCGCCCGTGGCCCGGTGCCAGGACGTCACGGTGAGCCTCGACGCCTCCGGAGCCGGCTCCACGACGGCGAGCGCCGTGAACAGCGGCTCCACGGACGACAGGGGCATCGCCTCGACGACGCTGAGCAAGACCAGCTTCGGCTGCGGCGATATCGGATCGAATACCGTCACCCTGACCGTGACCGACACGAGGGGAAACAGCGACACCTGCACGGCCGCTGTCACGGTCCAGGACACGCTGCTTCCGACGGCCCTGTGCCAGGCTGCGACGGTTGGGCTCGACGGGGCGGGACTGGGATCGATCACCACGGCCGACGTGGATGCGGGATCGACCGATGCCTGCGGAGTCTCGCTGTCGCTTGACGACGACTTGTTCAGCTGCGCCGACGTGGGCTCGAATCTCGTGGAGTTGACGGCGACCGACCCGAGTGGGAATGTAAACAACTGCACGAGCAGTGTCGCGGTGGGGGACGACACTCCGCCCTCGGTGACCTGTCCTGCGGATCTATCACTCGAATGTACAGGGGCTTCCACCGTCGCCACGTTCGCCCCCACCCTGTCGGACAACTGCATCAGCTCAGCGACCTCCAGTTGTTCCATCGACTCTGGCTCAGGCTTTGACCTGGGCAACACAACGGTGGAATGCACGGGCACCGACGGATCTGACAACCCGGCCGCCCCCTGCGAGTTCCAGGTGCAGGTCGTGGACATGGCGCCGCCTTCGATTACGTGCCCGACGGTGCCGGCGGCGGAATGCACGGGGAACGACAGCGCGGCGGTGACCTTTTCCCCCCCGACGGCCAGCGATATCTGCACGGCCGTCACCACCGGGTGCACGGCCGATTCGGGTGACCGCTTTCCGTTGGGGGATAGTACGTTGAGCTGCACCGCAACGGACACGACGGGAAATCAGGGCGACTGTGACTCTATCATCAGGGTCGAGGACACGACCGCGCCGACGATTACCTGTCCGGACGATATCACGGCCGAATGCACCGGTGAGAGTTCGGCTCCTGTGACGCCCGGAGCAGCCAGTGGGGATGATGTCTGCGGAGACGTGTCCGTCAGCAGCCACGACCCCGGGTCGTTCCCCTTGGGAACCGCTCCCTTGACCTACACGGCCACGGATGGCGTCGGGCTCACGGCAAGTTGCATGAGCAATATTGTGGTCGAGGACAGCACACCCCCGAGCATTCTGTGTCCCGCACCAGCCACGATCGAATGCACGGGGAACCAGAGTGCTCCCTTTACACCTGCCCCAGCTTCCGCCACAGACATCTGTGCGGGGGTGACGGTCAGCAATCCTGCAGCCGGCAGCTTCGGGCTGGGGACGACGGCGTTAAACTACTCCGCCATTGACGAGGTCGGCCTGACCGCGAGCTGCACATCTACGGTAACCGTGGTGGACACAACCAAACCGTCTGTGGTTGAGCCATCGCCCACGACAGCATCAGCGGATGGCGGCTGCCTGGCAGCTGTTCCGGATTTGACTACAGCGATCACGACTTTTGACAACTGCACCGCTTCAGCAGCATTGACCATAACGCAAGACCCAACACCTGGAACGCTGGTCAGCCTGGGCACTCACACGATCACGCTGATGGTCACTGATGAGGCTGACAACAGCGAGAACACTACTACCACCTTTACCGTGGTGGACACGACGGCGCCGGTTGTCGCGTGCTCGATAACACCGGTCGTGGGAGGTGGCGACGACGATGATGACGATGACGACGTTGGTGGTCCTGTTCAAATCAACTTTAGCGCCACGGACAATTGCTCTGCGCCTGAGGTCCTGGCAGTGCTCGGCATCGGGTGTGAGCAGCTTGTCGTCAGCGCTGGGCAGGTCATCGATTTTGAATGCGATGGTGATTGTGAAGTGGAACCCGGTGACGATGATGACGACGATGACGATGCGCAGGCCGGCATCCTGGAAATCGGCGCTCAAACGGGTGTACTGAATGTCACCGCTACCGACGACTCTGGTAACGTGGGAAACTGCAGCACCACGGACCTTTGTCCCCCGTTAGGTGACGACGATGACGATGACGATGATGGCGACTAGGTCCAGGGATTAGGCCTCTAGGATCTGGAAGGGCAATGTCAGGGGACGGCATATATAGAAATCCGAAGGATAGGCGGAATTCAATCCGCCTTTTCCGCTGACACTCGGAATCTCGTTCGCTGCGAAGGCTGGTCGTATGCTTGAAACTGCCATCCTTGTCCTTGTTTCTCGAAAAGGCGACTTCAGCCACAAGCTTTTCGTGGTCGCATGACCGCTTGGTCTATGTGGAATGACTGCTCTTGGCCGTTTTCCGGTCGTTCGTTCGACGTTTCCGCGGAAAACTTGAATGACCGCTTTTAGGCGAAAGCGGCCGTTCGATTGCGGTCAAATCGGACGCTGTCTGTCCCTAGACAACGGGACACTGGATCTCAAGCTGTGTGGCTTGGG
>JAKZYH010000672.1:0-2928 GCA_047514575.1 Acidobacteriota bacterium | reverse complement strand
GCGTCACCCAGTGCCAACACCTTGCGACGCTCCCGCCAAGGTAGGGGCCCGCGCATCGTCGTAAAAACCAGCCACTGCTGGAGTCTTCCGCGCAGAAGGTCTGGCCATTCCAGTACCTCAATGATCCTGACGACGGCATCCCGGTTGCCGGTGACCAGAAATTCCATCCAAAGCAGGTCCAAATCCAGGCCATCGCGGATAGGTCTCAAGAGTGCGTTCTGGAACAGAGGAAAGTTGGAGTCGAGAACTCGAGTGATCGCCTCCCGGTGCGCCTGGTAACGTCCGTCTTCAAGGTTCGACTTCAAGACGTCGCGAGTGTGGAGATCCCCCACCCGTTGCAGTAGCTGCATAAGCACCGACACTCCCTTGCTCGCTAGGTGTGCATCGAGCAGCCGCTCGTAGTCTCGGACGAGGCCCGGTTTGAGCTGCGCAATCCTTCCAAAGAAATACAGAATCAGCTCGGTTACTGCCGGTGTGGCCTCTTCGAGTCCTTCGGAAAAGAAGTGCAACAGTGCCTGCGGAGCCTTCTGTGGAGAACCGGACTGGTAGTAATGGTGGGTATACTGGTTGAATTCCTCTTTCGTCACGGGTGGCCTCGGTTCTTGGTGCCACCGAGCCTACGGCCTTCCACCGAAGTAGTACCATCGAGGCCGTGACAGTTTCCCGGCTGTCACAAGACAGAGGAGCATGTACAATGCGGTCCAAGTTGGGATTCCAATCTCAGGTCTCTCTTACACGAGCGGCTCCTTCGGAACGATGGACATTCAGATCAGTCGGGACAGCGACTTTCCGATCCGGCAGCAGCTAACGGAGCAGATCGTCTTCCTGATCGCCACGGGGAGGCTGCGGCCGGGCCAGGACCTTCCCAGCGTCCGGGCTCTGGCGCGCCGATTGAAGATTCACCACAACACGGTCAGTCAGGCCTACCAAGACCTGGTGTCCCGTGACTGGCTGGTGCGCCGGCACGGGAGCCGGATGATGGTACGCTCGGCAGAAGAGTTGTCCGATCCTCCCGCCTCCAAGGATCTGGACGACCTGATCAACGAGACCATCCAGGCTGCCCGGCAACATGGGTACACCGTTCAGCAGCTTCGCCAGCGTGTTCAGGAGCGCCTCATGGCTCAGTCACCTGATCACATCCTGGTGGTGAGTGTGGATGATCCTGGTATGCGTCACCTGCTCCGGGTTGAGCTCCGAGAGAATCTCCCCTACCCTGTGGAAGCCTGCTCACTGGAGGAGCTTTCCGCTAATCGGTCCTTATCGGCGGGTGCTCTCGTCACTACCCCCCTCGGCCTGCTGCCCGACGTGAGAACCCTGGTTTCCAAGGACCGTGCCGTCGTCGGGCTCACCTTCAGCGAGGCAAAGGAACACTTCAATATCGTGCGCAGCTTAGAGAGACCTTCTCTGATCGCTGTGGTATCCGTAAGCGAGACCTTCCTTCTGACAGCGAGGGGTCTATTGGCGCCCCTCATCGGCCAGCGCCATATAATGCGGGAGTACCTGCTCCCCACACAGGAGGGTGAGGGTCTGGAGTGGGCCGATGTGGTGTTCTGCGACTCGATCACGAAGAGCCGAGTCAAGTCCAGAAATCTGGTTCACTATCGGATGGTCTCTCCGAAGTGTATCGAGCGGCTCAAGGAGGGAATGAAGCCCTGAGACGGTTCTTGCCAACAGGTCACTCTGCTGTTTCTGAGAATCACAGGGTCTGCTTCCCATTCTCTCGGCGTCACGGTTGCGACCTGCTCTTCACGAATAGGCGGACCTTGAGCCTGGAGATCGAACAGGCAACTGCGTTGGAGGCCGATTCGTTGTGATGTCTGTGACACTTTAGAAAGCATCACACCAGGCCTGGCTGGCCTCCGTCACCACAGGTTAACCTCTCGGCAGAAACGGTGGATGGGGTTCTTGGACGCAAGACGGACCTGCCCAATGCTTCTCGTCCCCGTAACGTGGGTTGGAATTCCTCCGACGGCGCCAGGGTGTAGCTCAGTCTGGCCAGAGTTCCCGGCCTGGAACCGGGATGTCGGAGGTTCGAATCCTCCCGCCCTGACCAAATTGTTTGGGGACGCAGATACACGGTTCGCAGCGCAGCTGATTCGCGTCTCTTTCGTGGTAACGGTCGTCCTCGGCAAAGAGCCCGAGACTCGGATCTTTCACCACTCTGGTGGCTCACTTTTCCCGGGAAGGTTGGGGACATCATGAAGGGAACCAAAGTGACGTTGATCTTCGTTCTGGCTGGAGTCACGCTCTTGCTGGCAGCAGCCTGGATCTGTGTGACCCAACCCTTCCTCCCCGTGGCCGGTCTGTCCCCAACCCCGCCGGGAGTAGAGGCAGCGCAGCTTGAGGCCCACGTGCGGATGCTGAGCGAGAGGTTCTTCCCCAGAAATGAGGCCCACCCGGAGATCCTGGACCGTGTTGCCGAATACATTGGCAGTCAATTGCAGGAGGCAACGGGAAAGAGCCCCGTGGAACAGACGTACCAGGTTGGCGGCAAGACGTATCGCAACGTGATTCTGAGACTAGGACCAGAGACCAGGGAGCGCCTGGTGGTGGGAGCCCACTATGATGCGTGGGAAGAGCTGCCGGCAGCCGACGACAATGCCAGTGGCGTCGCCGGTCTCATCGAGCTGGGGCGATTACTGGGTAGCGTCCCTTTGGCCATGACGGTCGAGCTCGTCGCCTACACTCTCGAGGAACCTCCTCATTTTCGGACTACCAACACCGGGAGTGCTGTCCACGTCAGGTCTCTCCAAGAACAGAACGTCAACGTCGAGCTCATGGTCTCCCTGTGTCAACGATCATCGGAAAACGTAGTTTCTTGAACAATGGCCGAGGGTAGAGGTACCAGCAACATCATCCGCGCCGAAGGCGCGAATCATCCGTCGATCATCTCCGTGGGCCTCGACGTGAAGAGAGATGTTTGTTCTG
>JAKZYH010000671.1:0-3288 GCA_047514575.1 Acidobacteriota bacterium | reverse complement strand
GCCTTCCGATTCAGGTCTTGGACTCGGTCGAGTGCTCTTATTATTTTTGTTTCTGTCCTCTCCATCGCCAGTCGATATTGTACGGGGACATATTACAAGGCTTGTTGGTCTGAGGCGATGCCTCTCTAACCTGAAACTTGAACGATTCGTCGGAACGTCGGAACGTCTGCACGTCCCTTGGCTCTGAAAATCGTTGCGGTGTCCGCCCTCGACTGAAGTTTCTTTTCTGTACGATCCGGCGCAGCCAGGACGGATGTTTGCGGCGACGTAGTAGACCAGCGATGAGAAATGCTAACCACTCTCGGCTCGAAGCACGGCTCGATTTCCTGGTCTGACCTGGTGCTTGGGACTTGGAACCTGTCTGGGATCTGGGACCTTGGGACTTGGGACCTACGGGCTTGGGACCTACTCCCCCCGGATCTCTGAGATCTTCTTTTCCATACGCTCCGTGAGGCGCCTTCTTTCGTCGGCGAGCTGGGCTCGGATCTTCTCGACCTCTTCGAACGCTCCTGACTCAACGGCTTGCTTCAGCTTGGACTCGGAATTGATTTCGGCCTCGGCGATCCGAGCTTGGTACTTGCGACGGATTTCGGCGATAGCCTCTTTCTTCTCCTCGCTCAGCTGGACAACCGTAAACTCCTCCTGCTGCTCCAGCTTCTCCAAGGCAATTTCCCAAGCAGACTTGAGCTCATCAACCATGAGTATCTCTCCGATTCTAAACAATCCAAACGGGATCAGCGATATCCAGGCTCTGAAGGGAGCGACCGCCAGAGCACGAGTGGCACTCTATTCTTCTTCGTAGATCGTATCGGCGAAGGTTCGACCCGCAGGAATCATCGGCAAGACGTGCTCCGTATAAGGGATGACAGCGTCTAGAACATAGGGCTCGTCAGCAGCCAGCATTTCATCAAGAGCATCGGAGACCTCCTGTTTCTTCGTGATCCTCGCCGCAGGGATACCGAAACCCGCTGCCACACCTACGAAATCAGGATAGATGTTCTCCGAATCGTGGGGATCGCCGATGAAGGTGTGGGCCCGATTGCTGGCATAGAAGCGGTCTTCCCACTGAACAACCATCCCCAGGTGCTGGTTGTTCAAAACCAGAGCCTTGACCGGAATCGATTCCGAATAGGCCGTCGCCAGCTCCTGAATATTCATGATGAAGCTGCCATCGCCATCGATGTCGATAACCGGCCAGTCAGGACAGCCCAGCTTGGCGCCGAGCGCGGCGGGATATCCGAAGCCCATGGCCCCCAAGCCGGCCGACGTGATCATGGTCCGGGGGTACAAAAACTTGAAGAACTGCGCCGTCCACATCTGGTGTTGTCCCACACCGGTCGTGATGATCGCCTTCCCCTGGGTCTTTTCGGAGAGCAGCTGTAGAAGATACTGAGGCAGGATGCTGTCTCCCTCTTCCCGGTATCGAAAGGGCTTTTCCCGTTTGACGTTGCGGAGCTCGTTGATCCAGGTAGAGTAATCGCTGGAAGCCAAATCCATTTCGTTCAATCCGGCCAGGAGGGTTCGAACATCGCTAGTAACGGGGATGTGGGCCTTCTTGATCTTGTTGATTTCGGAGGCATCGATGTCGACATGGACGATCGTGCCGTGTTTGGCGAATTCCTCGGCCTTGCCAGTGACTCGATCATCAAAACGCACCCCCAGAGCCAGTAGAAGATCTGCGCTGTTGATCGCGTAGTTGGCATAAACGGCTCCGTGCATCCCCAGCATGTCGAAGCAGAGAGGGTGATCGGCGGGAAAGCCTCCCAAACCCAAAACTGTCATAACGATGGGAATTCCCGTCTTCTCGACGAACTGAAACAGTTCCTTGGAAGCATTGCTCGCTATGATCCCGTTCCCGGCATAGATGACCGGCCTCTGCGAGCCCTTGATTGCTTCGGCGATCTGAAGCAATTCCCGTTCTCGTGGGAACAGCCGGGGTCTGTAGCTGCGGCTTTTCACTTCGGTCGGCCACCGGGGCACACATTCGGCCTGCTGAACGTCTTTGGGGATGTCCACCAACACCGGACCGGGCCGTCCGCTGGAGGCTAGATAGAAGGCCTCCTTGATGATGTGAGGCAGATCTTCCACGCGTTGCACCAGATAGTTGTGCTTGGTAATGGGCCGGGTAATCCCCACGATATCGGTCTCTTGAAAGGCATCCTTACCGATCATGGCCTGCGGGACCTGACCCGTGATCGCCACCAGCGGAACCGAGTCCAGCTTGGCGTCCGCGATACCGGTCACCAGGTTGGTAGCACCCGGTCCCGAAGTCGCCAAAGCCACTCCCACCCGGCCACTGGCCTTGGCATAACCTTCCGCCATGAAGATCGCGCCTTGTTCGTGACGCGGCAAGATGACCCGAATGGACCGATCCACTCCCCAACGGGTTAGCGACTGATGGATCTCCATCGAAGCCCCGCCAGGGTACCCGAAGACGATCTCGACTTTCTCTCGAGCGAGTGCCTCGACCAGGATGTCAGATCCGGACATGACACCGACCTGCTCTTCTGGTGACGCGGGAGAAATCTGAGCCGTCATAAGTACTGTCCTCCGGCTCTGTATGTGGTGGCATCAGAAACCGGACAAATACCGCAAGCAGAGGCGATTGTACCATGAAGCAGCCGGACCCAGGCTGCGGACTCGGGATCCTACTGGCCCCTGCTTATCTGGCCGGTCGTATGAAGTCTGATCTATCGGCTCCTAGAACTGGGCGACGCTTGTATTCCCGCCTTCCCGAGTGGTAGAAAAGGAGCTCAGCCGGGTTCGAGGAATGCTGCCAGGAGAAATATGCGCCTAAAGGACAAGGTTGCCATCGTCACCGGAGCAGCGGCCGGTATCGGCGAGCTCTCGGCACGTAGGTTCGCTTCTGAGGGAGCCCGCGTAGTCGCAATCGATCGAGATGTCGACCGAGTCGCCCAGGTCTCTTCCGAGATTCGCGAGCAAGGACATGATTGTCGGGATCGAGTCTGCGATGTCACTTCCTCCGCACAATGCAAAGACGTAGTTGATTGGACCCTCGACCAGTTCGGACGTATCGACGTCCTCTTCAACAACGCTGGATTCGTCCACCAGGGAACTCTTCTGGAGGCACCGGAAGAGGACTGGGACAACGCCCTCAACACCAATGTCAAGAGCATGTTCTGGATGTGCAAGTTCGCAATTCCGTCGATGCGAACCCAAAGGTCTGGCAGCGTTGTCAACATGGCCTCTGTCGCAGGATTCACAGGAGTCGTCAACCGAGGCGTCTACAGCGTGTCAAAAGCCGCCGTAGTCGGATTGACCAAGAGC
>JAKZYH010000670.1:0-2963 GCA_047514575.1 Acidobacteriota bacterium | reverse complement strand
CCATTTCCCTTTGTCCCGTCGGGCAACCACCAAGGCTCTACCCTTCGGACTGGCTTGAGCAACCGGCTCGCCGCGCTCATCCCAGAACGCACTCTTACCCGCGGAGTCCGAGCCGCCAGTCGAGCCCGCATAGTTGGCCGTCAAAACAGCCATGCTGTGGCGCGCCGCGTATTGCCCGAGTCTATTAGCGTGAGCACGATACTCAGCCTCAGTTTTCATCACGCTCACAACGTACAGTTCAGCCCCACGCTCAGCCGCGTCGGCAGCATGCGCTGAATGGCTCGTATCCGCGCAAATCGCGATTCCAGTGGGTACGCTTTCAATTGACACTACGCAGGCATCCTTGCCTGCCAGGAAATACTTTTCCTCGCTCTCAGGCACGTGCATCTTGGCGTAGCAAATGGACCGTTCAGGCGACAACAGGAAGGCTCCGAGATAGGGCTTGTCCAAACCTGATTTCCAAGGTCCGCTTACGAGCACATGCATGTCGTGCTCTTTTGCTGCGCTCCTCAGTGGTTCGATTCTCTGGTCGTCTCTTTCCAACTGAAGTGCAGAGGCCAGATCCAGCTCATAACCCGTCAGAGAGAGTTCTGGGAAGACAATCAGATCCACTCCAGCAGATGCGGCTACGCCAATCAGCCTGAGATGCTCGGAGATATTCTTGTCCAAGTCACCTCTTTCGGATGCCGATTGGGCAGCTGCGACAACGAGATTATTCACGAGGGTTGCCTAAAGGAAAGGGAGCTGTGCAACCGGATTCGGATCTTAAGGTCGGAAGCGAATCGAGTAGAGATCCGCGTCCTTCATTACGAAGCGCAGGCGGACTGGCTTGCCGGCGATCCTGGCCAGGGGCTTCTCCGAAGTCGCTTTTGAATGACTTCGCTCCCAGCGGACGACGTGATCGATTTCATCACCCCAGATCAGGGGTGAATCCTCGATAGCAAAGCCGGGTAGGGGGTTTCCCTGTGCGTCCTGGATCTCGATCCGGATGCTGCCTGCTGCTGAGGTGGCGAAGTTGAGCAGCAGGTTTTCCCCCTCGAAGATCAGAGGCTTGGTGTGGAGCTCCCCGCCCACGTAGCCTGTGTGTGCCGAGACGAAACCGTCGGTCCGAAGCACCATCCGCTCCAGATGGGCGCTGGGATAGGTGTAGTGGCGGGCAACGTAGATCGACATCTCGTCCTCTGCCGTGGGGACCACACCGGCGGAAGGCATGGTGGACCGGTGGACCCAGTTTCGAGGGTCGCGTCCGGGACGGATGAAGGCTTCCATGAAACGGCGATCCCAGTGCACTCCGTCCCGGCTGCTCATGAACACGGCTTCCGAGACTCCTGCAATTCCGATGGTCGAGTGAAATGTTTTCCAGGGAACGTATCTCTTGGGGAGGGCGATGTAGATGTGGGGAGCTCGAAAGTAGGGTGAGGTGGCGTTCGTATAGAGGTGCTCCCGAGCGGTGTTCCCGTAGTCGGCCCACTGGCCCGGCGTCCAGTTGAGGAAATCGCTGGAGGTGGCGTATTTCATGCTCCGAACTCCGTCGGAATCCCGATAAACCGCGGCGTACTGGCGCCGTACAGGATCCCAGAAGGGGACGTTCAGAGAATCGAATTTGCCGTCGCTGATGGCGGGCTGCTCGCTGGCGAGGCGCCATCGCTTTCCGTCGGGTGAGACGAAGGGCATCAACGCATGATTGGGCCAGCTGCCCGCATTCCCCAAAGCTTTGTAGAGTTCCTCGGGGGGTGCCTTCGGATTGCCGTCCTTGAAGGGGGCAAAGCAGCAGGATGCCTTGCCCTTCCAAACGATATTGTTGTCCTTGGAACCTTCGAACTCGATCAGGCCCAGAGAGGGTCGGTGCCACTTGATCCCGTCCGGGCTCTCGATCAGAGCGGTGACGCTCTCGTGTTTGGGGATGACCTTTTCGCCCGGGAGCAGCTGAGCCCGATCCGCGTAGTCCTGGTGGCTGCTGCCCCGATAGTACATGCGGTAGCTGTCTCCGTCCTGGAACACGGTGTGGTAGAGACTGGTGGTCCCCTCCCAGGCTTTGTCGAAGGTGATGATCTTGCCGGCAGATAGGGGAGTGTGCAAACGGAGACGCACCCCGTCCATGGTGTCGATCAGGTAATCGTCCACGAATAGCTCAAGCCGGGAGCCCAGGTCCAGGGGTTTATCGACGTCTGCGGGCTCCGCTAGCGGAGCCGCCAGGGTGAGTAGTAGACAAAAAGGACCCAGTAGGATTCTCATCGCGATCGCTCCTTCAGCTCGGAAAAGGCGCCAGGCCTTCGCGGCCGGTACCCGTCTACACGTTTTAGGGCCTGCGCAAAAATAACTTGGCATTTTGGCATCTCACCTTCACACCATCTTCGGCCGCTCCTCAATCGCGAAATCCTTAACGTAGACCCGGCTACGTCTGCGGTTTCGCTCAATCGTTCGCGGCCAAATCTGGTGCAAATCTGAGCGCCAATTCTACCAAGTTATTCTTGCGCAGACCCTTAGGTTCTTGATCCGCCCGGTTTTCAGGACGCTTTTTCTAGTTCAAGCCCAGCCCTACTACCAGGCCAACAGCCAATCCCAGGCTGACGAACATGGAGCCGACGACGATACCCACTGCCACGTTCCCTTGGGACAGCTGCTTGGACGTGTCAAACGGCGTGATCCAGTCTAGTAATTTATAGCCGATCAACATGAGGGCAATGCTGAACAATGCTCCCATCAAAGCGTATAGGAAATTGGAGATCACAATCTGAAATTCCATATCGACCTCAATTCAGTACCTTTTTCACCTTCTTGATCTTGCCCACATAGTTGATCGTTTCCTTGCTATGTCCTCCAGTGATTGATGGCAAGGTTGATTCCATGGTACGCCAACTGTTGGGATTTAGACCTCTTTTCTTGGCATTCCGTTGGGCTCGAAAGATGTTCCCCTTGCCAGCGTTGTAGGCACCGAACATGAAGTCCAGACGGTCCTGGAA
>JAKZYH010000669.1:0-24697 GCA_047514575.1 Acidobacteriota bacterium | reverse complement strand
CTCCTGGGTTACAAGAGGCGCTGGGCAGTGATTGAGCATGGAGAAGATCGACGAAGAAGAGGTAGGTCCAGTGGATCAGAAGGAGTCCCCAAAACCTGAAGATCAGTCGCTGACTCCCGATTCAGTGGTAAAAGTCGCTCCTGACGTCTTGTTCAGTGAGGTACAGGGAGAGGCCGTGCTGTTGAATGTAAAGACGGGAATCTACTTTGGTTTGAATCAGGTGGGCACCTCCATTTGGAACTCACTCGAGGAAAGTGTCACCTTGAGAGTCCTTCAGGAGAAGCTGGTCGAACAATACGAGGCTTCCCCGGAGCGGGTCTGGACGGATCTGTTGGCTCTTATCGGGAATCTTCACGACCGGAGTCTAGTGGAAGTCGATTCGTTGGGCTCGAACCCAGGGTGAGGTCTTGGCGATGTTTGCGTCGAGCAGGTCATGACCACGCCCTTCGCCTGGTCGCACGATCGCCGAATCGATGGCCGCCTCAGTCGACGGCCGACCTACCAGCTATTCGGAGTCTCCCTGACCAGCGATTTTCCCTTCAAGACCGAGCTGACGCCGACTACGAATCCAGCCGACCTGAGTTTCAGCCTGGTTCGCGAGGCTCCCCGCGAAGAGAGTTACAGGAACAATCCTATCTATGTCAGTCGTGTCCTGACCGATAGAGGAGACAGCGTAGCCCGTCTGTATCGGCTCGAGGACTGTCTGGTCTTCGACTTCACGGAAGTGGGTGCCTTTTATCTGTTCCCCCACCAAATCGTCTTCCATCTGCGGAATCCCGAGAGGGAGTATATGGTCGAGACCTATCTCCTGGGAACGGTCTTTTCTCTTTGGCTGGAAAGTCGGGGGATGGCCGTGCTCCACGCGTCGGCCGTCATTCTAAAAGAGGGCGGGGTGGGGTTTCTCTCTGCCAGCGGTGGTGGGAAGAGCTCCCTGACTGCCGGTCTTCAAAGGCTGGGCTGGCCCCTGCTGACTGATGGGATACTGCCTTTGGAGCGTCATGGAAGCCAAATCTTCGGACAGAGTGGCTATCCACAGATGCGGTTGTGGCCTCAGGAGGCAGAGCACTACCTGGGTTCTCATCTCAACCTGGAGTGCGTGGTTCCTGATCACCCGAAGCTCCGTGTTCCCGTCGGAGGAGGCTTCGGATTGTTTCATCCCGAAGCCACTGCGTTGGCGGGTCTGTATTTACTCGATCGGCGAGAGGGAACCGAGGAGCTATCCCAGCCAGAGATCACTCCGGTCGCACCCCGAGACGCCGTGATAGAGCTGCTGAAAGAGTCGTTTGCACCTGCCATTGTAGAAGCGCTGGGCCTACAGCAGCAGCGGCTGGATTTTTTCTCCGATCTGACCTCTCGGGTTCCGGTGCGTCGACTCACTTATCCGAGTAGTCTGGAACTCGTGCCGCTTGTTTGCCGCCACGTTTGCGAGGACATGAGTGCCTCGGTGTGAGCCCTCCCTTGCCTTTGCCTTACCCTCACACCTTGGGCCGTCCTCTTCTTCTCGCTACGCCAAGGCTGCTGACCAACCCAATCGGGATCTACAGGATCTCAGGATCAGCCGGCGGCAAATCGACACCCGCGGCAGCGTTCAGACGCCGCAAACTATCCACTGGCAGGAACCGGAAACGGCAAGGGAGGAGATACGGCTAGGGTAAAGGCAAGGGTAGGGGCGAGGGACGTTAAATCATCAGGTCGCCGCCATTGATGTCCAGCGAGGCCCCGGTAATGTAGGCGGCTCTATCGGAGGCCAGGAAAGCAACCAATTCCGCCACCTCTGACGGTTCCCCCAGCCGGGTAATCGGAAACGACTGAGCATAGGCCTCGGTCTGTTCCTTATCGATGGTCGAGCGAACCATTTCGGTGTTGATCAGTCCGGGACAGATCGAGTTGACGGTGATGCCGAAGGCTCCAGCCTCCTTGGCCAGGTGCCGAGTAAAACCCAGGATCCCGGCCTTCGCCGCCGTATAGTGGGCACCTCCAACCGTGCTCACGTTCTTCCCAGCCGTGGACGAGAAATTGATAATCCGGCCCCAGCCCCGCTCCCGCATGCTTGGCAGTACCGCTCGCGAGCAGAGGTAGGTCCCTTTGAGATTCACATTGAGGACCCAGTCCCATTCCTCCTCCTCGATATCGATCACGGCCGTGGGCCTCAGCACACCTGCATTGTTGACAAGTATGTCGAGGCTGCCGAATCGGCCGAGGGCCTTCTCCACCATGCGGTTGACGTCCTGGCCAGAGGACACATCGCCCGCAATCGCCACGGCGTTTTCTCCGCGTGATACCAGGGCCGCCGTAGTGCCTGCCGCAGCGTTTGGATCGACGTCATTGACGACCAGACGAGCTCCCCCGGAGGCCAGCCTCTCTGAGACAGCACGCCCCATCCCCTGACCGGCACCGGTTACCAGTGCCACCTTTCCTTCGAATTCCCTCATCTTCAAATCCGATTCAAATGACGCCGAGCTCTCTTCCCGCCTCCCCGAAGACCGAAAGTGCCTGATCCAACTCAGCCCGCGTGTGCCCAGCCGAGAGCTGAACTCGAATCCTGGCTTCGCCCCTCGGCACCACCGGGAAACTGAAGCCCACTACGAAGATGCCTCGCTGGTTCATCGACCGCGCCAGCTCCACCGTCCTCAGTTCGTCTCTCAACATGATGGGGACGATGGGATGCTTGCCCTTGATAATCTCGAAGCCCAACTCCTCCAATCCGTTGCGAAAATGGTGGGTGTTATCCCACAAGGTCTCCCTCAAAGCCGGATTCTGCTGAACCAGTTCCAGCGCCTTCAGCGTACCGCTGACAATGGGGGGAGCCACCGTATTGGAGAAGAGATAGGGTCGGGATCGCTGACGCAGGTATTCGATGACCTCACTCCGACCCGTCGTGAAGCCCCCGGAGGCGCCTCCCAGGGCCTTTCCAAGTGTGCTGGTCGTGATATCGATGCGCTCGCTCACACCCAATTCCTCAGCGGTTCCTCGACCATTGGGACCGAGAAAGCCGGTGGCGTGAGAGTCATCCACCATCACCAGGGCGTCGTACTCCTCAGCCAGGTTGCAGATCTCTGGCAAGGGAGCCAGATCTCCCTGCATGCTGAAGACGCCGTCGCTGGCGACGAGTCGAAATCGGGCTGACTGAGTCTCTTCGAGCTTGGCCCTCAAGTCTTCCATGTCGCCGTGAGCGAAAACCTTACGTTGAGCTCGGCAAAGGCGGATGCCGTCGATGATGCTGGCATGGTTGAGCGCGTCGCTGATGACGGCATCTTCCGGACCGAGCAGGGTTTCGAACAGTCCGGCGTTGGCGTCGAAGCAAGAGGTATAGAGAATCGTATCTTCAGTTCCAAGGAACTCGGAAAGCCGCTGCTCCAGGGTCTTGTGGATGTCCTGAGTCCCACAAATGAATCGCACCGAGGCCATCCCAAAGCCCCGCTTTCGCAGCCCTTCTTCCGCCGCTTTGAGGACCTCGGGATGATCTGCCAAGCCCAGGTAATTGTTGGCGCAGAAGTTGATCGTGGCTCCCTGGGAAGTCTCGATCTGGGGCTGTTGGGGGGTGAGGATACTTTGCTCTTGCTTGAACAGTCCGGCCTGCCTGATGTTCTCCAGTTCCGCCTGCAGCCACGACTTCATTCTGGTGTAGCTCATAACCTTGGTTCCACCCCTAGGAACGCTGGCCCAATTCGAGAAAGAAACTTCAGCAGAGCTAAGGGGCACATTGGGTCATCTCGCTGACGAGGTCAGCGCCGCTTGCTCCGTGGAACTGGGACGGGTTTTGCTGGCCTTTCACGTCGTGCGCGGCTGTGTTTCGCTCCAACATCTATAGATACTTTTCCTCAGCGACGTTCAGACGTTCAGACGAATCGTTTAGGGATGGACGACTAGACCCCGCACGTTGGCATCAGTCGCTTCTTTGCGGCTAGCCGTTGGCCCCACAGTCCCTGCAGCTTGTTTGGGACGGAGAACGATCTTGCATGCTTGTCCGGCGGCGAGGGTCTCCAGGGCTTCGTCGATTTCCACGAGCCCCATCTCCTTGGTGATCAGGGGACGCAGATCTACGACTCCGTTCTCCAGTAGCCAGCGGGTTCGGTACCAGGTGTCGAAGATTCTGCGGCCGTTCAGTGCCAGCACAGTCAGATTCTTGAAGATCATGCTCTCCGCGACATCAATGGATACGGGCTTCGATGGGATGCCGAACAGTGTCACGCGTCCACCGTTGCGCACGCCGCGAAAAGCAGCATCGATAGCCGAGGCCGCTCCGCTCATCTCCAGGACGATGTCGACGCCAAAACCCTCGTTGGCCTCTACCAACCAGTTGGCTAAGTCGATGGACTGGCTTTCCGGACTTGGCTTGAAGACCTCATGGGCTCCCATGGCGCTAGCCATTCCCAACCGGTATGGGTTCAGGTCAACCGCCAGCACCCGTGCCGCTCCCGAGGCCCGAGCGATGCCGATTGAGAATAATCCAATCGGACCACACCCCATGATTGCGACGCTTTGTCCGGCCAGGTCGTGAGCCGTGGTGGCGAAGACGGCATTTCCGAAAGGCTCCTGTAGAGTGGCGATTTCGGGAGGTATCTTGGCACGGTTATTCTGCCAGATCACCTTTTCCGGAACCGCGACGTACTCAGCAAAAGCTCCATCGAGATCGATGCCCAGAATCCGGGTGGAAGGGCACATATGAGCTTGGCCGGTGCGGCACTGAAAGCACATTCCACAAGTGATGTGGCTTTCGGCTGAGACATAGTCTCCCACTTTGGTGTGGGAGACGTCTTTCCCTGTTTCGACGACGGTCCCAGCAAGCTCGTGTCCCAGCGTCAGAGGAGGCTTGATTCGCTGTGCACTCCATTCATCCCAGTTCCAGATATGCAAGTCGGTACCGCAGATACTGGTGGCCTCAACTGCTACCAGAACTTCGTCCTCCCCCACCTCGGGTATAGGAACCTCGACGACGTCGAGCCCTCTTTCCGGTCTTATTTTTCGGATGGCCACCATCCGTTCCGACATGAACTCTATCCCTTCCCGTATGGGCGTCTGTACCTGTAAGAGCGAGCTTCTTCGCGAGTCTATCCAGGGCCTTGCTGGCTGTCAACATCGTCAGCAACCCGGCAACCTGTGAGGTTCAGACGCTCAGACGGATTGTTCGAGTTTCAGGTCTGCAGAACATTTCTATAGAATAGGCGGGGAAGGCGCGGACTACTTCAGTCTCGCGGAATCGATAAAGGAACGTACCATGTCAACCAAGAGTAGAACCCGTCTCTTCTGGATGGGTTTGTCCGCTTTTCTCATCCTGCCTTTTCCCGACTTGGTCGCAGGTCCGGAGGCAGGGAGGTTAAAGATCCCGTTTCAGGAATTCAAACTCGAGAACGGACTCCGGGTCATCCTTTCGGAGGACCATTCAGCCCCAACCTATTCCATCTGTGTGACCTACAACGCGGGCTCCCGAGACGAACGCCGGGGCCGGACCGGATTCGCCCATCTGTTTGAACACATGATGTTTCAGGGCTCCAAGAACGTGGGAAAGGGTGAGCACTTTATCTTGATCGAGAACAACGGCGGCGACATGAACGGTACGACCAACGCGGATCGGACCAATTATTACGAGGCCCTGCCCTCCAATCAGCTCGATCTGGGACTCTTCCTCGAAGCCGACCGGATGCGTTCGCTCGTCATTGACGAAGCGAATCTGGAGAATCAACGAAAAACAGTGCAGGAAGAACGTCGGCGAAGCTATGACAATCAGCCCTATGGTCGGACCTGGGAAGTCATCCTGGATACGGTCTACGACAATTTCGCCTACAAGCATTCGACCATCGGTTCTATGGAGGATCTGAGTGCGGCAACGGTCGAGGACGTCGCCGAGTTTTTCCGAATCTACTATGCGCCCAACAATGCAGTCCTGGCGCTAGTGGGTGACTTCGAAAGCCAAACGGCATTGAGCAAGATCAAGAAGCATTTCGGAGGCATACCCTCTCAGACGTCACCTCCGGTGCCGGATGTCACCGAACCCACGCAGGACGGGGAGCGCCGGAAGACGATCGAGGACGCCTTTGCACGAGTTCCTAGGATCGATATCGTCTTCAAGACTCCCCCTGGGAATACCTCTGACTGGTATGCGCTCAGCGTGATCGGAGAGCTGCTGGTGGGGGGGCGCTCCTCGCGGCTCTATCAGAAGCTGGTCAAGGAGAAGGAAGTCGCCACGGATGTATTCGGAGGAGCCTATGAGCGGCGAGGTCCCTCCTTGTTCTCCCTCGATATCCTGACCCGACCAGGTCGAGATCTGGCCGAGATCGAGGGATTCGTCTACCAGGAGCTCGAGCGTCTGCAGCGAGAGCCCGTCTCTGCTTCGGAGCTGAACAAGGTGTTGATGCAAGTGCGCCGGCAACGAGTCCAGGAGTTGGTGGGGACGTTGAGAAGATCGGTTAAGTTGGCTCGCTACGCCACCTACTTCAACGAACCTGGACTCATCAACAAGATCGAGGAGAACTACCGAAACGTGAGCCAGGAGGACATCAAGCGTGTCTCCAGGACCTTTCTCGTAAAGAACAAGCGTAGCGTCATCGTGACACTGCCCAAGAAGAAGGCGCCCGCCAAGGAGAAGGGATGATGCGAAACGATCCGGGAGCGGTTTCGGCGTTGAGGTTCAGGTCAATTGTCCTCTGTCTGCTTGCCTTTTCAACGGTTCCAATCCAGGCGGCCCAGGAATCGAAGGGTACGGCGGTCAGCAAAGTCGAACGCAAGAATCGGGCACCCGTCTCTACGGAAGTCTTACAGCCCAAGCTTCCACGGCCCCAGGAACTGGTCCTGGACAACGGTCTGACCGTACTCATTCTCGAAGATGCCCGTTTCCCTCTGGTCTCGATCTATCTACAGATCGAGGGCGCAGGGCCGATTTACGAGCCCAGAGAGTCGGCGGGCTTAGCGAATGCCGCCGCCCGCATGTTGGTCGAGGGGACCAAGAAGCGAAGCAGTCAGCAGATCGCTGAGGAGATCGAAGAGCTGGGGGCAAGCCTGTCGACCTCGGCGTCGTTCGGATCAGCCGCGACCGTGATCAGGGGGTCAGGATTGAGCGAGAACATCGAGCCCCTGTTCGCCCTTCTGACAGATGTGCTTTTGCATCCCACTTTTCCCGCAGGAGAACTCAACAAACTGAAGGAGAGATTGAAGGTGCAGTTGCGCCGACAGCGTGCTTCTCCCTCCTTTCTAGCCCGTGAGCGATTCAGACTTGCGGTCTATGGAAGTCACCCCGCGGCGGTGGTTGCGCCGACGTTGAAGAGTCTCGAGGCCTTGACCCCGAAGGCACTCGTCGATTGGCATCGGAGCCGTTTCAGTCCCAAGAATGCGATTCTGGGGATCGCCGGCCGGGTACGAGCCTCGGAGCTGGTTCCCAAGCTGAAGCACTGGTTTGGAGAATGGAAGAAGAGTGGGACAGCCGCTATCTTACCCCCGTCGCCTTCCCCCACCAGGACGCGCCAAGTTCATCTGGTGAATCGTCCTGGGTCGGTTCAGACCACGATCCTGATGGGCAACATTGCGATCGATCGCCGCCATAAGGACTATGTTCCCATGGTCGTCATGAACCGCATCCTCGGTGGAGGTGCAGCCTCTCGTCTTTTCATCAAGCTGAGGGAGGAGAAGGGCTACACCTATGGGGCCTATAGTCATTTCACGGCCCTTCAATACCCGGGACCTTGGATGGCCATCGGGGATATGAGGACCGAAGCCACTCGTGGGGCCATGGAGGAGTTCGGCAACGAAATTGCTCGGATTCGAGAAGAGGAAGTGCCGGAGGCAGAGCTGGAGGAGATCAAGCGATCGGTGGTCTCGAGCTTTGCTCTTTCTCTCGAGAGACCGCGGCGACTACTGGTCTATGCCATCACCCGGAAACTCTACGATTTTCCCCTGGAATACTGGGACACCTATCCGGCAAAGATCATGGGGGTAACTGCCAAAGACGTCCTGCGTGTGGCGAACACCTATCTGGACCCTTCCACCTTCCAGGTTGTAGCCGTGGGGAATCGAGAGGCGATCGAGGAAGTCCTCGCCAAACACGGTCCCGTGAGGATCTACGATACGGAAGGGAAACGGGTCGATTCGTCGACGCTGAACAGTGAGCAGTGAACGGCAGTAAACAGTGAGCAGTACCGCAAACAGCTGAATTCAACAGCGCTGCGAACGGGTGGACTGCCAGCGTTGCGAGGCCAAGTCCGGCAGAGCCGCGAACGACTTGACTCGCTAGCAATAAGAGCCCATTCCGAGGAGAGAGCTGGACAACAGCAAGACCTCTGCGAACCCCGACCGGAGTCTTCCCAAAATGATTCAGCACGGATAGCGTTCGACTGACGTGAAAAAGTACGATTGGATCATCTACGGCGGCAGGGTACTCGACCCGGCTCAAGATCGAGATCAGGTGTGCGACATTGCCGTCAAGGACGGCCGAGTTTCAGCCATCGCTCCGCGCATCGACCCGTCTGAGGCCGGTGCAGTCTTCGATGCCTCCGGCCAGATTGTGACGCCAGGATTGGTCGATCTGCACGTACACGGATACCACCTGGCGACTCCTCTCGGAGTTCCAATAGATCGCTACTGCCTGGGACGAGGGGTTACCACCGCAGTGGACGCCGGCAGTGCAGGGTTTTCCACCTATCCCGGTCTTCGCGGCTATGCTATCGATCGTTCCAGGACCCGTCTATTGGCCTTTCTGAACATCTCGTGCACGGGACTCTCCTTCAGCACTCTGGGGGGACATCCCAGTATCCCGGGAGAGCTCGAATCGCTGAAGCTGGTGGACACTCAGGGATGCGTCGATTGCATCGAAGCCGATCGCGAGGTGATTGTCGGCGTCAAGGTGCGCCTGTCAAGTAACCTTGCCGACGAGGGTCGTAATGAGGCAGAGGCCTTTCGTCGCGCTCTGGAGGCAGCACGAGCCGTTGAATTGCCATTGATGGTCCATCACACTTCCTCTTCCATCTCCCTGGAGGACTGCCCCGGGAAGATGGGGCCAGGCGATCTCTATACGCACTGTTATCATGGGTACCCCAGTAGCGTGGTCGATCCGACCACTCGGAGGGTTCACACGGCGGTCAAGTCGGCGCGTGAAAACGGTGTCCTCTTCGACCTGGGACATGGAGTCGGAGCCTTCAGTTGGACGGTGGGCGAGATTTGTGCCAATGAGGGATTCTGGCCTGACATCATCAGCACGGATATGCACAGTTTGACCTGCGAGGGACCTGCCTATGACATGGCAACCGTGATGACGCGGTTACTGCATCTAGGTCTCTCGCTAACTGAGATCATCAGAGCTTCCACCATCACGCCCGCCCGGGCGATTGGTTGGGAGGATCGAATCGGAACGCTCGAAGTCGGACGCGAGGCCGATATTGCGGTGTTTTCGCTGCAGCCGGTTGATCTGGACCTGGAGGACTGCCAGTCCCAGATGCGGCGCATTGAGCACCGACTTGAAGCTCGAGCCGTTTGGAAGGCCGGACAGCAAGTGGACCTGACATATCCACTGCGGTGGCCAAATCCGGACACAATCCGGTCGCAACGCGCGACCTGGAGCCGTCTCGAAATTCACGATCCAGCACCGCCAGCCGCCCCCGGACCGGAGCCAGAGTGAATGCGGATGGATAGCCAGTCACGAATCGAACCAATCTGAGGAGAACACTGCGATGTTGACAGCGGAAGGGTGCAAAGGGCGGCTACTGCGAGTGAGGAACCTGATGCTGGAGAAGCAATGGGACGCACTCCTGCTCACTGACAGCCGCAATGTGTGCTACCTGGAGGCAGTGGTGCTGAAGCCTGGGACTCCAGTGTTTTTGTGGATCAGTGGAGAGTCCACGCCGCAGCTCGCAACCGATTCGGCCACTCCGCCGGTCAGTGCGGAGGTGGTCCCCTTCGAATCCTACTCTCCACGACGTGTTCTGGACCAGCCCTGGCATGAGGCCATTCTAGCGCTGGCACCCAGGCTGAAGGGGCATGTCGCGAAACGAGTCGGCGTCGAAAAGGATTCGGCCAACGGAATGGCCATCGATCTGATCCGTGACTGCCTGCCTCAGTGCGAGATTGTGGATGTGTCTGCCGAGCTTGCGGATCTGCGCCGGAGCCGGGATCCAGACGAGGTCGATGTCATCCGCCAGGTTTCTGCCGTAGCCGAAGCCGGATTCAGTCGTGCCCGCGAGGTGATCCAACCGGGGATATCGGAGATCGAGCTCTACATAGAGATCTCAGGCGCCATGATCGCGCAGGCGGGTGGTCCGGTCGAGATAGGTGGTGATTTCGCAACCGGCCCCAGGAGTCTGACGGAGGGGGGAGTTCCCATCGAGCGCCGAATCGAGTCGGGTGATTTGTGTGTCTATGACCTTTTCCCCCAGTGCTGGGGCTATGGAGCAGATCTGTGCCGGGCCATGGCAGTGGGTCCTGCCACGCCAGTGCAGGAGCGGGGTCACGAAATCGTCTGTCGAGCCCTGGAGTTAGCCGAAACCCTGCTCGAACCGGGTCGTCCAGCTCGTGAAGCCTATCAGTTGGTCCATGATTTTCTAGAAAAGGATCCCCTCTCCGCGGGTACCTTCTGGCATCACTTGGGTCACGGAGTTGGCATGGGTGGGCACGAGAATCCGCGTCTCATACCGGAGAGCGATCATGTTCTCCGACTGGGTGATGTGATTTCGGTTGAGCCGGCGTTCTACAATCCCGAGCTCCAGGGCGGGCTGCGAATCGAAAACACCTATTGGCTTTCGGCCGAGGGGCCGATCCAGCTCAACTCTCACCCAACGAACCTGTAGAGCTTTCACGCCAAATCATCACCAGCCGTGAATAATCTCGCCTGGCTTCCGTGTTCTGTGTCTGTCGTCACACACTCTTCGCTGAGTCGAACCGATCAAGTTCCGTGAGGAAGGAATTTGGAGTTCGGGTCTTTCGATCAGACTCCACGATCGGTCTATGTTTCAGGATTACTCCACAAGGACTTTGTCCCAACGTCTCGCCAGTTTTGTTTGGATGCTGGGACTGAGTCTGTTGTTCTCGGGTTCCTCTATTCACGGAGCTGAGGACGGCGCCCCAATCATCTGTCGAACCCAGATGACACAGGAGAGCTATCGGCTCGGGGAGACTGTGGATCTCCAAACCTTTGTCGTTGAGAATCAAGGAGAGGATCAACTCGCCACCGAGTGGAAGGTGTGGCTGGAGTTTCCCTCTTCTTCGGATCTCCCACCAGCATCGGTGATCAACGATGGGTCGGATGGCAGTGTCGAACTGCCGGGACACTTCTACTGGGATCTGGTAGA
The DNA here is from genome assembly GCA_047514575.1 of Acidobacteriota bacterium. Classification (GTDB taxonomy): domain Bacteria; phylum Acidobacteriota; class UBA6911; order RPQK01; family JAJDTT01; genus CAUZIZ01. The sequence continues at coordinate 13,427 of JAKZYH010000669.1, read as the reverse complement.
AGCAGGTCTAGGGAAGCTCTTCCAGGTGGATCAGCAGGTGCTCGATTCGCTCAGCGGCACCGTCGTTCTGGGAGTTCGCCTCCTGAACCCGGAGACGGGCGACCTCCTGTGTGAAAGCTTTTCGGCGTTCAACATTGGCGTTCAATAGATTCTAGAGAACGACTCGCCACCCTCCTTGGTGGCTTCCGATCTCCAACACTTCCCACCTCACAGTCCATCCCAAAGGGAGAAGCTGAATGTTTCTACAGAGGTTTATAGGAAGTGTGTCGAAACCTGTACACTACTCTTTGTCCCTGGTAGTCCTGATGACAGTCCTGGGAGGGCAGACGCTAGCGGGCGAAGCGACAACACCGGGTGTGGCTCGACCCTCACTTGCCCTCTACGGCGTGATCCAGAAGGCTGAAGGCAGTCGATTTCTCGGTGGGGAATCGCAGAAGCGCGCCAGATGGTATGCAGTGGGCGACCAGATCGAGGGATTCGAAGTAAGGCAGATCTCTGCTGAAAGCGTTCTCGTTTCGAAGCAGGGAGTCGATTTTACCCTCTCATTTCCGATGCGTTCGGATTCTCCAGAGCCTGAGTCCGAACAGCCCCAGACTCTCCAGACAACCGAGCTAGACGATCGTCGAGCCTTTGTTGCAGAGCTTAGCCAGAGTATCCGCGGAAGATTTGGCTCAATCCTGGGCCTGACTACTCCGGAGCCCAGAGCTGAACGAGATCAGTTTCCGGATCCGGTCCAATTGTCGACTGACCTCAGTGAACGAATGTCGGAAGGCCTTTTCCAATTCAATCTAATGCTCGACTCGCTCCGGGCGGAAGCCAACAGAGACCCATATTCCGTTGACTGAGCTGAAACTTCGAAAGTCGAAGGTACAAGATACAAGGTACAAACAAGCTCCAAATCACAAGCATCAAGTTCCAAACGATCGCCCACCATCACGTTCAGCGATCCGACAGAGCCGCGAACGACTTGAGCCGTTAGCAACATGAGGCCAAGTTCGGAGGAGAGAGCTGGATAACAGCAGAATCTTCCCCATCCCGTCCGAGGTTACCCCCTAATCGATGCAGCACCCCGACCCCCTGACTTCCGCACTCTGATTGAATCCACTCGACCCAAGGTTGTAGGCTTCTTGCTCCTGATCACCGGAAAACGGCTCAGGTTCCAGCATGAGAAGCTTTGTAAGGCATTGGTTCGTAATCGTGCTCACAGCTGCAGTGGTGGTCGGCCTGCGCTGGCCAGACCACTTCGAATGGCTCGTCCGCTGGGTAGACCCTGGATGGAATGTAGCCGCGGTCATGCTTCTCAACGGCCTCGCCCTGGACAGTGGGCAGTTTCTGCGATCCATCAGGCGTCCGCTTCAGGTTCTGGCGGCTGTCTTCGGAGGCTATCTGATCGTCGCCTCCCTCGGCTACTGCGCTTCGATCCTGTTGGCCCCTACAAGCAGCGACTTTGCGCTTGGCCTGCTGGTGATTTCCGCCATGCCAACGACCTTGGCCTCTGCCGTCATCTGGACACGACTGGCAGGTGGTAACGACGCCTTCGCGCTCGTGGTCACGATTGCCAGCAACATGCTGAGCTTTGTGGCGGCACCGGTGATCCTGTTTGTCACAGTTGGAAGCCTCATCTCTCTGGATCCCTTTGAGATGGTGCCAAAGCTGGCTCTGGTCGTAATCCTACCGGTGATCGTAGGGCAAGCCCTGAGCCGGATCGGAGGGGTGAGCAGTCGGCTCTCTCGACACAAGGTCGTGGTTTCGGTGCTCTCTCGCTTGCTCACCATCCTCATCGTCTTTACAGCGGTGACGGCCGGTGTCCTCGGGGTGGGGATAGGGGGCGATCGTCTGGGGATATCCGCTCTGGGGATTCTGACTGTTTTGGTTATCGCGGTACACGGCGTGGCGGTGGTGCTTTGCTGGGCTCAGGGAAAGGCTCTGGGCTGGGGCCGCGCCGACCGGCTTGCCTTTGTTTTCACCGGTGCTCAAAAGACGCTGCCGGCCGCCCTATACGTTTGTGCCGAGTTCTTCCCGACGTTTTCCTTCGCCACTATTCCCTGCGTCAGCTACCATGTGTTCCAGCTGCTGTTTGATTCCTGGCTGGTGGAGATCGTCAGGGGCCGCAAGCAGGCGCGGACGACAGGAAGTAGAGACCTCTAAGTTTGCGCAGGCCCTAAGCCGCCGAGATCGTGCCACCACGGCCACTCGATACGAAGGAGGACCCATGCCACACATCGTAGGCGAATCTGTTTACTTGCGCGAATACCGTATAGAAGACCTCGAGGAGATCCACAAATGGCGGACCCTTGATGAAATCTGCTGGTGGACCGCGGCCTATATCTGGCCCGAGTCTTTGGAGGAGACCCGGTCGTTTGTCGAAGCACAAATACACAACACCGACCCGGAAAACCGAAAGTTCGTGATCTGCAGGACACAGGATGATGGTTACGTCGGCCACATCGGATACGAGCACCTCGACTTGAGGAGAAGGAACACCGAATTGGGTATTGTGATTGGTCAGCCCCAGTCTCTTTCCAAGGGAATTGGGACCGAGGCGATCGGGCTTTTCTTGAAGGTGTGCTTCGAGGAGCTGGCCCTGCACCGGGTGGGTCTGCGAGTCCTGAGATCCAACCACCGGGGCGTTCGCTGCTACGAGAAGTGCGGTTTTCGCGAGGAGGGTGCCTTGCGAGACTGGCACTTCTCCCGGGGAAGCTGGCATGATCTGGTCCTAATGGGCATACTCGAGGAGGAGTACCGTGGTCGTCCCGTTGAGTGATCGAGTACGGTGGCGAAGGGAGGATCTGTGATGAGGACGCTTGAAGATCACCTGGAGCGGATTGCAAAGATGGAGCCGCGAGTCAACGCCCTGGTAGATTGGGACGAAGCCGGGGCACGTCGGAATCTGGAGGAAGCCTCGCCCGGTCTTCTCAATGGTTGGGCTCTAGGAGTCAAGGACATCATCGATGTGGCGGGCCAGCCGACTCGCTGCAACGCCGATTTTGTCCCCTCCGAATTAGCCCCTCACAACGCCGAGATTGTCGATCGTTTCCTGGATCTGGGGGCCTTCGTCCTAAGCAAGACGGTCACCACGACCTTTGCCTACCTGGACCCAGGACCTACCCGCAATCCCTGGAACCTGGAGCGCACTCCCGGTGGATCCAGCAGTGGTTCGGCTGCGGCGGTGGCGTGCGGTATGGCTCGCGTGTCCATTGGCAGTCAGACGGTTGCTTCCGTCAACCGCCCAGCCAGCTTTTGTGGGGTCGTCGGCTTCAAGCCGACCTATGCACGCCTCTCCACTCGAGGCGTTTTTCCCTTTTCACCAAGCGTGGATACCCTGGGTTTTTTTACGCTGAGCGTCGAGGACATGCAGCAGGTCTTTTCAGCCCTGGCAGGCGAGCCTGTGCCGGCCTCACCCTCGAAAATCAGACTGGGTTTCATCGAGGAACTCTTCACCACCCCACCTGAGGACGAAATGCGGGATGCTCTGGAGGAGCTCTTTGAGAAGCTGGCCGCTGCCGGTTTTCAGGCCGAGCGCTGCCGCTTACCCGCCCTGACAGCAGAGGCCTATGCGAACCACACCTGCCTGATTTCTGCCGAGGCAGTGACCTCGCATCGAGAGTTCTATGCGCGCTACGGTGAAGCCTATCCGCCCAAGTTGCGGAATCTGATCCTGGATGGGATGCGAGTCCCGGCTGATGAACTTGCCCGGATAGATTCCTACCGGGCGCGCCTGAGGCAAGCAATCGCTGAACTGTTCGGTGATTTCGATGTGCTGGTTACCCCCTCTGCAGCCGGAGCCGCACCGGCCGGCATCGATACCACGGGCGATCCGCGTTTCAGTCTCATCTGGACGCACACTGGATATCCGACAGTCACGCTTCCGGTGCGCTTGTCTCAGCGAGGTTTGCCTCTCGGGGTCCAACTGGCCGGCCCGATGATGCAGGGCGGCGCTCTTCTGGCTGCCGCCCGAAGGATTGAGTCGGCAATTGACTTTGATCAGTTGGTCGTTTGAAGAGGCCTCAAGAGCTGCAACATGCGGGTTGAGGCCGTACTATTCGATTTCGATGGCACCCTGACCAGACCAGATTCCCTGGACTTTCTCAGCTTTAGAAAATCAATCGGATGCCCTGCCGATCAATTCATCCTGGAGTTCATCCAGGAGACCCTGCCTGAGCCTGAGAAGCGAAGGGCACTCGATCGGCTCGACCAATTCGAGTTTGAAGCCGCCTCCAGATCGGAGCCCAACCAGGGAGCGGAGGATTTGATCCTCTATTTGAGGGCCCAGAACATTCCTTTGGGGATTATCAGCCGCAACAGTCGCCGATCGATCCAACGAGCGCTGCAAAACTTCAAGCAAATCGAGGAGAGCCATTTCGAGGTCTCCATTTCTCGAGACGACGAGGTGGAGCTCAAACCCAGTCCGGAGGGCGTCCTGCTAGCAGCCAAGAAGATGGACGTCCGGGTCGACCAGATGCTGTTGGTCGGAGACTTCATCCTGGATATCGCTGCCGGGAAGCGGGCTGGTTCCCCCACCGTCTTGCTCACGAACGGAGGAAGCGAGGCTGCTACACACAATTCTTCTCCGGACTATGTCATCGAACAGCTGTCAGAACTGAAGGACATGGTTCGCTATCTTCGTCCCTTGCCTGCAGGGAAGCTGCCCAACGATTTTCTGGATCGGTTTCTCCAGGAGCATTCCCTCGACGATCCGACCCTGCTGGTCGCTCCTGGAATGGGCGAGGACACGGCGGCTGTGATGCCACCGCCCAACGAAGATGTGATCGTCCTCAAGTCGGATCCCATTACCTTTGCCGAGGATCGACTGGGCTACTACACCCTGGCCGTCAACGCCAACGACATTGCCACCTCCGGGGCCACTCCCCGCTGGCTGCTGACGACCCTCCTCTTCCCGGTCGGTTCAACAGCGGCCCAGATTCACGCCCTGATTCGGGAGCTACAGCAGGCGTCCAGGGAGTTCGGGATCACTCTCTGCGGAGGTCACACCGAGATCACTGAAGCGGTCAGTAAGCCAATTGCCGTGGGCCAGATGGTGGGGACCGTAGAAAAAGCACGCCTGATTGAGAAGAGGAGGATGGCGAAAGGGGACCAGATTATCCTCACCAAAGGAGTGGCTGTGGAGGGCACCTCGATTCTGGCACGAGAGTGTCCGCAAGAGTTGAGGGCTCTGGGAATGATCCAATCGGAGATCAGAAGATGCCAGGAGTTTCTTTTCGATCCAGGCATCAGCATTCTGGCGGAGGCGCGAATCGCCGCCCCCAGCGCCTCAGCAATGCACGACGTGACCGAAGGAGGACTGGCAACAGCTCTGCAAGAGCTCAGCGCGGCGGGGGGCAATCGGCTTCGAGTAGACGTAGGTCAGATTCCCGTTTTCAAAGAGACCCAGAGGATCTGTAGGCTTCTGGGAATCCATTCTTTCGGCCTGATTGGTTCCGGGAGCCTGCTTCTGACCTGCAGTGCGGGGTCGTCTGAGCCACTTCTCGAAAGTATGCGAGAGGCGGGGATTTCTGCAGTCGCGATTGGTGAGGTGATGGAAGAAGGGGCTGGAGTCGAGGCCGTCGATGGCTCAGGTGGCCTCGTTGAATGGCCGGATTTCGAAGCAGACGAGTTGGGACGTGCCTTCGAAAGGATCAGGGTCCTTTCGGCGGGCTTATGACCCAATGCCCGTCCTACCCGTTTGCGCGTGGATGCTTTCAGTTCGGAGGTACAAACCGTGCCAGATGCTGACGATGTCCTGATTATTGGCGGCGGAGTTATCGGCGTCTGCTCGGCATACTACCTGCAACAGCAAGGGGCTCGAGTCACGCTCGTAGAAAAGCAGGACATCTGCTCCGGAAGCTCTTACGGCAACTCGGGACTGGTGGTTCCCAGCCACTCCGTACCTTTGACAGCTCCTGGGGTGCTGGGGCAGGGACTCAGGTGGATGCTGGACCCGGTGAGCCCTCTCTACATCAAACCTCGACTCGACCGCGAGCTTCTGAGTTGGCTGCGCAGGTTTCGTGCTGCCTGCAAGGAAGCACCCATGCGACGCGCCATTCCCACTCTTCTGGAACTCCAGGCCGGCAGCCTCGGTCTGTATCAGGAGTTGGACGCGCGTGAGGATCTCAATTTCGGTTTTCAGCGGAAAGGTTGGCTCCAGATCTTCAAGAGCGAGTCCTCCAGGAAGAAGGGGATCAAGGAAGCCGAGCTGTTGGGAGAGTTCGGCTTGTCCCCCAAGCTGCTGAACGCGGAAGAGGTTCACGCCTTCGAGCCCAACCTGCTCCCCTCAGTCGTCGGGGGTGTGAACTATCCCGAAGATGCCCAGCTAGTCCCGGATCGCTTTGTGAAGCAACTAGCAAGAATAGTCGAGGGGCAGGGTGCCAAACTGAGGACCTTCACCGAAGTCCTTGGGTTGGAGACTTCGGGCGGGAGGATCTCGACGGTTGTCACGACCCGAGGGGACTATCGTCCAGATCAAGTGGTCCTGGCGGCGGGAGCCTGGTCTCCAGTATTGGTGCGCGAGCTGGGTCTGAGGATACCGATCCAGGCGGCCAAGGGGTACAGCGTGACCATCAAGAGTCCATCCACCTGCCCTCGACGCCCCTTGATGCTCTTTGAGAAAAAGATCGCCGCCTCGCCCATGGGCGAGATGCTTCGATTCGCAGGGACGCTGGAACTAGCAGGTCTGGACCTGTCGATCAATCGCCCTCGGGTAGACGCCATTACTCGCTCCGCTCGCGAGTATCTGCCTGGTCTGGACGACATGGAGCTTATCGAAATCTGGCGAGGGCTCAGGCCCGCAACTCCAGACGGAATACCCATCATCGGGCGCACCCGTCAGCTGGAAAACCTGATCGTAGCGAGCGGGCACGGCATGATCGGTATCTCCCTGGGACCCATGACGGGGAAGCTCGTCTCTCAGATCGTCTCCGGTGAGCCACCCGTCGTCGATCTGACGCCGCTGAGTCTGGAGCGATTTGACTGAAATTATCCCCCACAGTGGCGATCAACAGAGCCGCGAACGACGTGACGTGTCTTCACGATAGGCCCAAGTTCTGGGGAGAGAGTCGGATAACTCTTCCCCACGGAGTGACGCAAGATCTCTGTTGGCCCCCCCAAGTCTCTTTCTCGAATGGAGCCAGCGCTCCCGGACGTGGGACTGATCTCTGACTCGCCAATTTCTTGATCCGTTGCCACAGGTCGGATAGACTCCCTCTTCTTCCAAAACAGGAGCTAACTATGCCAATCGTTCTGATCACTCCCGACACCATGGCGAACCGTCCCGAACGTCCCTACGTGAAGATGCTGGAGGAGGCGGGCTTCGAGGTAGGGTATCCTACCAATCCCGAGCTGGTCGCAGGCCTGTGCAGTGATGAAGAGACCGTGAATGCACTAAGTGGAATCTCGGCCATTATCGCGGGCGGAGAGAACTTCAACGCCAACGTTCTTTCGTCTTTGCCCGAAATGCGGGTCATTGCTCGAGCCGGAGTCGGATTTGACCGCGTCGACGTGCCTGCTGCGACCGAGCGTACCATTGCGGTGACGATCACCCCTACCGCCAATCACGAAGCGGTTGCCGAGCAGGCCCTCACGCTTCTTCTTGCGGTTGCCAAGGGGATTGTGCGTGGGGACGCTGCCGTGCGCCGAGGAGAGTGGCCCAAAAGACCTCTCAAACCGGTTCGGGGGAGAACCCTGGGGATCCTGGGACTGGGCCGAATTGGCCGAAGCATGGCTGTTCGGGCGGCTGGTGTGGGTATGAAAGTCATCGCTACGGAAACGTATCCTGAGCTGGAATTCGTCCGGGCTAACAACATCGAACTAGTCGATCTGGACACACTTCTGGCTCGCTCCGATTATGTGACGCTTCACTGCCCCCTGAACGAGGAAACCTTCCACCTGTTCGATCGCACTGCGTTTGCGAAGATGAAACGCGGAGCCGTCCTGGTCAATACCGCTCGAGGTCCCCTGGTAGTGGAATCCGATCTGCATGATGCGCTCGAGTCTGGTCAGCTGGGTGCTGCCGGCCTGGACGTGTTTGAACAGGAGCCCCCCGATCCGCAGAATCCCCTCTTCAAGCTGAGCAATGTGGTGCTTTCTCCCCACGCCGCCGGCGCGGATGATGATTCAGTCGAGAGAATGGCTACCGAATCCGCTGAGAACATAATCCAGCTTTACCGGGGGCTGTGGCCGGAGGGAGCGGTGGTCAACGACGAACTCAAGTCGCGCTGGAAGTGGTGAGTCGGGAGGAAAGCTACAAGATACAAGATACAAGGTACAAGATACAAACAAATCTCAAGCTCCAAGCACCAAATCTAAAAGAACCGATTCCCGACTTCTCTCAAGGTCCATCTTGAGATTTGGTGCTTGGGCTTTGTTTGTATCTTGTACCTTGGGGTTTTGAGCTATTCCCTAGCTTCCGCCAACTGACTCTGTGCCTCGTCTCGCAGAAGCGCGAAATCGCTGCTCAGATCGAAGAACGAGAATCCCTGTTTCACGCGTTCGCGAAGTGCCTTGGCAGAAGGCACGGGAAGCCCGCAGGGCTTGTCCACCCTCTGGCAGGCCGTCAGGAATGTTTGCATCGCCTCTTCGTGTTCGGTGCTACCAGCGCTGACTTCCAGGTCCAGGGCCAGGTCGTTGGGACCCAGGAAGCCGATGTCGATGCCTTCGACCGCCATGATGCTGTCGGCGTTCTCGATACCCTCTCGGTCCTCGATCTGAGGAATGACCACGACTTCCCCGTTGATCCAGCTCCGATAGTCCATTCCCCAGGTCAGTGCCCGAGTCGTCCCTGAAGACCGCTTGCCCCTGGGAGGGTAGCGGCAGGCACGTGCAATCGCCTCGGCCTGCTGGGCTGTTCGGACGTGGGGAACTACGACGCCGAGGGCTCCAGCGTCCAGCAGACGTCCCAGGGTTGAGGCCTGATCGTCCCAGGTTCGGACGATAGGCGTGGCTCCTCGCGATTCCGCCGCGCGGAAGAGTTCCGTGATTCCTCCCAGACCCAGCGGAGAGTGCTCGGCATCGATCGCCAACCAGTCAAAGCCAGCTGAGGCCATGACTTCGGCCGCCAGAGGCGAGGCCAGATTCAGCCAACTTCCAATCGAAATCTGACCTTCTCCCAATCTCTTGCGAATCTTACTTTTCATGATCCTAAATCACAGATCCTCAGGTTGGAGGTTTCAGACTACAGGTTTGAAGCACGGCGAATTCAGGCCCGGCCCTGGCGAACCTGTGACCTGAAACTTGCAACCCCGACGCTACGCACAACCTGGCGTGTCCCCACTCCAACGGTTGTACAACGGGTTCGCCTGATCTGCGAGGCGGGAACGAGCGTCGCTCCAGAGCTGCGACCAGATCCCCGAGTCGGTCAGAACCGATTCGGGATGGCTGCGGCTGCGCGCCACGAAGCCGGGAAACAGCGGCCGGCCGGTTGGTTGACCGATTGGGCTATAGCGAAGATCGAAGCTCCAACGCACCCGGTCGCTCCGGTTGGGAAGGGAGGAGTGAATCGTGTCGCGTGTCATGAAGAGTACGCTTCCGGGCTTCATGGGCACGGTGACCGGTTTCCTCCGCAGTAGGCGCCCCGGAATGTTTACGCCTCCCGTGGAGACGGGACAGTGTGTCTGTAGATCGTGTTTATTACTCTCAGGTACGACTTTGAGGCACCCATTCTCCTCGGTGGCTTCGGTGATTGGGATCCAGACGGTCAATATCGTAGATTCATCCGCCTCCGGTAGGATCACACCTCTATCCTGGTGCCAACCCACGGTATCTGCCAGCCCATTCCAGTTTCCTTTGGGGCGGGCGTGTTTGGGCAATTTGAAGCGCACGTGCTGGACCGGATTCGAATAGATTTCAGGGCCAATAACCGCTTCAACCCGGTCCAAGAGTCTGGGGTTTCGTAGCAGGTCGAAGACCGCTTTGCCGGTATGTATCGGTGTGTCATGAGCAATATCCGACTGAGGGAGAGATATATCCAGCGGTTGAGTGTGGAGACGGCCGCTCTCCTGGGTGATCCGAATCAAGCGCTCGCAGACGGGAAGATCACTATAGGTCGACTTCAGCCGGCCCTCCCCAACCAACTGCGCCGCCAGTTTGTCCAGCAGGTCCTGATACTCTTCGACAATGGGTTGAAGGTCTTTCCCTGGGTCGAGTACTCCTTCCATGACGACGAAGCCCCGCTCCTGAAATGTTTCCAGAAAAGAGGTCTGTGGGTCTCCCATCATGATTCTCCTTCCGATCGCCGAGAGAAACTGGAATGATTGTACCCGCAGGTTTCGAGCGGTAGCAAGAAGACTCTATGCCCCCTACGCAGCCCATTTTGGTCACGGGCGCAAGTGGTGCCGGCGGTTGGCACCTCTGTCGTTTCCTGAACGGTCAGGGCCAAGCGGTTGTGGGCACCTTCCGGGAGAGTGTTCCCATCTTGGAAGGTGTATTCTTTCGGCAACTTCGGCTAGAGGATCAGGCGTCAATAGATTCGTTATTCGAATGTCAGTCCTACCGAGCTGTCGTTCACTGCGCCGCGCTTTCCCATCCGGACGAATGCGAGCAACAGCCCCAGCGAGCTGAAATCGTGAACGTCCTCGGCACACGGCGACTGATGAAGGGGCTGACCGATCAGGGACGTTTCGTATACCTGTCCACTGATCTGGTCTTCGATGGTGCCAAGGGCAACTACAGTGAAGACGATCCCCCCAGTCCTGTCAACGAGTATGCCCGAGGTAAACGAAGAGCTGAGGAGTTCGTCTTGAATCGAAGGAACTCGATCGTGGTTCGCTTGTCCAAGGTCTTTGGATGGGAAAGTCCTGAAACTTCATTTGCTGTTTTCGACAGAGAAACGCCTTAACCCATTGATTTATAGTTGGATAGAGAGCTGTCCAAGCAATTTTCTGAAAACCGTGGCGGTGGCCTCCAGGCCGCCGTTTTTCGAGCCAAAGGCTCGAGGGAAGGAATACGGCGGCTTGGAAGCCACCGCCACGCCGGCCGAAGTTTCTTTTTCGAATGATCCGGCGCAGACGGTGGCGGGGCTAACCTAAAACTTCAAGAATCCCAAGGTACAAGATACAAACAAGCTCCAAATCACAAGCACCAAATTCCAAACGATCGTCCACCATCAACCCTCGGCGATCCGACAGAGCCGCGACCGACTTGACGTCTCAGCGATGTGAGCCCAAGTTCCGAGGAGAAAGTCGGACAACTCTTCCCCACGGAGTGACGCAAGATCTCTGTCAACCCAGAAAAGTTTCTTTCTCGAATGGGCGAATTTCGAAGGAAAACCTCTTGACCTTTGATCCCCGCCGGTCGCCCAAGAGCATAGGGACCCTGCTAGAATCCCGGTAGTGGCCGAGCTACGAAAACTTCTTCCCTACATCTTGCCGAATCTGCCGCTTTTGCTGGCAGCCCTGGTGTTGCTGGTGGTGAGTGGGGCCTTGGAGACCCTGGTGATCATTCTCCTGGCACCGATCTTCGATCAGCTCTCAACAGTGTCAGCGGCGAGTACGCCGGTAGTACCAGACAAATTTGCCTTCCTGGACTCCTGGCTGGGGTTGAGACCGAATGACTTCAGCCAGATCGGGATTTTCATGGTCGTCTTCTCCTTTTTCAAGGCGATCTGCTTGTACCTGGCTGAATATCTCATGAGCTACAGTGGACAAAACGTCGTGGCGGCACTGAGGCGACGTATTCACGCCCATCTGGTGGGACAGTCCCTGGCCTTCTATGCGAAGAATGCCACCGGAAAGATCATGGCTCGAGTGATCAGTGACACGGAGTTGCTGCAGGAGGCGGCGAGTAAGTCTCTTGCGGACTTCCTCCGTCAGGGGTTTCTTCTCATCTTTTTTCTGGGTCTGGTCTTCTATATCAATTGGAAGTTGTCGCTCCTGGCCTTGCTGATCACTCCTGTCGTCCTGGGTCTGACCGTGCGCCTCGGTCGCAAAATGCGAGGCGTGAGTCAAAGAACCCAGGAGAACCTCTCCGAGATCTCGCACCTGCTGCAGGAGACGATTACCGGACAGAGAATTGTAAAAGCCTTCGGGATGGAGTCCTACGAGAGAGATCGCTTCCAACAAGCTACGGAGCAGCACACCCGAGTCAGTATCCGAGCTGCCCGCCTCTCTGCCTCGGTATCGCCGCTTGTCGAATTCCTAGGATATGCCTCTTTTGTGCCCTTTCTCATCTATGCGGATCAAGAAGTAAATCGGGGGACTCTGGGTGTCTTCGTCGTCTTCGTGGCCGCTCTTTTCCGCCTATATGAACCTGTCCGCAAGCTGTCTCGGATGCACCTGAACTTCCAGCAGGCGTTTGCTTCATCCGCTCGGATCTTCGAGCTGTTGGAATCGCAGGTTGCCATCCAGGAGTCGAGAGGCGCCAGTGGCCTGCCCCTCCTGAGTCGGGAGATTAGCTTCGAGCGACTGTCATTCTCCTACGGAGAGACCGGGACGCCAGTACTTCAAGAGATCGATCTGACGATCCGGAAAGGAGAGGTCGTCGCTCTGGTGGGCAGCAGTGGCGCTGGAAAGACGACGCTGGCAAGCCTGCTACCACGATTCTATGATCCGTCTGAGGGCCGCATCAGCATCGACGGCGCCGATATTCGCGGCGTGACCCTGAGCTCTCTGCGCGCTCAGGTTGCCATCGTTTCCCAGGAGACCTTCCTCTTCGACGATACAGTTGAAAAGAATATTGCCTACGGACGCGAGGGCTGCAGCCACGACCAAATCGTAGCTGCGGCGAAAGCGGCTTTCATCCACGATTTCGTTCTGACGCTGTCCGACGGGTATGAAACCATGATCGGCGAACGCGGTGAACGACTCTCCGGAGGCCAGCGGCAGCGGATCGCGATTGCTCGGGCCGTCCTCAAGAATTCCCCCATCCTGATTCTGGATGAGGCGACGTCAGCACTGGACACGGAGTCGGAGCGTTTACTGCAAGAGGCGCTGCACAATCTGATGCGGCAGCGAACTGCCGTCGTAATCGCCCATCGGCTGTCCACCGTGCGTCTGGCCGATAGAATTGTCGTGATGGAGTCGGGGCGGATCGTAGAGACGGGGAATCACAAGACGCTGTTGGAGCGATCAGGTCGGTACCGTACCCTCTACGATCTACAGTTTGCAGAAACGGAAGGTTAAAAAGATACAAGGTACAAGGATACAAACAAATTCCAAATTCCAAATTCCAAGTTATCTACTAGCCTGAAGTCACCGCAGGACACTTAGCTTCATCGAGTAGTACCCTAGCTCCCGCATCGTTGCGATCGGGACCTGTTTGGGATTTAGTGTTTGGTGCTTGTGATTTGTTTGTATCTTGTATCTTGGAACACTGCTGTCCGGTCTATTTTTCGAGGTATAGCTGAAAGCCTTATGTAACGGGGCTTTGGGGCGATGGTGAAAGAAGGGGGTTGTTTTGGGCCCTGAAGCTGCTGGACCTGATTTGGGAAGGGGACCTGC
>JAKZYH010000668.1:0-3760 GCA_047514575.1 Acidobacteriota bacterium | reverse complement strand
CCGCCGAGAAAGGCTAGAACAGATCCCTGTCGGCGAAACTGTATCTGAGGCTGAGATCCGAAGACTGCGTCAGAGAGTGGTCCAGTCGGAAATCGAACTGATCGTCCCGATCTCGAAGGGTGGGTGAAGAGACGAAGTTCGGAGCGGATCCCGGCCGGTTCGGCAGCGGATAGAGCCCTGCCAGAGCAGAGCCAATCGGGTGCAGCCGGGAGGCCGGCATCTGGGCCCCAGGGAACGGCTTACCCTGAGGAAACATCTCAGATCGAGTGAGGGGATCCCTGGGCCACAGCTCCGGAGTCGATTGTAAAAAGTCTCCCGAGCGCTCCAACTGGGTCGGCACGGTGGTCGTCCGGGTGATGCCCTGACGCACGCGCCTCCCTTCGTAGTCGGCGAAAAGGAAGGTCCGGTCCTTGACAAGGGGGCCTCCCACGGAACCTCCGAACTGCTGCCTCCGGTACTCGGGATCAGGCTCTCCCGATGGGACAAAGAAGTTCCGGGCATCCAGAGCCGCATTACGGAAGAAACCGTAGACAGACCCATGGACGTCGTTGGTTCCCGATTTCAGGACGACGTTGATCTGTCCGCCGGCGCTGCGCCCGAAAGAAGCATCGTAGGAATGCGTCAGCACCTCGAACTCCTGGATGGCGTCGACCGGGGGATTGGTCCCGAAAGTGTTGAGTTTGGGGTCGATATTGTAGACCCCGTCGAGCAGGAAGCTATTGGCATCTTCCCGAGCACCGCTGACGTTGAGCGCCAAATCGCCCCTCACAGAACCCGCCGATCCCGGTGCCGCCGGCGCGGAGCCCGGCAGCAAGAGGCTGAGCTCGTAGAAATTTCGTCCATCGAGGGGTAACCCTGTGATCTGATGGTTCTCGATCACCGTCCCCAGAGCAGCGCTATCTCGCTGTAGAGCAGCCCGCTCCGCCACCACAACGACCTCTTCATCCAGACTGCCCTCCTGCAGCTGGACCTCGACGTATGCTCGCTGGTTCACTCTGAGATCGAATCTCTGGATGTGCTTCCTGAAGCCTTGCAGCTCTACCGTCAAGCGGTAGGATCCAGGCGGAAGCAGGGAAAAGAATACCCTGCCCCTGGAGCCACTGATCATCGAGCGGGTCCGGTTCGTGGCTTCCTGGCTGATGGTGACCATCGCTTTCGCCACTGGAAGCTCTTGGGCATTAGTAATCCGTCCTCCCACAGAGGCCCACAGGTTCTGGCCGGAGACGGTTGAATGAAGACACAGCAGGTTAACCAACAGGATCGAAGCGATCAGTAGTCCGGACAGCGGACCTACTGGAAAAGAAACCCGACCTGGATTCGAGAAACAATGCATGGCAATCGTGTTCCGAAAGACACCGAATCTTAGCACACTGGTGGACGTGAACCAACTGCTACCGGTGCTGCGCGACCCGGTAGACGAGTACGTCCCGACTCAATTAGATATCGTGCTCATCGTTTCGTTGTGGTAAGAAAAACATAGCGGCCTGGCCTCCGGGTCAAGCCCGCCGAGGTTGGCACCGAAATGAGGATCACCTACATCACCGCAGGCGCCGGGGGCATGTACTGCGGAGCCTGCATTCGGGACAATGCGCTAGCCGCAGAATTGATGTCCCAGGGTCACCAGGTGGAGCTGCTGCCACTGTATACCCCCACCCTCACCGACGAGCCCAACGTCAGCCAGGACGCGGTCTTCTTCGGCGGAATAAATGTCTACCTGCAACAACACTTTTCTCTGTTTCGGCACACACCACGATTCCTGGATCGGATCTGGGACTCCCCACTTGCCCTCAATTTGGCTTCCCGATGGGCCCTGAAAACCAACCCTGAAGCCCTGGGCGACCTTACCGTCTCGGTCCTGCGCGGTGAGGAGGGCCTTCAACGCAAGGAACTCGTGAAGCTGGTTGAATGGCTTCGGTCCCATCCTGCTCCGGACATCCTCAACCTGGGGAACAGCCTCTTCCTCGGCCTCGCTCGCTCGCTCAAGGAGGCGACTGACTGCCCCATTTGCTGCACCCTTCAGGGTGAGGATCTGTTCCTGCAAAGCCTCCCACCGCGCTATCAGAAACGAGCCCTGGAGCTGATTCGCTCCAACATCGGTTGGGTCGATGCCTTCATTGGCGTGAGCCGCTACCACGCCGATTTCATGTCCGACTACCTTGGCATTCCCAGGGACAAGATCCACGTCGTCCCACTGGGCATCCACTGGCGCGACTACAATGGGTCCAGAAAACCGAAAACGGACCCGTTTACGATAGGCTACCTGGCGAGGATCGTCCCCGAGAAGGGGCTGCACCTCCTGAGTGAAGCCTTTCGGGCTCTGAGTCAGGGGGGACCGCTGGCCGGTGCCCGGCTAGAGGTTGCGGGGTATCTGGCTCCGGCTCAAAAGACCTACCTGAGAAAGGTCGAGAGGCAGATCCAGGACTGGGGGTTGAGTCAGCAGTTCCGCTACCGCGGAATCTTGAGCCGGACCGAGAAGGTAGAGTTCCTCAGCAAGCTGGACGTTCTATCAGTGCCGGCTTCCTATGACGAACCCAAAGGCATGTACTTATTAGAGGCCATGGCCAGTGGGGTTCCCGTGGTGCAACCGCGTCGGGGAGCCTACCCGGAGATCATCGAGAAGACCGGGGGCGGCCTTCTGGTTGATTCGGAAAGCCCGGACGGCATCGTCGAGGGCATTCTCTCGGTCGCGCAGAACCCCATCCTGGCAGAGAAACTTAGCAGGCAGGGGAGGCAGGGAATTCGAGAACACTACAGTGCGGAGCTGATGGCTGAGCGTACGCTTGAGGTCTACGAGTCACTGAAGTGAAAGCATTCGTCGCACGTCGGAACGTCCGAGGGTCGCACGTCTCTCTTTCCCGGAAAGTGGCGTCCAGCGAACTTCGAAGGGGAGGGCTCTTGCGGCCTTGTAAGGTGAAGAAGTTACAGTGGATCAATCCGGGGACCCTGGACAGCCTATAGTCGCCTCAAAGGGATACTGATGGCTCTTCAAGCCAGTAATCTGAAAAAAGAATACTCAACTCCGCGGGGTTCCCTTCGGATCCTTTCGGGGATCTCGCTGTCCCTGGCACGCGGAGCCGCGGCGTCGATCATGGGTCCTTCCGGTAGCGGGAAAAGCACCCTACTCCACATACTCGGAGCCCTGGAGCCTCCTTCCGCAGGCACGGTCGTGCTGGAAGGCCAGAATCCGTTCGAAATGGAGGAGAAGGAGCTGGCGGCCTTCAGAAATCGCCAGATCGGGTTCGTCTTCCAGGACCACTGCCTCCTGCCTCAGTGCTCGGTCCTGGAGAACGTCCTCATCCCTACCCTGGTGCCTCAGGCTCCCAAGATCCAAGGCGGCTGGGAAGATCGGGCACGCACCCTCCTGACCCAGATTGGCCTCGCCGACAGGACCGATCACCGTCCCGCTCAGCTGTCGGGGGGAGAGCGACAACGGGTCGCCTTGGCTCGAGCACTGATCCATGAGCCCCTGCTGCTGCTCTGTGATGAACCTACCGGTAATCTCGACAGAGATTCCGCACAGACCGTGGCCGACCTTCTCTTCGACCTGCACCAGCAACAGCAGAACATCCTGATCGTGGTTACCCACAACGCTGAGTTAGGCGAGAGGTTTCCGGAACGCTTTCAACTCGAGGGCGGCGAGCTTTCGCCAAATTGATGGAACTTCGGCAGCTACTCCAGAAAAACCTGCTCTACTACTGGCGCATCAACCTGGTCGTGACCCTGGGAGTGGCGGTGGCAGCCGCGGTCCTGACCGGGGCCC